>DATFNV010000373.1:0-3212 GCA_035266225.1 Gemmataceae bacterium
CTCACGCGCGGCACACGGGAGAGCGGCCCCCCGACCCAAGCGGGCCGCCCGGCGGCCGGCGCGCGTGCCGGCCCGCCGCACAGTTGCGAACGCGGAGTTCAGCGCCCCAGCAGCCCGGCCGAACGGCGGAGTTCAGGCGCCGGCGCGCCCGTCCCAGGCTTGACCTGTCACCGCAGACGTGCCGGCGCGCCGGTCGCCTGCAACGACTCGTTCGGCGGCGGAGGGTTCACTATGGCGGATATTTTCCTGGTGCAGCCGCCAGTCGGCACATCCGCTTGCCGGAGACCGGCTTCATGCCGCGCCCTCTGCGGGGGGCCGCGCGGCGTGGTCGTGGGCGGAAGGCCAGCCAGACCTCAGCTGCCTCCTTGAGGTTGGCCTGGACCTCTTCCAGCGTCTCCCCCTGGGTGTAGCAGCCCGGCAGAGCGGGGACCTCGGCCGAGAAGCCGCCGGCGTCGGGTTCGGGGTGGATCACCGCAGTGAGGGTGACGGCCAGTTGCAGGGTGAACGGGCGTGTCGTGGCTGCGGCGTCGTGCATGATGCACCTCCTTAGGCCAAGATACCAGGCGGCCCCCGCTCGGTCGAGATCGGGTCGTTGAGGGGAGTTGCTTTTTGGGGGCGTGGTGGGCAAGAGCGACTTAAGCGCGAGCCTGTTAGGCCGAACAAGGCGCTATAGCCGACCGGGGCCGCGATTCCGGCTTGCGGGAGTAGGCGACCCAGCGCGCGGCCCCGGCGGCTGAGTTTGATCGTTAGACAATTCGGGAGGGCGGCACCGGCATCCGAACAGAGTCCTGAGGTCCCAAGGAGGGCTTCCATGTCGCTCCCAACCAGTTTGATCTACGTCGCCGGGGCCCTGCACCTCCTCGTCGCGTCGGCCAATGTTTTCGCCTTCGGCAAATTTCGCTACCTGGAGCATCTCCGAAACGTCCCGCCCGTCCTGCGGCAGGTCTTCCTGGTACAGAACGTCTACATCATGCTGGTGCAGGGAGGCTTCGCCCTTTTGTGTTTCTTCTTCGCCGGCGAGCTGACGAGTGGGCGAGGCCTGGGCCGGGGGCTGGCGGGCTTCCTCGCCGTCTTCTGGGGCTCGCGCGTGCTGCTGCAGCTGTTCTACTACGACCGCGAGCTGCGCCGGGCCAACCGCCTCTTCGACGTGCTCTTCCTGCTCGGGGACGGCTACCTGGCGGCGGTGTTTGCCCTGGCGGTGCTCATGCCGGTCGTGACAGAGGACTGACCGTGTCCGCACTCACCCCGTGCCTTCCCGCGCTGGTGTTCGTCGCTGGCGTCGGCCAGCTGGGCCTCATCGTCGCCAGCCTGGCCATCCCGCGCGTACTCCGCTGGGGTGAGGACACGTCATCGGCCTGCAATGACCGTTCTCGACATCGGCCAGCGGAGAGCAGCGGCATCATACCTTCCCCTCGGCCGGGAAGATCCTATCATCAGGGGCGAGGAGGCTCCCAGGGCCGAGACTTACGATCACCCCCGCGACCGGAGGAAATCCCATGGCTCGCGATCTCGCCGGCGGAGGCGGGCCGGACCGCCGCACGTTCCTTCATTGCACCACCGCCGGACTCGCCGGCCTGGCCCTGTCCGGCCGCGCACCGGCAGCGGACAAGGAGCCGCCCGCGGATAAAGGCAAGCCGACCAGGTTCCAGGTCGCCTGCATGACCCTGCCCTACGCCCAGTTCCCGTTCGAGCGGGCGCTCAGCGGCATCAAGGCTGCCGGCTACCGCCACGTCGCCTGGGGCACCAATCACCGGGACGCCGACGGCAAGCAGGTCCCGATCCTGGCCGGCGACGCCCCGCCGGAGAAGGCCAAGGAACTCGCCAAGAAGTGCCGCGACCTGGGCCTGGAGCCGGTCCTGACCTTCGGGCCGTCGCCGGAAAATGTCGAGGCGCTCAAGCAGCGCATCCTCCAGGCGGGCGCGGCCGGTATCGCCCAGGTCTTGACGATGGGCACCACCAAGGGCAACGACGCGAAGCTGTGGGTGAAGAACTTCAAGGAGCTGGGGCCGGTGGCCCGCGACCACGGCGTCGTGATCGTCGTCAAGCAGCACGGCGGCAACACCGGCACCGGGGCCGCCTGTGCCGAGATCACGCGCGAGGTCAACGATGACGGCGTCAAGGTCAGCTACGACGGCGGCAACGTGATGGACTACCACAAGATCGACCCCATTCCCGACCTGAAAAAGTGCGCCGACGAGGTGCGCGGCTTCTGCATCAAGGACCACCGCCAGTTCCCCAAGGACCAGGACTGCGGCCCCGGCCTGGGGGAGATCGACCACTACAAGTTGCTTCACCCCGTCGCCTTCACCGGCCGGGTGATGCCGTTGTGCTGCGAGAACGTCTTCGCGCCCCTCCTGCCGCGACCGGACAAGCCCGAGGCGGTGGACGCCCTGGCCCAGCGGGCGCGCGAGTTCCTCGAGTTGGTCATCCAGGGGTTGCAGGCTTGAGCCTTTGCGCGGGAGGGGACGATGTTCACGGACAAACCGCTGGCCGGGCAGGTCGCCTGGGTGACGGGATCGTCGCGCGGCCTGGGCCGGGTCATGGCCACGCAGCTCTGCCGCATGGGGGCGCAGGTCGCCGTCCACGGCACCCGGCCCGATTCCCCGAAGTCGTTCGGCGAAGGCGAGTCGATGGACCAGGTCGCCCGGGACGTCGCCGCCGAGGCCGGCGGGAGCACCCTGCCCGTCTGGGGGGACGTGACCGACGAGGCCGAGGTCAAGCGCATGGCCGCCGCCATCCGCGATCGGTTCGGCCGGATCGACATCCTGGTGACCAACGCCGGCGGCGACATCGGCGCGGGCGGAACGGCTGTCGGTCGCGGTGGCCGGCCCAGTCCCGATGACTGTGTCGGCATCCCCCTGGCCGACGTCCGGGCCGTGCTGGACCGCAACCTGCTCTCGTGCATCCTCTGCTGCCGGGAGGTGGCGCCCGAGATGATAGCCCGCAAAGGCGGCCGAATCATCACCGTCGGCTCGATCGCCGGCACCTATGGCCGCGACGACGGGGCGATCTACGCGGTGGCCAAGGCCGCCGTCCACGAATACACGCGTTGCCTGGCCGTGCAGCTCCGCCCCCACAACGTGCCGGTCAACTGCGTTGCCCCGGGCGGTACGGTGACGAACCGCTTCCTGGTCATCCACGACATCGAGTCGGGCAAGCTGGTGGAGGAGGGCACGCTAGACCGCTACGGCCGGCCGCAGGAGGTCGCCTCA
>DATFNV010000374.1:0-4643 GCA_035266225.1 Gemmataceae bacterium
AGGGAGGGGTCGATGACATCGGCGTCTCTTTTGTTCCAATTTGCCCTTTGCATTTTGCATTTTGCATTTTGCAGTCGATTGTGTCATCGACTGCAAAATGCAAAATGCAAAATGCAAAATGCAAAATGTGACTCTAACGCAGGTGGTTGCCGCAGTGGATACAGTAGCGGCTGCCCATGCGGTTGGTCTTGCCGCAGTTGTGGCACGGCGGAGCCGGGTCGGTCAGCGGCTCGGCGCACTTGGCACAGTACGGCTCGCGCACCTTGTTGCTGTTGCGGCACTTCGGGCAAGCGACCTCGCGCGTCACCTGCCGCTTCTCCAGGTCCGCCTTGATCTCGCGGGCCGAGAAGTAACGGTCCTTCACGTCCTCGGAGAGGTTGATCTTGATCAACTCGTACAGCCAACGCTGCTCGGCCGGCCACGGCGGGTTGCCGTCACCCAGCTGGCCTTCCAGTTCGCGGGCGGTGTAGAAGCCCTCCGGTGACTTGCCCGTCAGCAGGTGATAGAGGGTGCCGGCCAGGGCAAACAGGTCGCTGCGCGGCTCGGGCTTGCCGATGATCTGCTCCGGCGGCGCGTAGCCTTCGGTGTAAACCTTGGTCTTGGCAGCGGCGCGGTCCTTGGCGGTGCGGCCGAGGTCGCGGGCCGTGCCGAAGTCGATCATCTTGATCGTCCGCCCGTCCTCCAGGAGCATGATGTTATCCGGCTTCAAATCGCGGTGGACCAGTGGCGGCGACATGCCGTGCATGACCGAGAGCACGTCGCAAATACTCTTGGCCCACTCGATGACCTGCTCGGCGCCGAACGGCTTGTTGCTGTTGGCCTCCATGATCTTGAGCAGATCCTGGCCGCGGATGAATTCGAGCACCAGGTGGGCGGCCTGCCCCTGCTCGATGAGGTCGTGGACGCGCGGCACAACGGGGAGTTGTTCCAGCGAGCGCAGGATTTCCGCCTCGCGGCGGAAGAAGTTGAGGCGGATGGCGAATTCCTGCGGATCGGGACAAATCATGTCCTTGATGGCCACCTGGCGGTTGCTGCCCTTGGTGTCGGTGGCGAGGTAGACGGCGCCGAAGCCGCCCATCGCCAGCAGCTTCTCGATGCGGTAGCGGTTGTGCAGGACGGTGCCGGGGGCGGTGGGCAGCGGGTTGCCGCAGCGCTGGCAGGTGCGCTCCCCAGGCGGGTTGGCGACGCCGCAGGCGGGATTGCTGCATAGGTTGGGGGGCCCGTCGCTCTCGCTGGCGCCGGCCTCCGGCTGCAAGAGGTAACCGCAGTCCATGCAGGCGATCGCCCCCTCGTTGAGCTTCGCCTTGCACGACGGACAGTACTGCGGCGTTGCGCCCGGTTCCGGCGCGGGGGCGGGCGGCGCGGCGGCAGGCTTCGGCGGCGGGGCCGGGGCGGGAGCCGGCCGCGGCGGGGCGGCCGCGGCGCTGGGCGCCGACACGGCCGCACCGGCGGCCGCGCCGACCGGCTGCCGCGCCGGGGCAGGCGCCGCGCCGCCGATGACGAACACCGTCTTGCAGCCGGGGCACTTGACCTGCTTGCCGGTCGATCCGTCCGGCACCTGCATCTTCTGGCTGCACTTTGGGCAGCTGATGACCTGGGGCATGTGTTCCTCTAATTCCCGTTGAGCGGCCGCCCTGGAGTTATCATTTCGCGAACCGATGAATCTGCGCCGCCCCGAGGGCGACGGCTAAACTTAGTTCTTCTGCCTCTCGCCGAAGCGGAGGACGCAGTTGCCGACGCGAATGGTGTCGCCGTTGCGCAGCTCCGTGGGCTCACTGATCCTCTCGTCGTTCAGGAATGTGCCGCCGGGCGTATCGTCGTCGGCCAGCAGGTAGCGCTTGCCCTTTTGGACGATGCGGGCGTGAATCTTCTCGACCCCCTGGCCGCCGAACAGGCCGATGTCGCACGACTCGGCCCGGCCGATGGTGATCTTGTCCTTGCTCAGGATCAATTCGCGGCCGGGGCGGAAGCCGGCCTCCACGCGCACCCACGCCTCCTTCAGGATGACCTGTGCCAGGCCGATGAACAGGCCGATGCAGGCGCCCAGGACGACCATCCCCCAGGCGGTACTCGACAGCACGTCCTCGCGGTTGAATAACCGGCCAAGGGCCAAGAGCAGCCCGAGGAAGAGGATGCCGCCGATCAGTCCACCGACGCCCCCGCCGATGACCCCGTTGATCACCTTGCGCACGGCCCCACCAGCCCCCTCACCTTTCATCAATCGGGCAAGGACGTCGAAGACGCCGACCGAGGCGCCGATGAGCAGCCCGACCAGCACCCAACCGAACGCCCGGAACACCTCGCTCTCGGTGAGCATGTACAACCCCTGCCCGACGGCGGCGCCGAGGAGTCCGCTGACCAGGCCGATTATGGCGACGAACAGGCCACGGAGAATGATGGCGCCGACCCCCCGCGAGGAAAAGAAGGCGTCCACGAGGCCGAGGCCGAAGGCCAGCATCAGGCCGAGGCTCAGGCCGCGCAGGATGGTGCGGACGAAGACGTCGGGGTGGGGCGACCCCTCGGCGTAGGGCGACGAAATCAGCCGCCCGAACCCCCAGCCGAGGAACGCGGCCCAGGCGCCGCACACCGCACAGTAATACACGAATAGTCGGAAGGACATTGTCACGCGCTCGGAATTCTCGCCGGTTGCGGCCCTCTGCTGAGGCGAAGCCGCCGGCGACCCCCAGGTTAAAACAAGCCCTCGTCCCGGATGCGCAGCGTCAGGGTCGCCCGCGCGGCGCCGGACACCGCCTCCAACGTGTGCTCGCCCTCCTGGCCCGAGCGCACCCGCCACGACACCTGAGCCAGGTTGCCGTTGCCGCCCTCGACCGTCTTCTTCGCCTCGTGCCCCTTGGCGAAGGAGAAGCCTTTGGGGAGGATCAACTCCACCACCTGACCCTCCTTCGGATCCTTGACGTAGGCGGTCACGGTGAACTCCCTGCCGGGGCGCGTGCTGCCGCCACTCGTCAGGGCGATCTTACCGTCGCCGCCCCCGCCGGAACCGCTCACCCCGGAGATGGAGTTCAACCCGTAGGTGAATGCCATGTTCCGCGGCGCGCCGTGTTCGTCCATCCGCACGTAGGGCCAGTAGAGGACCACGCACGAATCCGGTTTCTTGTCGTTGGAGCGCATCGACTCTTCCGGCTCCATCTTCCAGCCCATTTCCCTGTTGCCCGGCCAGCGGCAGATGAGCAGTTGCTGCAGCAACTCGTACTCCGGCACTTTCAGGCCGAGGTGCGCCACCGTGCCGGGGTTCTGCAGGTCGTCCCCGTTCTCCAGCGCCTGGACGTAATCGGGGATGTCCTTCTGGTCGAATGTTTCCATCGTATCGATCAGGCGGTCCTTCTGCCCGTCTGTGCCGGGGACGGCGAAGGGAACCCCGTCGTTGGCCCCGATGAAGGTGTCGAGCATAACGCGCAGGCCGACCGTGTGCGGGTTGCCCGACTGGTTCTCCACCTTGTAGCGGACCAGAACGGTGTCGAGCAGGAGCGTCTGATCCCCGGGGACAAGATCGACCATCTGCGTCACGACGATGCCGTCGTTGGGAACTTCCCAGATCGACTCCTGGCCGATGCGCGGCGGCTTGCGCTTCACTTCCCTCTTGACCCAGCGGCCGTAGCTCCCCTGGCCGGTGTTGCCGAAAAGGTACTCGTGGCCATCGACCTTGACGCAGGTGTTGTTCGAGCTCCCCTTGGCCTCGTAGGTGAGGCGCTTGAACTTCTCCGGGTCGTTCGGGTCGGGCTCGGTGCGCAGGACGAGGCCAAAGCGCTTGCGGTCGTCGAAGTCGATACCGACGCGCGGGGTGGTATCCTTCAGATTGGCGTAGACGCGGTTGAACGTCTCCTCTCCTCCCGCCCCCTCCAGCGAGGGCGTGCCGCGGTGGGCCAGGGGAGGTGCGAGCCAATCGACCAGCATGACGCCAGCCAGTACGACCAGCAGTGCCAGCAGCGGCAGCAGATGCAGCGGCGAGAAACTCTCCCGGCCGCGAGCCCCTTTCGGGACCTTGATGACCCGCTCGGGCGGCGCCTCCCTGGGAACGGGGGTGGGCGCCGGCTTCACGGCGACACTCTTCTTCGGGGCCGGCGCGGCGACGATGGCCTCCTCTTCGACGGGGGCGGCCTTGGCGGGCGGGTCGGCGTCGAAGTTGAAGTTGCCGCCGATGATCAGCGTCACCGGCACGACGAAGCGCTGGTTGCCGTTGGCCTGCACCGTCACCTTGGCCGTCAGCGTCTCGCCGGCCCGGTCGGGGACGTTTGGCACCAGGATGGGGATACTGGCGACGCGGCCGTTGAGCTTGGCCCGGCCGACTTCGAGCCACGAGGCGCTGCTGCTCGCATGGGCGTAAACCGGGCGTTTCTCCTCTGAGCGGATTTCCAGGACGTGGCGCACCGAGGCACCGGCGACCGCTTCCAGTTCCACCGAGCGCTCGCTGATCTCTACCTTCGGCGCCGGGGTGAGGCCGAGGGCCTCGAAGAACTGCTGCACGGCCCCGAGGCCAGACGCCGGCGGCCCCTGCACGGGGTAGATCCAGCCGTTGGAGTTGTACCACTCCGCGACGGTCCCCTTCTCGAAGAAGATCGCGGCGTCCTTGGGCGCCGCCTTGGCCTTCTCGGCGACCTGGCGCGGCGTGAGGGCCCCCTTGA
>DATFNV010000375.1:0-8589 GCA_035266225.1 Gemmataceae bacterium
CCAATTAGAACGCTCCGGGCGAAATAATGCGAGCCAGGTCGAGGGCCACGCGCCGCACCGTTTCCGCCTCGCCAGTCCAGCCGATGAGACCGTACGCTTTTCGGGCCCGGTCTTCTTCAGCCGCGACGGGGGCGGCTTGGCGGGGGCGGCTTGGTGACACTCTTCGTTAGACCTTGCGCCCCTTGGCCTTGCGCCGAGGTTTCCATTGCGGGGCGGCCTTACGCTATTCGGTGGCTGCGTTAGCCGGTAGAGCGTCGAGCAGGGCAAGGATCTCGCGCGCCTGGTAGATGCGGTTGCGCTTCTGGCCGGTTATCTCGCGCACCATGCCGAGCTCTTCGAGTTTCTTCATGCCGGTTTGCGCCGTGGGAAACGTCACTTTGAGGACTTCCGCCGCGCGGGTAATCGTAAGGTACGGGGCCGCGAAGAGTTCATCGACCAGCTGCAAGGGAGCTGACGATTGCGACACCTCCCTCACGCGGACGCGGTAATCTTGCCAAAGGTCTAGTAGTTTTGCCGCCCGATCAACGGCATCGCGGGCCTGCTCGGCCACGCCCTGAGCGAAGAATCGTATCCACTCGGCCCAGGCGCCGCGGCGACTCACCGCCAGCATCCCGTCCTTGTAGTCCTGACTGTGCCGTTCAAGAAAGGCGCTGAGATAGAGCAGAGGCAACGGCAGCACCCGGCGCTCGCACAACATTAGGGTGATGAGTAGCCGACCGAGGCGGCCGTTCCCGTCCCTGAACGGGTGCAGCGTCTCGAACTGGTAGTGGGCCAGGGCCAGCTGCACGACGACGGGTAGATCGCCGGGGGCGTTGAGGAAGCGTTCCAGATCGCGCAACATGGGGTCGAGGGCGGTGTGCGCGGGGGGCACGAAGCGAGCCTCGTCCCAAGATTGCCCCGACCGCCCAATCAGCACGTCGCAATTGCGGAACTGGCCTGGCCGCCTGTTCTCCCCGCGAACGCCTTGTAATAGCCGGGCATGGACGTCCCGCAACAATCGCCAACAGAGGGGCAGCCCGTCTGCCATCCGCTGCAGCCCATCCTCCAACGCATGAACGTAATTTGCCACTTCCGCCACATCGACGGGATGAGCGATCTCACCGGGTTCGGCTTCAAACAGGAAGAGTTGGTCAAGCCGGGTGATCGTCCCTTCGATTCGGCTAGACAGGACGGCCTCACGGCGAATGAACGGCCGGATAAGCAGATGAGGATTCGGCAGGCGTCGTCCGACTCCCGCCAATTCTCCCAACGCGCGATCCGCCTCGGAGAGTTGCCGGACCAGTCCGAGGTCGAAGCGCAGGTCCGGCGGCAGCGGGGCCGGCTCGAAGGTCCAGTAGCCGAGCGGCGACGGCACCAGCCGTCCCGGAGCCTCGGGAGTGAATTCATCGGGCCGCAACCATGACTCCCCGAGGACACTTGCGTCCTATAGCCCGTTACAGATGACCTTGCACTCGTGGTATCAATAAACAACCTGCAATCCAGCCGGAAGCTGCCAGGTCACTGGTGCAAGGTCATCTGTAACGGGCTATAGTAAAGGCGGCTTAAATTGGCGCGGAGACTATTAAAGACTTTGCCAAAAATGTAGAATAGCCCTCGGTGGCCATCCTGTCAACGGGCAAATGGGACAAATGGGGCAAACGGCAACCTCGATTACGTCCCGTCGCCGGGTCAATGGGGGGCGACCAGCAGCCCCTCGACCACGTCGGCGCGCGTCACCCCGAAATCGGTCAAACTGTCGTCGCGCCCCTCGTGGCGGACGGTCAGGCGCGTGTGGTCCAGTCCCAGGGCGTGCAGCAGCGTCGCGTGGAGATCGGGGGCGCGCACCACGTCCGTGACCGCCCGGTAGCCGAAGTCGTCGGTGGCGCCGTGGACGTATCCCTTTCGGAAGCCGCCGCCGGCGATCCACAGCGAAAAGGCATGGCGGTTGTGGTCGCGGCCGTCGGCACCCTGCGACACCGGCAGCCGTCCGAATTCCCCCGTCCACAGCACGATGGTCGAGTCGAGCAGGCCGCGCCGCTTCAGGTCGGTGACCAGCGCGGCGCTCGGCCGATCGGTCATGGCGCAGAGGTCTTTCAGCCGGGCGGCGTTCTTGTCGTGGGTGTCCCAGGGCTGGCCACTGAGGAATACCTGCACGAAGCGCACGCCCTGCTCCACCAGGCGGCGGGCCAGCAGGCAGCGCTTGCCGTACTCGGCAGTCTTCGGGTTGTCGAGGCCGTAGAGGCGCTTCGTCTCCTCCGTCTCCGTCGAGATGTCGAGCACGGCCGGAACCGAGGTCTGCATCTTGGCGGCCAACTCGTAATGGCCGACGCGGGCCTCCAGCTCGGTGTCTCGCGGGTGCCGGCGCAGGTGGGCGGAGTTCAGCTCGCGCAGGAAGTCGAGCTGGTTACGGCGCCCGTCGGCGGGTACGTCAGCCGGCGGGACGAGGTTGGCGACAGGAGTCCCGCTGGCGCGGAACGGCGTCCCCTGGTAGACGGCGGGCAGGAACCCGGACGACCAGTTGTTGGTGCCGTCCACGGGCAGCCCGCCGGGGTCGGAGAGGACGACGTAGGCGGGCAGATCCTGGCGCATCGACCCGAGGCCGTAGAGGACCCACGAGCCCCAAGAGGGCCGGCCGGCGAAGGTCTTGCCGGTGTGGATACAGTGCAGCGCCGCCTCGTGATCGACGGAGTCGCTGACCATCGATCGCACCAGCGTCGCCTCGTCGATGACGCCGGCGGTGTGCGGCAGCAGTTCGGACAGCTCGACGCCCGATCGGCCGCACTTCTGAAACCGGAACGGCGACCCCAGCAGTTTGCCGACCTGCGTGTGAAAGTGGACTTCGAGGCCGCCGGGGTGCGGTTGGCCGTGCCGACGGGTCAGTTCCGGTTTCGGATCGAACAGGTCCACCTGGCTCGGGCCGCCGTGCTGGAAAAGGCAGATCACGGAACGGGCGCCCGGCCGATGGCGCGGCGCCTTGGGCGCGAGGGGGTCGGCGGGTGTGGCGCCGGCGTCGGCCGCCAGCAGATGCGCCAACGCCAGCGAGCCAAGGCCGCCGGCGTACCGCCCCAGGAAGGCACGGCGGGTGAGGGTGAAATCGATGGGATTCACGGGTCCGGTCCCCCATTACTCCACATACAAGAATGCGTTGCTCGCCAGCACCATCTGGCACAGGTCGATCCAGGTCCGTTCCGCGGCGTCTTTCTCCCCCGCGTACACCTTCGCCTGCGCCGCCAGGAATCGCCGCGCGGCGGCCAATTCCTCCGCCGCCGGTGGGCGCCCGCACGCCAGGCGAAACGCCATCCCCAACCGTGTCTCCGGATCGGTTCCGGCTTCGTGGTCCAGGCGCCGCGCGAACGCCCTGGCGCGCAGTCGAGGGAACTCCGAGTTTAGCAGGGCCAGCGATTGCAGCGGCACCGTCGAGGTGGTGCGTGTAGCGCAGGGGCCAAGGAGGGCCGGTGCGTCGAACAGCTGCAAGAGAGTGACGACCTGGGTGCGCCGCTGCTGCAAGCAGACCGAGCGCCGCCGGGCCCCGTCGTGGCTCGGCGCAATCTCGACGCTGCCATCCGCGGTGCGGTGGCTCGCCACGTACGGCCCGCCGAGGCGCTGGTCCAGCTCGCCGGACACCAGGAGCATCGCGTCGCGCAGCGACTCGGCGTCCAGGCGCCGCAACGGGTAGCAGGAAAGGAGGCGGTTGTCGGGATCGGCCTCGGCGGCCTTTTCGGGCGGCGCACTCGCTTGCCGGTAGACGGCCGACGCCAGGATGAGGCGGTGCAGCGACTTCACGCTCCAGCCGCCGCGCACGAATTCCGTCGCCAGGTAATCGAGCAATTCAGGATGACTCGGTTTCGCCCCCGACCGGCCAAGGTTGTCGGGCGTGCTGACGAGGCCGGTGCCGAAGTGATGCTGCCAGACGCGGTTGACCAGGACGCGGGCGAACAGCGGGTTCTCCGGCGACGTCACCCACTTCGCGAAGGCCGTGCGCCGACCACTGCTGACGCGCCCCGCCGGCTTCGGCTCGGGGCGGTACACATTGGCGCTGGTACAGAATGCCGCGGGGACGCCGGGCGCGACCTCGGCCCCGGGCGCGTTGTGCTGACCGCGCTTCAGGACGTGGTGCGGCGGCGGGCTCGGGTCGGTTTCGACGAACGCCGCGACTTTTTCCAGGGGCGGCGGCCGCTCCTTTTCGCGCACGGCAATCGTCTTCTGCACGTCCTCGCGCAGCGACGCAAATGCGGGGAAGCGCTTCGCCAGGTCGTCGTCGGTCAGCTTCACGAGGTCTGCGGACGTCTTGAGCCGCTGGGCGGCTGCGGCAAGGCTGTCACGCTGAGCTTTCACCTCGCGGTCGATCAGCTCCATACGGCGCTGGTACGCGGTGCGCTCGGCGCGGCCGGCCACTGACACCACCCTGTCATTCGGTTTGGTCCAGCGCTCGGGATTATAGGCGGGGAAGAAGATCGCCTGGAGGGCGTAATACTCCTGGTGCGCGATCGGCTCGAACTTGTGTTCGTGGCAGCGGCCGCACTGGATGGTCAGGCCGAGCAGGCAATTCATGGTGATTTGCAGGGTGCCTTCGAGGACGGTGAGGCGGTCGGTGCGGACCTCGTCGGGGTTGCCGTCGCTCTCCCCGGTGCCGTCCGGGGCGTTGCGCAGGAAGTGCGTCGCTGCCAGCAGCTCGGCCATCGCCGGGGTGACGTCGCCGTCGGGCGCATAGCCGGCCAGCTCGTCGCCGGCAAGCTGTTCCGTCACGAAACGGTCATAGGGTTTGTCGGCGTTGAAGGAACGGACGACGTAATCGCGATATTTCCAGGCGAGGGGCCGGTCGGTGTCGGCGTTGAAGTAGCCGTTGGAGTCGGCGTAGCCCGCGGCGTCGAGCCAGTATTTCCCCCAGCGCTCGCCGTAGTGCGGCGAGGCCAGGTAGCGCTCGACCATGCGGTCGTAGGCGTCCGGAGACGGGTCGGCGAGGAAGGCGTCAATCTCGGCGGGGGTCGGCGGCAGGCCGGTCAGGTCAAAGCTGACGCGGCGGATGAGGGTGGCGCGGTCGGCCTCCGGGGAGAGGGACAGCGACTTCGCTTCGAGCGCGGCCAGGATGAAGCGGTCGATGGCGGTGCGGGCGCGTTCGCCCTGGCGAACAGTCGGCACGGCCGGCCGCACGGGGGGGCGGAAGGCCCAGTGTCCCTTGTCGTCCCCCAGCGCAGGGCGGGGCGACAAGAACGCGACCCACAGCAGGGAGAGAAGCACGATTCGTCGCATCGAATGAGTACCCCGTTCCTCGATTTATCGCTTCGCGACACGATGAATCACCCGAGTCGCGCCCGGCACTCGTCGAGGATCGCCTTGGTGGCGGTGGCGCCGACGCGGGTGACGCCGAGGGCGCGCACCGCCAGCAGCCGGTCGAGGGTGCGCACGCCGCCGGCCGCCTTCACCTGCACCTGGGGCGGCGAGCAGCGGCGCATGAGTTGCAAGTCGTGGTCGGTCGCACCCCACTCGCCGTAGCCGGTCGAGGTCTTCACGAAGTCGGCCCCCATCTCGCCGCAGATGTGGCACAACGCTTCCTTGTGCTCGTCCACCAGGAAACTGTTCTCGAAGATCACCTTGACCAGCGCCCGCCGCCGGTGGGCCGCTGCGACCACGGCCCCGATGTCGGCCGCGACGTAGTCCCAGTTCCGGCTCAGCACCTTGCCGATGTTCACGACCATGTCCAGCTCGTTGGCGCCGTCGTCCATCGCGCGCTCGGCCTCGTCCACCTTGATCGCCGTCAGGTGGCCGCCGTGGGGGAAGCCGACCGTGGTGCCGACGGCGACACCTGAGCCGGCGAGGATGCCGGCGGCCACCTGCACCGCGTAGGGCTTGATGCACACCGAGGCGACTTCGTGCTCGCGCGCCAACCAGCAGCCCTGTTCGAGGTCCGCGTCGGTCAGCGTCGGCTGGAGCAGCGAGTGGTCGATCATCTTGGCGACGGCGGCGCAGGTCAGCTCGGGCATCGGGTCCTCCGGCATGGGTCGGGCGTCGTTGGACAACGTACCAAGACGCGGTGGTTGCGTCCACGGGCCGGGCTCCGCTACGATGCGTGAGGGCAAGCCGCTTGCGGCTTAGCGTTCGCGCGAACGCTAAGCCGCAAGCGGCTTGAGGAGGCTGACCGTGAGTTCGTTCAAAGACGTGCGCATGCGCGGCTTCCAGGACCGCGCCGAAGTGGACGCCGTGGTGGCGCTGCTCGACGGCCGCATGCGTCCCCTGTCGCCGGAGAACGTAGACCTGCACGCCGCAGCCGGGCGCGTCCTCGCCGGTGACGTGACGGCCGGCGTGCCGGTGCCGGCCTTCGACCGCGCCGCGATGGACGGCTACGCCCTGCGCGGCGGCGAGACGTTCGGCGCCGGCCCGTACAACCCGCTCGAATTCGAGGTCATCGGCGTGTCGCTGCCGGGCCGGCCGTTCTCCGGACGAGTCGAGGCGGGGCAGGCCGTGCGCATCATGACCGGCGCCCCGCTGCCCGACGGCGCTGACGCCGTGTTGCAGGCGGAGAATGCGGAGCAGAGCGGGGGACGGGTGTCAGTCAGCGACGCGGTGCCGCCGGGGCGCCACGTCGGCCGGCGCGGCGAGGACGTCGAGGCCGGCGCCGTGGTGCTGCGGGCCGGTCGCGTGCTGCGCCCCCAGGACGTGGCGGTCCTGGCGTCGCTCGGCGCCACTCCTGTCTCGGTGGTCCGCCGGCCGCGCGTCGCCATCGTCGTCACGGGGGACGAGCTGCTGCCGGCCGGGTCGAAGCCGGAAGGCTACCGCATCGTGGACAGCAACTCGGTCATGCTCGAAGCGCTGGTGGGGCGCGACGGCGGTCTACCGGCGGTCCTGCCGCTGGTGCCGGACAATCGCGAGGCGGTGCGGGCGGCGCTTGTCGAGACCGACGCCGACGTGCTGCTGGTGTCGGGCGGCTCGTCGGTCGGCCAGGAGGATCACGCCCCGCAGGTGGTGGCGGAGCTGGGCGAGCTGCCGGTCCACGGCGTCGCTCTGCGGCCGGCGAGTCCGGCGGGCGTCGGCTTCCTGAAGGAGCGGCCGGTCTTCCTGCTGCCGGGCAATCCGGTGTCGTGCCTGTGCGCCTACGACCTGTTCGCCGGCCGGGCCGTGCGTCGCCTGGGGGGCCGTGCGCCAGAGATGCCGTACCGCAACGCCACGCTGCCGCTGGCGCGCAAGATCGCGTCGGCGGTGGGGCGAGTCGATTACGTGAGGGTGCGGGTCGAGAATGGGCAGGTGGAGCCGCTGGCGACCAGCGGGGCGTCGGTCCTCAGCTCGACGACGCGGGCGGATGGGTTCGTCCTGGTGCCGCGCGACAGCGAGGGCCACGCGCCGGGTGAACAGGTGAAGGTGTACTTGTACGACTAATGGGCGAGCGGGGGGCGTCAGCCCCCCGGTGAGTGACTGTTACCGGGGGGCTGACGCCCCCCGCTCGCCGGGATTCCCATGCAGCAAGACCAGTTCCTCGACGTGATCGACCGCGACGAGGCGGAGCGCCGCTTTCGCGCCGCTCTCGACCTGCGGCCGCTGCCGGCCGAGGAAGTCGCGCTGGCTGACGCACTGGGTCGAGTGCTGGCCGCCGACGTGGCGGCGCCGCTCGACGTGCCGGGGTTCGACCGCTCCAACGTGGACGGCTTCGCGGTCCGGGCCGAGGACACCTTCGGCGCCAGCGAAGACAACCCGCGCGCCCTGCGCCTCAACGCCGAGGTCCTGGCCACCGGC
This sequence comes from Gemmataceae bacterium, assembly GCA_035266225.1. Lineage (GTDB taxonomy): Bacteria > Planctomycetota > Planctomycetia > Gemmatales > Gemmataceae > DATFNV01. Next base: position 7,705 of record DATFNV010000375.1, read on the forward strand.
GTCCAACCGAGCCAGACCGTCGAGCGGGGGACGGCGACGGCCATCGCCACCGGGGCCATCGTGCCGCGCGGCGCCGACGCGGTGGTGATGATCGAGCACACCGACGCGGACGCCGGCCGGCTGACCGTGCGCCGGCCGGTCGCTCCGGGGGCGAACATTACCTTCGCCGGTACCGACATCGGCCGCGGCGAGACGGTGCTGCGCCGGGGCGAATTGCTCACCTCGCGCGAGACCGGCGTGCTGGCGGCGCTGGGGCTGGCGCGGCTGTCGGTGGTACGGCGGCCGCGCGTCGCCATCGTTTCGACCGGCGACGAGATCATCCCCGCCGGCGCGGCGATGCGCGCCGGCCTCGTCTACGACAGCAACGCGACCATCCTCGCCGACGCGGTGCGCGAGCTGGGCGGCGAGCCGGTGCCGTTCGGCATCGTCCCCGACGATCTGAAGCGACTCGAAGCGACCCTGCGGCGGGCGCTGGCGTGCGACCTGGTCCTGCTGTCCGGCGGCACGTCGAAAGGGGCCGGCGACCTGTCGTACCGCGTCATCGGGGCGCTCGGCGAGCCGGGCATCATCGCCCACGGGGTCGCGCTGAAGCCGGGCAAGCCGCTCTGCCTCGCCGCGGTGCGTGTTGTGGCACGGTCGGGAGACCGTGCCACAACACGCACGGTGCCCATCGCCATCCTGCCCGGATTTCCGACCTCGGCCATCTTCACCTTTCAGGAGTTCATCGCCCCGGTAATCCGTCGAATGGCCGGCCGCCCCGACGAGGCGACCAGTGTCGTGTCCGCCCGCCTGCCGATGCGCGTCAACTCCGAGCGCGGCCGGACGGAATACCTCCTGGTCGGCCTGGTGACGGTGGAGGACACGCTCCCCTCCGGGTCGCGGCTC
>DATFNV010000376.1:0-33598 GCA_035266225.1 Gemmataceae bacterium
ATAGATGATGAAAACCGCCAGGCCTTGCTGTAACGTCCAGAGGCGTAATGATTTACGCTGCTTACTGCCCCAATGCCCGTTTGAGCGACCGTCAAAGTCTGCGTTGACCCTGGCCCCGTCCCGGTGCGCGTCCAGACGGCGCCGCTGGTGTCGAGGGCAAACAAGGACTCCACCCCCCCGGCATTGGACGTGACCACCAGGCTGGCCGGCTTCAACGTCGGCAGGCTCGGAATCGGCACGAGGCGCACGGCATCGGCGACGATGACGCCGCCCTGGTCGCCCGAGAGGACCACGCGCAGTTGCCCGCTGGCCACGTTGAAGTGGCCCAGGCTCTGGAAGACGACTCCGCCGCTGCTCACGCCAACGGGGGCGATGGTCTGGTCGATGGTCACGGTCCCGAGCAGTGTGGGGCCGTCGTAGACCTGGTAGGCGGCATGGGTGGTTCGGTCGAAGTTTTTCTGCCACGTTACCTCGACCTCGTAAGATCCCGCCGCCAGGCCGCTCACCGCCCAGGCGGCGGTGTCTGCGCCGCTGCCCTTGAGGTGGTAACGGACCTCGTTGTCGTACCCGTAGCCGGCAGACGGTGAGGCGGTCTGCCAACCGCTGCCCGTCTCGGAGTAGATGGGGGCACCGTTGACGGACTGGAACGAGTGGAAGGTAACTGGGCCCAGGGTGCCGCCGCCCGAGCCGCCGTCATCGACCGTCCAGGGCAAGGGAAGGTTCGCCGGCGTGTTCAGGGTGTCGATCCCGCCGCCGCCGTTGAGCGTCACCGGGCTGGACGGTACGCTCGACACGTTGACGGCGTCGGTGCCGCTGCCGAGGTTGATGGTCACGGGGACGTTGGCGAGGGTGCCCGCGACGTTGACGATGTCGTTGCCGTGCCCCTCGTTCACGACGATCGAAGTGATGGCGCCCGGGGCGAACTGGGTCGTCTGACCATCGAGGGTCAGCACGACGCCGCCGCCGGACGTGCTGAGGGTGATCGTGTCGTTGGCGTTCACCGACGGGTTGCCGGTCACTGTGAGCTGCCCATTGGTCACGGAGAAGTGCGCGCCGAGCGGCGAGGGGTTGAAGTCCACCTCGACGTTGCTCGAGCCGACGGTGACCGTGTCCGAGACGGCCGCACCCAGGGGGCCGCCGCTGGCGGTCACGGTGTAGTCGCCTTTCGGGACCGGCAGGCTGTAGCCGCCGGAAGTCCAGGTGGTGGTCTGGTAGGTGCCGCTGCTGCCGGTGGCGGTGATGGTCACGCCCCCCAGCCCCTCGCCGTTCTCGTAGAGGCCGTCCTTGTTGAGGTCGTTGTAGGCCACGCCCGTCAGAATGGGCTGCGTGTTGGACGTGTAGCCGCTGTCGATGGTCCAGTCGTTTGTGTACGTGTCCCCAGGCAGGCCCACCGCGTAGCCCACGCCCGTCTGGTCCAGCAGGGAGTCGGGGGCACCACCGATGGACAGGAGTTGGTCGCGGTGGCCGAGGTCGGGAGTAGTTGCGTCGATCACCAACGCCGCGAGGGTGGCCTCCGGCGTCGAGTAGCCCCCCGCAATGCTCTCCGCCGCCCCGACCCACGGGAAGCCGGCCGCGGTCATGCGCTGGAACGGCGTGCTGCCGTCCGAGCCGGTGTGCGAGGCGTAGTTGTGGACGCTCATGTCCGTCGAGTGATCGCGGGACGACTGGATGAGATCGACGTTGAAGGCCAGCGGCTGCGACGGGGCGACGCTCGCGAGGGCATCCCGGACGTCCTTGCCGTCCCCGCCGAGGATGGTGCCGTTCGGATCGATGAGTCGGCCGTAAGCGGCCGGGTTGGCGCGGGCCAAGTTGAGCGCCTGCAAGAATTCCTGCTCCAGCCCCAAAGGGGTGTAGCCGGACAGGACAAGGCGATCTTCGAGCACTTCCAGTGCGGGCAGGACCGGCCGGCGCGGGCGGGAGGCCTTCGCGGGGCGAGGCCGGGTTTCCTGGTTGCGCGTGCGGCGGCCCATCAGGCGGTGCAGCAGAGTGGGGAACAACATCGTTACTGTCTCCGAAGAGGTCTGGTCCGCGATTCGGGGAGAAGGCAACAGCCCGGGCGCGCAGACCGGACGCCAGGGCTGTGCCGTACGAACGGGGGCCGGCGGAACACCGTCCCCTCGCGCAGGACTTCGAGCAGGGGCGGAGGCCACAGGGTTGGCGGTCCCTGCGCACGCGGCCGGGACAGCTCACTTCCCGTGGCCTCACCCAATCAGAGGCTATCCGGGAAGCCCCTCGCCCCCGTACTCGGGGGCGAGGGGTTGGGGTGAGGGGGTCGGCTTTCTGCGGGAAAAGCCCCTCACCCCCGACCCCTCTCCCCGGAGTACCGGGGCGAGGGGAGACTTCCCGTATAGCCTCTCAGAACATGGGACTTGTACGACTTACGCTCCCACCGCCGTATGCCTCACGTCCAGTTCCCGTTGCGTGCCGCCGTCTGAGTGATCACGTCGAGCGTGTAGTCGGCAGCGATGCCGAACACCTCCAGCCGGCCGTCGCTGGTGCGGCCCATGACGAGCGCCCGCACGGGGCCGCCCAGCGAGTACCACAGGCTATCGCTGAAGTTGTCGTTCACCGCGGTCTGGGTGAGCGTCCAGATGTTAGCATCCGTGCCGATGCCGAACACCTCCAGCCGGCCGTCCGGGTCCTTGGCCACCGCCAGCGCGGTGACGTCTCCGCCCAGGCTGCCCCACGCCGTCCAGCCGCCACTGGCGGTCTGCACCGTCGTCCACACCGCGCCATTGGGCGCCATGCCGAAGAGCGCCAGGCTGCCGTTGGCCTCGTTCCCGACGGCGAGGGCCGTGACGTTGCCGCCCAGGCTGCTCCACGCCGTCCAGCCCTTGGCGGTCTGCGCCGTCAGCGATACCGCGCCGTTCGGGTTGATGCCGAAGAGCGCCAGATTGCCGTTGGCCAGCTTCCCGGTGGCGAGGGCCATGACGTTGCCGCCCAGGCCCTTCCACGCCGTCCAGCCGCCGCTACCGTTCTGCGCCGTCATCGACACCGCGCCCGTGGGGCCGATGCCGAAGACCGCCAGGGTGCCGTTGGCCAGTTTCCCTGTGGCGAGGGCCGTGACCTTGCCGCCCAGGCTCTTCCAGGCCGTCCAGCTACCGGTGCTCGTCTGCTCCGCGAGCGACACCGCGCCCGTGGGGCCGATGCCGAAGACCGCCAGGGTGCCGTTGGCCTCGTTGCCCGTGGCGAGGGCCGTGACGTTGCCGCCCAGGCTCGTCCACGCCGACCAGCTACCGGTGCCGGTCTGCGTGCTGATCGAGACGGTGTGATTCGGGCCGATGGCGAAGGCGACCTGGCTGCCCGCGACCGAGCCGCTGCCCCAGGCGACCGCCTGGAGGTTGCCGCCCAGGCTTGACGAGGTGGGAAGCGGGTTGGGCAGGATGCCGCTGTTGGCGCGGACAGACCAGTACTTCTGTACCAGGTAGCCGTTCAGCGTGCCGGTCTGGCCAACGCAGACGTCGCCGATCTCCTCCTGCCCGTTCGGATCATACCAGCCCTTTGCGGTAGCCGAAGGGTCCGTGAGCGACTCCGCCAGCTCGTGGGACGCCACGACGGTGTCCTGCTGGAAGGCGGTCAGGCCCGGCAAGTTCGCGTTGCCGACCGGGTTCGGGATGACGGCGTAGTAGAATGTCCGGCCCTTGGCATCCACGAAGCTAAAGTGGTGGCCCAGGAAGCCATTGGTCTGATCGACCTGCGAATGCACGTTCGGCGGCAGGTAGACGAAGTACAGGTGGTTGCCGTCCGGGGCCTTCAGACGGTTGGCGTTCACCTCCGCCGCCAGCATGTTCTGGATGGCCGCCTCGGTGACGGTTGCCCCGGCGGCTGGGCCAGCAGCGACGATGTCGTGATCGAGGAAGGTGCCGCGACTGACGTAGCGCCGGCTGCCGCCGGGGCCGAGCGTGTCATAGTACTCGCCGAGCCCGTCCACGTACGGGCTGTTGGTGATGCTGCTCATGTAGGTATCGAGCTGGTTGACCTGTTGCTGCTGCGCCGCGGTGCCCCAGGCCTGGCCAAAGTAGACCGTCTCGACCTGGGCTTGCGGAATGATCGGACCGCCTTGATAAGCGATCGCCACCGTCGGCGCGACCGTCAGTGTGGCCACGTTACTCACCCCGCCGTTCTTGTCGGTGGCCGTCGCCTGCACCAGGAACGATGTCTGACTCTGCGGGAAGGTGTGCGCGACTGCCACGCCTGCACCGTTCCCGGGCGCGGCGGGGATGGTCTGCACGTCGGGGTTCTGCGCGGTGCCGTCGCCCCAGTTGATGGTGTACGTGAACCCCGAGGCCGTAACGACCGGCGAGGGGTCGGTGGCGGCGAGCGCGAACCCTTCCGAGACGCCGGAGTCGCCGTTGTTCGGCAGGAAGACCAGGGTGGGGGGAACGTCGTAGACCGCGATCGTCTGCGTCGCCGGTGTACTCCTGCGGCCATTCTTGTCGGCCGCAGTGAGGGTGACGACGTAGCTGCCCGCGTCGTCGGGTGTGAAGGTGAAGCTGGCCGCCGTCCCCGTGGCGAAGGGGGCGCCGTTCTTGGTGACGGACCAGGCGTAGGTGAAGCCCGCCGCCGTCATGGCCGGGCTCGGGTCAGTGACGTTGCTGCCCAGGGTGATCGCGGTCCCCGAGGGACTCGTGGCCGGGGCGTCGAGGATGGTGACCGTCGGGGGCACGTTGTTGACCTGGATGAAGGTCATCCCCGAGTCCACCTGTTCGTCCGTGGTGTCATCGGTCAGGATCCAGTCGATGGCATACGGGGTGCCGGGCACGTTGTGGTCCAGGTACTGGTGCTGCACGTCAAAATCGGTGGTGCCGGCGGGGAACGTGAAGGTTTCCTTGGGCGTGCCGTCGGCCCAGTCCACCTGCAAGGAATAGGCGTCCCCGGGATTGGCGTTGTAGATGTCGCCGGTCAGGTCGGCGTCTTGGCCTTCGTTGATGGGGGACGTGACCTGCACGTTGCTGAGCCCCGGCCCCACGGCGATGGGGATCGAGACGGTTTGATTGGCGAGCGTGGCGGTGACGACGGCCGGGCCCGCGACTGCGGACGTGAAGGTCGCGTTCTGCACTCCACGACCGTAGGTGTCGCCGAGGACAGGTTTCACTTTCCCCAGCGTGCTGCCGTACTCCAGGAAGAATACCGTCAGCGTGCTGGTGGTTTTCGAGACGTCCTGGCCGGCCGAGTCGCGCAGGAAACCGACGGTGAGGGTCGCGCTGGCCCCCGGAAGGACGGCCGAGGGGCCAGTCAGTCCCAGGAGCAGCCGGGGCGCGTCACCGACGTTGCCGACGATTGTATCGCTGCCCGGGCCTCCCGGACCGGCGTTGCTGCCCCACCAGTTGTCGATGGCAACCACCGGATTGCCGCTGTCATTCTCGACGCCGATCGTGTTGCCGACGATCGTGTTGAACGTGGCATCGACCGTGGGATCGCCCTGGTTGGGATCGGCCACCTCGATGCCAACTCGGTTATCGAAGATCTGGTTGCCCTGAATGTCCGCCGTGACGCCCTCTCCCTTTTGAGGAACCACCGCCAGGCCAATCTCTGAAGCGGACACCACCTGGCCGGAACTCTCGTAAGGCGCGGCTGTATTGTTGGTGATCGCAACATCGCCCATGGAAGCGACGGCGCCGGCCAGGAAGTTCTGCAGAATGTTGCCAGAGATTGTGAGTGAACCGCCGGCCCCTGCCCCGCCGCTGATCCCGATGTCATTCTCGAGAACCTGGTTGCTGGAGACGGAAAAGTCGCCGTTAGCAGCGAAGGCCGCTATTCCCACCCCGACGGGGGTCGTAGCCGGGTTGGCGAGGTAGTCGTTGAACAGCTGGTCGGGGGCGGTTGCCGTGGTGTTGCCGCTGATGTTGTTAGCGTAGATGTTACCAGAGTCCGTCGCCGAGGCGGCGATGCCGACGTCCGGCCCGTCATTGCCTGTGTTGTCGATCGTGCATAGCTTGACGTTCAGGTACTGCGCGGCCAGCATCATGCCCGCCTTCGAGTAGTCGGAAACCGTCACGTCCTCGATGTTGTCCGACCCATCCACCAGCCCCTGCTCCGTCTGGATTCCAACCCCGGCGATTCCCGTGATCGCACAGGTGTTCAGGTTGAATGAGAAAGCGCCGTCGGTGGCGATGCCGACGTTTGGGCCGTTGAGCGCCTCCGAACCGGGGCCCTGCACCGTGAGCCCGGTGATCTGGACGGCCACGTCCGGCCCGATCTCCAGCACGGCGAGCCTGCCGGAGTTGTCCGGATTCAGGACGGCGGGGGCCATCAGGATCGTCTTCCCGACGGATCCAATCAGGGTGAGGTCCTTGGAGATGGTGACCTGCTCGCTATACGTTCCCGCGGCGACTTCGACGGTATCGTCGGGCGCCGCGGCGTTGACGGCCGCCTGAATGGTGGCATAGTCGCCGGCCACTGCGGGGTTGACCGTCAGGGTAGCCAGGAGCCTGCGGTCCTCCAGCTGCTCGATGTCCGGGCGGTAGCGGCCCGGCTTGTTCCGCGCGCCACGGCCGCGGGACGACCCCGCGCAGGCGCTCGGGGTGAAGGCTCGTCGCAGTTTCCGAATCCAGTTACGCATGACTCGCTGCCTCGTTGGAAAGAAGCCACAAGGGATCGGCTCCCCACGGGAAGGTGAGGGAGCACGACGACATGCCACACGTTGACTTCAGGAAGGCGGTTTTTCGACCAGGGCCCAGGGGCTCGCGCCGTCGCATCCGGTGCGGGAGTCGCTCCGAAAGGCCCGCGTGGTCCTGCCCTCCTCCCCACTCAACGGCGGTTCCAGATCGGTCGGACGCCCATTATCGTTTTTGCTCGAGAGAATGCGCCGAGGGTTGTGATTCGGCCGGGGACCGCTTGAGGTGTCGCATTCCGCAAGGGCTGGCGGAGAGGGCAGGTCCCCGCACGGAAAGTCATGTCCGGTTCGCCCGGATCAGTCGTTGAGCCTGGTGGAAAGCTTCGCGCCGGAAAGAGAAGGGCTCGCCGGCCCGTGCGGAAAACAGGGCCTCTTTTTTCTCGACAGGAGGGGCGTCCGCTGCTACAACGGAGACGCGCTTCCTACCGCGGCCGACCGGAGGGTTTCTCATGGAGCCGGAAGCATCGTTCGGCGACCTGCTCCGCCGGGTGCGGGCCGGCGACGCGCCGGCGGCCGCCGAGCTGGTTCGCCAGTTCGAGCCCGAGGTCCGCCGTCACGTCCGCCTGCGCCTGAGCAACCCCCGCTTCAGTCGCTTGCAGCGGGTCCTCGACTCGGTGGACATCTCGCAGTCGGTCCTGGGCAACTTCTTCGTGCGCGCCGCCCTGGGCCAGTTCGACCTGGAAACGCCCCGCGACCTGATCGGCCTGCTGGTCACCATGGCCCAGAACAAGCTCATCGACCAGGCCCGCAAGCGAGCCAACCGGCGTCCTCTGCTGAGCGGGGCGGTACCCCGCGAGACCGTCGTCGCCCCCGGCGACAGCCCGAGTCAAATCGTCGCCGGAGCGGAATTGATCCAGGAGTTCTTGCGCCGCATGTCCCCCGCGGAACGACGGATCGCCGAGCTGCGCGCGGCCCACCTGGGCTGGGGCGAAATCGCGGCCCAGGTGGGCGGCACCGGCGAGGGCGTCCGCAAGCAACTGGAGCGCGCCATCCGGCGGGTGGAGCGCCAGCTCGGACTCGAAGGAGACAGCGATGCCTGAAGTCTCTTCTCACCCAACGCCTCCCGCGAGCGATGCCGCCCCCCCGGCGCTTGGGGATGTGCCGTCGGATCGCAGCCACCCCGGCCTGGGCGCCTTGCTCGACGGGAGCGAGAGCCTCGGCCGCCTGGAACTGATCACCCTGCTGCGTGCCGACCAGATGCAGCGCTGGCAGGCCGGACAGCGTGTCCCGGCCGAGACGTACCTCCGGGAAGTCCCCGCCCTGCGCGACGACCCGGAGCTGGCCATCGACCTGATCTTCAGCGAATTCTTGCTGCGGCGCGACTTCCTCCAGGAAGCGCCCGCCCTGGACGAGTACCTCGAGAGGTTCCCGGAGCACGCGACGGTGTTGCGGCACCAACTGGAGTTGGACGCGCTGGCGCAGGAGGCCGCCCGCACGCAGGGCCGCGGCGATGTCGCCCCGGTGACCGCGGCCGCCCCGCCCTGGGCCTCCGAGTGGACGGTCCTGGGGTCGGGAAGCGGCGCCGCGGGGCCGCCGCCGGCCGGCACGCCGGCGCTGCCCGGCTACGAGGTGCTGGGAGAGTTGGGGCGGGGCGGCATGGGCGTCGTCTACAAGGCCCGACAGACCGACCTGAACCGCCTGGTCGCCCTCAAGATGATCCGCGACGACGCCCTGGCGGGCGAGCAGGAACTGGCCCGCTTCCGCGTGGAGGCCGAGGCGGTGGCCCGCTTGCAGCACCCCAACATCGTGCCGATCTACCAGGTCGGCGCCTGGGCCGGCCGCCCCTACCTCGCCCTGGAATTCGTGGACGGCGGCAACCTGGCCCAGCGGCTCGGCGGCACCCCGCAAGCGCCCCGCCAAGCCGCGCAGCTGGCGGAGGTCCTGGCCCAGGCCGTCCACTACGCCCACGAACGCCATATCGTCCACCGCGACCTGAAGCCGGCCAACATCTTATTGCAGATTGCAGATTGCAGATTGCAGATTGAAAGGCAATCTGCAATCTGCAATCTGCAATCTGCAATTCCCAAGATCACCGACTTCGGGTTGGCCAAGCTCCTGGACGCGGCCCCGGGGGCGCAAACCAAGACGGGGGCGATCCTGGGGACGCCCAGCTACATGGCCCCGGAGCTGGCGGAGGGGCGAGTTCACCAGGTCGGCCCGGCCGCGGACGTCTACGCGCTGGGCGCCATGCTCTACGAGATGCTCACGGGCCGACCGCCTTTCCTGGGGGAGACCCCCCTGGACACGTTGCAGCAGGTGCGGTCGCGGGAGCCGATCCCCCCCCGCCAGTTGCAGCCGAAGGTGCCGCGCGACCTGGAGACGATCTGCCTGAAGTGCCTGCACAAGGAGCCGCCCCGCCGCTACGCCAGTGCCGCGGCGCTGGCCGACGACCTGCGGCATTTCCTGGCCGGCGAGCCGATCCGGGCCCGGCCCACGTCTCCCTGGGAGCGGGCCGGGCGCTGGGCGCGCCGCCGCCCGACCGTGGCCGGTCTCCTGGGGTTGGTCGTGGCCGTTGCCGCCGTGGGCTTCGGTCTGGTGACCTGGCAATGGCAGCGCGCGGAGGCGAACGCCGAGGCGGAAGTCCGGGCGAAGCGCGACGCCCAGGAGCAGAAGGGCCAGGCCGACGCGGCCCGCCGGGAGGCCCAGCAGCGCGCGGAGGAGGCAGCCCAGGCCAAACTGGACCGCGGCCTCAGCGAGTGCGAATGGCAGCAGTACGACCACGGGCTCTTGTGGCTGCTCCGCGCCCTGGAAACCGCCTCGCCCGACGCCGACGACCTGCACACCTCCCTCCGGACTTTCCTGGCCGGCTGGGGCCCGCAACTGTCTTACCCGACCGCCGTCCTCCGCCATCAAGGGCCGGTCAATGCCGTGGCCTTCAGCCCCGACGGCAAGACCCTCCTGACCGGCGGTGGGGACGGGACGGCCCGACTGTGGGACGCGCAGAATGGTCAACCCCTTGACAAGCCCTTGCCCCACCCCGGCCCGGTCACCGCCGCGGCCTTCAGCCCCGACGGCCAGATGATCCTGACCGCCTGCGGGCGGGAGGTTCGGCGGTGGGAGCCGGGCAACGACCTTCCGCTGGGCCAACCCTTGGAACACCAGGACCTTGTGAAGGCCGTGCTGTTCAGCCCCGATGGCAAGACCCTCTTGACAGCGAGCCAGGACAAAACCGCGCAGCTGTGGGAAACGGCGACCGGGAAGCCCCTCGGCCCGCTCCTGCACCATGAGGGGCCCGTTGTGGCCCTGGCGTTCAGCCCCGACGGCAAGACGATCCTGACCGGCAGCGAGGACAAGACCGCGCGGCTGTGGCAAGTGCCCACGGGCCAGCCCCTCGGCGATCCCTTGCCGCATCCGCGCCCCGTCCGTGCCGTCGCTTTCAGCCCCGATGGCGAGACCGTCCTCACCGGCTGCGGCGATTGGGCGGCGCGCCTGTGGGAAGCACCGTCGGGCCGCTCCCTCGGTAAGCCCATGCGCCATGCCGCCGTGGTCAAAGCCGTGGCCTTCAGCCCGGATGGGAAGACGGTGCTGACGGCCAGCGACGATCACACGGCCCGGCTATGGGAGGCGCGTACAGGCCAGCCCCTCAGCCAACCCCTGAACCACTCGGGCCGCGTCCTGGCCGCGGACTTTAGCCCCGACGGCACGCTCGTCCTGACGCGCAGCTCGGACAAGGCCGTGTCTCTCTGGGAGGTTAAAACGGGGCGCCGCCTGGGAGCGCCTTTGATCCACCAGGGGCCGGTCAAGGCCGCGGGCTTCAGCCCCGACGGTAATGCCGTCCTGACCGGCAGCGCAGATGCGACCGCCCGGTTGTGGAAGGTCCCCAACGCGGAGCCCTTCGTCGCCCAGCGTTTGCCCCAGGTCGAAGGGGTCCTGACCACGGCCTTCAGCTCCGACGGCAAGAGCGTCCTGACCGGCGGCAAGGGGGTGGCCCGGCTGTGGGACGTGGACACGGGCCAGCGCCGTGCCGAGCCGCTGTGGCACGCGGGCAAGGTCCTGGCCACGGGCTTCAGTCCCGACGGGAAGACGCTCTTGACCGCCAGTACGGACAACGAGGGGTGGATCGTCCGGCGCTGGGAGACAAACACGGGGCAGCCCTCCCCTGACGAGCCGCTGCGCCAGCCGGGGCCGGCAACCGCCATCGCTTTCAGCCCCGATGGCACAAGGATCCTGACCGCCCGCCGGGAGGAGACGGCGACGGCCCGGCTGCGGGAGGTAAACACGGGGCGGCTCCTGGGCGAGCCGCTGCGGCACCACGGGGTCATTCATGCCATCGCTTTTAGCCGCGACGGCAAGACCGTCCTGACGGGCAGTGAGGACAGCACGGCACAGCAGTGGGAGGCCGACACGGGCAAGCCGATCGGCCCGCCCTTGCGCCACCCCAGCGCGGTGAAGGCGGTGGCCTTCAGCCGCGACGGCAAGACCGTCTTGACCGGTTGCGCGGACCAGGCGGCGCGGCTGTGGCAGGTCCCGACCGGTCGACCGATCGGCCAGCCCTTGCGCCAGGAGGCTCCTGTCCGAGCCGTGGCGTTCAGCCCCGACGGCAAGACCCTCCTGATTGGCAGGCGCCTCTGGCTCTGGGACGGAAAAAGGGCGAGGCCCATCGGGCCCCCGTTGCCCCACCCAGGGACGATTGCGACGGCGGAGTTCAGCCCCGACGGCCGGCTGGTTCTGACCGGGAGGGAGTTCGGGGCGGCCCGGTTGTGGCGGGTGCCAATGCCCCTGAAGGGCGAGGTGGAGCACATCAGGCTCTGGATCGAAGTCTGTACGGGTCGGCGATTGGATGCCGATGATGCGATGCTCGACCTGGACGAAGGCGCCTGGTCGGAACGTTACGAGCGCCTCCGGAAAGGAGGCGGTGCGCCCGAGCTTTGAGAGTCTGTTGCACAAGCCGCTTGCGGCTTAGAAACTGTTTCACTAATGGCGAGCGGCGCGGCGTCAGCCCGCCGGTTTCGGCTTCACCGGCTGACGCCGCGCCGCTCGCCATTAGGGAAATGATTTCTTAGCGGAAGCCTGGAATCTGCCAAGCCCCTATCGCGGCCTGGAAGGAGACAGCGATGCCTGAAGTCAACTCCCCCCAGACGCCTTCCGCTAGCGCTGCCGGCCCGGGCGCCTTGCTCGACGGCACCGAGGGCCTCGACCGTCTGGAAGTGATCACCCGGCTCCGTGCCGACCAGCTGCGGCGCTGGCAGGCCGGAGAGCGTGTCCCGGCCGAGACCTACCTGCGGGACGTCCCCGCCCTGCGCGACGACCCGGAGCTGGCCATCGACCTGATCTTCAGCGAATTCCTGCTCAGGCGCGACTTCCTCCAGGAAGCGCCCGCCCTGGACGAGTACCTGGCGCGGTTCCCCCAGCACGCGACGGTGTTGCGGCACCAGTTCGAGCTGGACGCGCTGGCGCAGGAGGCCGCACACACGCAGGGGCGCGGCGACGCCGCGCCGGCGACCGCGGCCGCCCCGCCCTGGGCCTCCGAGTGGACGGTGCTGGGGCTGGGGAGCGGCGCTGCGGGGACGGCGCCGGCCGGGTCGCCGGCGCTGCCGGGGTACGAGGTGCTGGGGGAATTGGGGCGCGGCGGCATGGGCCTGGTACTCCGGGGGCGCGACCTGCACCTGGGGCGCGACCTGGCGGTCAAGCTGCTGCACGAGGAATATCAGGGGCAGCCGCACCTGATCCGCCGCTTCGTCAACGAGGCGAGGATCTGCGGCCGTTTGCAGCACCCCGGCGTGGTGCCGATCCACGCGCTGGGCGCGCTGCCCGACGGCCGGCCGTACTTCACCATGAAGCTGGTCGAGGGCCGCACCCTGGCCGACCTGCTCGACGAGCGCGCCGACCCCGCGAAGGACCGGCCGCGGCTGCTGGCGGTGTTCGAGCAGGTGTGCCAGGCGGTGGCCTACGCCCACAGCAAGGGCGTCATCCACCGCGACCTGAAGCCGGAGAACGTCATGGTGGGCGCCTTCGGCGAGGTCCAGGTCATGGACTGGGGACTCGCCAAGGTGCTGGAACGGAATGCGGAGGGCCCGTCGGTCGAGGGCGCGGCCGCCGGCAACGGCGCGTCCGACGCCGACCGTTGGCTGGGGACGCTGGCGTACATGCCGCCGGAGCAGGCACGCGGCGAGGTCGGGCGCATGGACGAGCGCTGCGACGTCTTCAGCCTGGGCGCCATGCCGCCCACGAGTACCGCGAGGCCATCCGGCTCGACGACAAACTGGCCCGGCCCCGACTCGGCCTCGCAAGCCTGCTCCTCCGGCAGAGCCGATTCGCCGAGGCGATCGAGGCCCTCCGCGATTGCCTGGAGAAGATACCGGCCGAGGATCCGGCGCGTTCCTTCGCCGCCTGGCAAGTGCAGCAGGGCGAGTTGCTGCTCGCCCTGGACAAGAAGTTGCCGGCCATCCTCCAGGGAGATGCCCAGCCCGCCAACTTCCAGGAGCGGTTCGCCCTGGCCTGGCTCTGTGACACGTGCAAGCGGCGATACGCGGCGGCGGCACGCTACTACGCCGAGAGCTTTGCGGACGATCCGCGGGTGGTAAACTTCGGCACGTCCTACCGCTACCGGGCCGCCTGCGCCGCCGTCCTGGCTGCGGCTGGGCAAGGCGAGGACGCCAAAGCCCTGCCGGACAAGACCGTCGTCGGACTGCGGCACCAGGCGCTGCGCTGGCTGCGGGCCGACCTGATCCTGTCAGCAACGGCGGTCCAGCGCGAGGACGCCTCCACAAAGCAGTTCGTGCGCCAGCAGCTGACGCACTGGCAGCAGAACAGCGACCTCGCCTCCGTCCGCGACAAAGCAGCCCTCGAGAGGCTGCCCGAGATCGAGCGGCGAGAGTGGCGGCGACTGTGGGACGACGTGACGGCGCTACTCGCCCGGGCCGGCCCCACTCCGTGAGGCAATACCCAGCCGGGGGTAGTTGTCGAGGCACACCAACGGTGCGGCAGTCGTCTCGACCAGCGCCTACGCCCCCAACAGCGCCCCCACCTCCTTGCAGAGCCGCTCCGCCTCGTCCGCCTGGGGCGCTTCCGCGATCACGCGCACGATCGGCTCGGTGTTGCTCGTCCGCACGTGGACCCACCGATCCGGCCAGTCCAAGCGCAGCCCGTCCAGCCGATTCGCCTTGGCCTGCGGCCAGCGCTTCTCCAGGGCGGCGAACAGCGCCGGCAATCGCTCCCGGTCCACGCGGTACTTGTCCTTGACGATGCGGTACGCCGGCAGTTCGGCCACCAGTTCGCTCAGCTTCTTGCCGGTGTCGGCCAGGAGGTTCAGCACCAGCCCCATGCCGATGAACGGGTCGCGCACGAAGCCGACACGCGGGTCGATCACGCCGCCGTTGCCCTCGCCGCCGATGAGCGCCCCCACCTCGCGCATCCGCGCGCCGACGTTGGCCTCACCGACCGCCGAGCGGTAACACGGCACCCCGAACCGGGCCGCGACGTCCTCGACGACGCGCGACGTGCTCATGTTGATGACCACCGGGCCGCGTTCGTCCTCCGCGGCGCGGCTCAGCCGCTGCAACACCGCCAGGGCCAGCGTCAGCTCCTCGCCGATAGTGCGACCGGTTTCGTCGATGATCGCCAGGCGGTCGGCGTCGGGGTCGAGCACGAAGCCGACGTCGCAGCCGGCGGCGGCGACCCGCGGACCCACGTCGCGCAGGTTGGCCTCGACCGGCTCCGGCTCGTGGGCGAAGTGGCCGTCGGCGTCGCAGCCCAGGCAGACGGGGCGGCACTGGAACGACTCCAGCAGGCGCCGGCCGAGCGGACCGCCGGCGCCCCCGTTGGCGTCCAGGAAAGCCCGCAACTGGCGGTTACGGATCGTAGGCACGTCCACCAGCTCCAGCACGCGCTCGCGGTGCCAGTCGTCGGCCTGGCGGCACTCCGTCACGCTGCCGACCTCGTTCCACGCGACCCGCCGAAAGGCCCGCGCGTCGAACAGCGCCTTGATCTGCTGCCCCGCCGCCGCGCTCAGCACGGCGCCGTCGGGGCCGAACAATTTTAGGCCGTTCCACTCGGCGGGGTTGTGCGAGGCGGTGATCTGAATCCCGCCGCGCGCCCCGAGGCGACGCACGGCCAGCCCCACCGTCGGCGTGGCGGCGACGCCGAGGTCGTGGACCTCGCAGCCGGCGGCAAGGAGCCCGGCCAGGGTGGCGTGTCGCAGCATGTCGCCGCTGGGCCGGCCGTCGCGGCCGAGGAGGACGCGCCCCCCCTGGGTGGATGTGCCTAGCGCCGCGGCGAAGGCCGTCGCCGACTCCGGCGTCAGCCCCAGTCCGACGACGCCCCGGATCCCCGAAACGCTCACGATCAGCTCGCTGTCCTGCGCCATCCCGGTTGCCCCTCTTTCCAACTTCCGTACCGGAAGCCGCTTGCGGCTTAGCAGATTCCAGGCTTTCGCTGAGCCGCAAGCGGCTTCCGGAACAGACTGTAAATCCCTCAAGGTCGGCAAAGTCGTTAGCCGATGATAGCGACGCGCCGTTCTCTTTCGGAACGGCAATCCTTCGGGAAGCTTATGCGCTCCGGCAAAGGCGGCCTCTGGCGACTGCGGCCGGCCGTACACGCAGGGTGTCGGCTGGGGGTGGCTCTGTGCCTCGTCGCCGGCTGCGCCCAGTCCCGGCCGCACCTCGATCAGGTCGTCAAGGCGGACCGCGGCGGGGCGGCCCGCAACGAAGGCGTCGCCGAACAATACCTTGTCCACTGCCCCGACGTCCTGGAAGTCACCGTCGAGGGCCGCCCCGACCTCGCGGCCACCGCCACCATCGGCCCCGACGGCCGGCTCGACCTGGACTCCCTCGGCCGGCCCCGCGTCGAGGGGCAGACGGCGGCCGAGGTGGCGGCGACCGTGGCGACGGCGGTCCAGGTGCCGCCGGACTCGGTCCAGGTCCGCGTCGTCGAGCACAACAGCCAGCAAATCTACCTGTTCGGCGAGGGCATCGGGTTGCACCGAGCCGTCCCCTACAAGGGGCAGGAGACTGTCCTCGACCTGCTCCAGCGCGTCGGCGGCATCACGCCGGGGGCGGCACCGGGCGACGTCCACGTCATCCGCTCACACGTCACCGACGGCCGCGACCCGGAGGTGTTTCACATCGACCTGAAGGCCATCACCCTCCACAAGGACGAGAGCACCAACGTCCGCTTGCAGCCGTTCGATCAGGTGTACGTCGGCCAGACGCGCCGGGCAGTGATCGATCGCTGCATGCCGCCGTGGCTGCGGCCGATGTACCAGAGTCTCGTCGGGATGAGGCGCAAGCCGTAAGCGGTCTTGCCCCGCGGTCGGCGAGCCGCTATACCCGCCCCCCTCTGTTGGTTCACGGGAGAGGGAGACGAAGCGATGACGACCCTTCGGTTCAAGCGCCCCAAGTTGACGTGGCGTCGGCTGTTGCTCGGATCGTTGGGCGCCGGCGCCGTGGCCGGATCGGTCTGGCTCGGCCGGCTCGCCACCATGCCGGAGGCCGACGCCGCCCCGCCGCCCCCCGCGGCCTCGGCGGCAGCCCCGGTGCCGGCACCCCCGGCCAACCCACCCGCCGACCCGTCCGAGTACTCGCTGCGGCACGTTGCCTACATCTACGGCGGCACCCCGATCACGCGCGAGCAGCTCGGCGAGTACCTCATCGCCCGTTTCGGCCCCGACAAGGTGCTGAACCTGGTCAACAAGTGCATCATCGAGGGCGCCTGCCAGGATCGCGGAATCATAGTGGCAGACGCCGAGGTGGACGTGGCCCTGGCCGACGACATCGCCGACCTCGGCGTCAACCGCCGCGAGTTCGTCGAAAAGCTCCTGCGCGAGTACCACAAGTCGCTGTACGAGTGGCGCGAAGACGTCCTGCGGCCGAAGCTCCTCATGACCAAGATGTTGCGCGAAAAAAAGGAGATCGTCGTCGTCAGCGACCTGGACGTGGGCAAGGCCTTCGCGTCGGCCTACGGCGAGCGCGTTCAGTGCCAGGCCATCATGTGGCCGCTGGCGGAACAGGACGAGTTGAAGAAGCAGTACGAGACGCTCGCCCAGGATCCCGTGGAGTTCGTCCGCACGGCCCGGACGAAGAACAGCAAGGCCCTCCTTGCCGTCGGCGGTCTGTTGGAGCCGCTCACGCCTCATTCGCTCAATGACGAAGTGGTCGATCAGCTCATCTTTAGCCTGAAGGAAGGCGAGGTGACGCCGGTCGTCAAAGTGACGCTGGGCGAAGTGGCGTATTGCGCGATCATCAAGGTGTTGAAGAAGCTCCCGGCGGACCCGACGAAAAAGATCGAGGATGTGCGCCCCGCCCTGGAAAAGGAAATCATCGACGCGCGGGTACGGTTTGCCATCCCCCAGGAGATGGCAGGGCTGCAGAGGGGGGCGAACCCGAAGATCGTCCTCAAGCCGGACCTGCCCGACGACGACTGGGAGCATGCCGAGGGTTTCAAGCGGGTGGAGGCGCCCGTTATCGACGGCCTGCCGAAGTCGCAGCAGCCGGTCGCCTACATCTACGACACCACCCCGATCAGGCGCCAGCAGCTCGGCGACTACCTCATCTACCGCTACGGCGCCGAGCGCCTCGACCTGATGGTGAACAAGATCATCATCGAGAAGGAGTGCGCCGAGCGGGGGATCACGGTCAGCGAGCCGGAGGTCCAGGCCGCCCTGGCGGAGGACATCAAGACCTCCGAGGCCGGGAGTAAGCAGAAATTCATCGAGGACTACCTCCGCGTCAACCGGACGACGCTGTACGGCTACCGCGAGGACGTCATTCGGCCGAAGCTGTTGCTGGCCAAGCTGGCGCGCGGCAGCGTGAAGGTGGAGGAAGAGGACCTGCGCCAGGCGTTCGAGGCGTACCACGGCGAGCGGGCCGAGTGTCAGATCATCATGTGGCCGCGGACGCCGCGCGACCACGAAATCGCCATCAAGCAGTACGACCGGATCCGCAAGAACCCGGAGGAGTTCCAGAACGCCGCCAAGATGCAGGCCAGCGCCCGCCTCGCCGCGATGGCGGGGCGGATCGAGCCGTTCGCCCGGCACACCAGCGGCGACGAGGACTTCGAGAGCGAAGTCTTCCGCCTGCGCGTGGGCGCCATCACCCCGGTCGTCGAGACCAGGGAGGGCTACGTCGTCGCCCGGCTGCTGCGGAAAATCCCGGCGACTTCCGCCCCGGAAGACCCCTCCGCCGCCGCGGCCGAACGCGCCAAATGGGAGGAAGAAATCCTCAAAAAGAAGGTGCAGCTGCAGATCCCTGCCGAGTTCGCCAAGCTGCGCGAGGCGGCGGCCCCGAACCTCATTCTGCGGCCGATGCTCCGCGAAGACGATTGGCTGCGCGAGGTGAAGCAGGAGATCAGCGGCACGGAGCCCAAGGCGCCGCGGGCGCCGAAGCATTGAACGGAAGACGGCTCGATCCATCGGGCCGCGGCGGCGAGGGACGTCCTTCGCCGTCGCGGCTCGCTTGCGTTTTCCGGTTTTCTGGTTTTCCCTTTCCCTTCCAGCCCTGCGGCGGGTATGCTATCGTTCGTGACTTCGCTGCCCGCGCCCTCCCGCCTCCTCGCCCGACTGCTGCCGACGTCCGCCCCGCGGAGAGCCGTCGCATGACCCGCCGCCTGGCCCTTGCCGCCGCCTGTTCCCTGGCCCTCGCCGTTGTGTCCGGCCTGCGCGCCCAGCCCGCCCGCCCCGAGCGCTCTGCCGTCCCGCCCAAGGAGCACTGGTCCTTCCAGCTGCTGCGCCGCCCCGACGTGCCGGCCGTGGGCGACCGCGCCTGGGTCCGCACCCCCATCGACGCCTTCGTCCTCGCCCGCCTGGAAAAGGCCGGCCTGAAGCCGTCGCCGACCGCCGACCGGCGCACCCTGCTGCGCCGCGTCACCCTCGACCTGATCGGCCTGCCGCCGACGCCCGAGGAGCAGCGCGCCTTCCTCGCCGACGACTCGCCCGACGCCTTCGCCCGGGTCGTCGATGACCTTCTCGCCCGGCCGCAGTACGGCGAGCGCTGGGGCCGACACTGGCTCGACGTGGCCCGCTATGCCGAGACCAACGGCTACGAGCGCGACGGCGCCAAGCCCAGCGCCTGGCGCTTCCGCGACTACGTCATCGACTCCTTCAATGGCGACAAGCCCTATGACCGCTTCGTCCTGGAGCAAATCGCAGGCGACGAGGTCGAGGGGAGCAACGCCGAGACGCAGATCGCCACGACCTTCCTGCGCCTGGGGACGTGGGACGACGAGCCGGCCGACCCGAAAATCGATCGCTACGACCAGCTCGACGACGTCCTGGGCACAACGGCGACGGCGTTCCTCGGCCTGACGCTGCGCTGCGCCCGCTGTCACGACCACAAGTTCGAGCCGTTCCCCCAGACCGACTATTACAAGATGCTGTCCGTCTTCGAGCCCCTCAAACGACCGCAGAAGGACCGCGCCGACCTCGACGTGTCCGTCGGCAGCGCCGAGGAGCTGGCCGCCTTTCGCGCCAACCCGAAGGCGGCGCCGCACGCCTACGTCTGGAAGGAGGAGGGCCCGAAGGCGCCGGTGACGCACGTCCTCCGTCGCGGCGACCCGAACCGGCCGCGCCAGGAAGTCGGCCCCGGTCTGCCCGCCGTCCTGGTGCGGCGCGAGCCGGACCCGCCCCGCCCCACGGAAAAATCGACGGGCCGGCGCCTGTGGCTGGCGCGGTGGCTGACCAGCGCCGACAACCCGCTGACGGCGCGCGTGATGGTCAACCGCGTCTGGCAGTGGCACTTCGGCCTCGGGCTGGTGCCGACGGCCAACGACTTCGGCACCGCCGGCGAGCCGCCGACGCACCCCGAGCTGCTCGACTGGCTGGCGGCGCGCTTCGTCGCCGACGGCTGGCGCCTGAAACCGCTGCACCGGCTAATCGTCCTCTCCGCCGCGTATCGGACCTCGGCGGCGGCGCCGGACGAGGCGGTCCGCGCCGACCCCAAAGACGCGCTGCTGGGGCGCTGGCGGCAGCGGCGGCTGGAGGCGGAGGCGGTGCGCGACGCGATGCTGGCGGTGAGCGGGCGGCTGAACCGGGAGCAGC
Source organism: Gemmataceae bacterium (assembly GCA_035266225.1). Taxonomy (GTDB): domain Bacteria; phylum Planctomycetota; class Planctomycetia; order Gemmatales; family Gemmataceae; genus DATFNV01. The sequence goes on from DATFNV010000376.1 coordinate 19,587, forward strand.
GCGGGCCGAGTATCTACCCGGCGCTGGCGCGGGCGGTGCTGGAGGGGCAGTCGCGGCCCGGCGACGGCTGGGGCAAGTCGGACGAGCGCCAGCAGGCCCGCCGTAGCGTGTACATCTTCGTCAAGCGCTCGCTGGCGGTGCCGGAGTTGGACCTGCTCGACGCCCCCGACACCACGTCGAGTTGCGAGGCGCGGCCGGTTTCGACGACGGCGCCGCAGGCGCTCACCTTCCTCAACGGCGCCTTCGCCAACGAGCAGGCGCGCCACTTGGCGGATCGGCTGCGGCGCGAGGCCGGCGACGACCCGGCGGCGCAGGTGCGGCGGGCCTTCGAGCTGGCGCTGTGCCGGCCGCCGCGCGACGAGGAGGTGAAGACGAGCGTCGCCTTCCTGGAGCGGCAGCGCCTGGAGGCGTTCTGCCTGGTGGTGCTGAATTTGAACGAGTTCGTTTACCTGGATTGAAGCCGCTTGCGGCTTAGCGTTCACGCAACCCCGGTGAAGCCAACGCTAAGCCGCAAGCGACGTAGGGACCCGGCGATGCCAAACTACCTCACCCCCTGCCGTCGCACCCGTCGCGAATTCCTCTGGGAGATGGGCGGCGGCTTCGTCGGCACGGCGCTGACCTACCTCCTGGCCGGGGACGGCTTCTTCGCCAACCGCGCCCGCGCCGCCGGGCCCGCGCCAAACCCGCTGGCCCCACGGCAGCCGCACTTCTCGGCCAAGGCCCGCGCCTGCATCTGCCTGTTCATGTACGGCGGCCCGTCGCAGGTCGATCTCTGGGACCCCAAGCCCGAGCTGACGAAGCGCAGCGGCCAAGCGATGCCGAACCTGGACGACGACCCGCTCTTCAAGGTGCGCAAGCCCGGCACCCTCCTGGGGTCGAAGTACAAGTTCCCCAGGTGCGGCAAGAGCGGCATCGAGGTGTCGGAGCTGTACCCGCACCTGGGCCGCTGCGTCGATGACCTGGCGATCATCCGCGGCACCTACGCCGACAGCTTCGCCCACGGCTCGGGCCTGTTGCAGATGAACACCGGCTTCCTGCGCCAGGGCTACCCGGCCCTCGGCTCGTGGGTCAGCTACGGGTTGGGCAGCGCGAGCGAGAACCTGCCGGCCTTCGTGGTGATGCTCGACCACCGCGGCGGGCCGATCGGCGGGCCACCCAACTGGGGCAACGGCTTCATGCCGGCCGCCTACCAGGGGACGCAGTTCCGCGTCAGCGGCGACCCGATCATCAACCTGTCGCCGCCGGCGGGCGTCGGCGCCGAGCAGCAGCGTGCCGGCCTCGACCTGCTCGGCCGCCTCAACGGGATGCACTCCCAGGCGACGCCGGAGAACAGCGAGTTGGCGGCGCGGACGGCGAGTTACGAGTTGGCCTTCCGCATGCAGGCGCACGCCCCGGAGGCGGTCGATTTGGCGCAGGAGACGGCAGAGACGAAGCACTTGTACGGGCTGGACGACCCGAAGACGGAGAAGTTTGGCCGGCGCTGCCTGCTGGCACGGCGGCTGGTGGAGCGCGGCGTGCGCTTCGTGCAGGTCTACTCCGGCGGCGGCCACAGCGAGGAGACCTGGGACGCCCACGCCGACGTGAACAAGAACCACGAACTGCACTGCGGCGAGACGGATCGGCCGATCGCGGCGCTGCTGACCGACCTGAAGCGGCGCGGCCTGCTCGACTCGACGCTGGTGGTGTGGACCGGCGAGTTTGGCCGGACGCCGACGGGCCAGAACGGCAAGGGCCGCGACCACAGCCCGCGCGGCTTCACGTCGTGGCTGGCCGGCGGCGGCGTCAAGGGAGGGCAAGTGATCGGGGCGACCGACGAGTTCGGCTTCGCCGCGGTGGAGAACAAGGTCCACGTCCACGACCTGCACGCCAACGTCCTGCACCTGATGGGGCTGGACCACACGCTGCTGACGTACTTCCACGGCGGCCGCGACATGCGTTTGACGGACGTGTCGGGACGGGTCATCAAGGAGTTAGCCGGCTGAAGAAGGCCCTGAACGCCGCCGCGAGGAAGTCGCTAGAATGCGGTAGGGGTCTTTCTTGGACGAGGTGGCCGCTCCGGATCGGGGAGGTGATTCATGGACAGGCAAACTTACCGTGGCGTGATTCGAGGCGGTACGGTGGTGATTGTGGAGGAACCTGTCCCGCTGACGGATGGTACGCCGGTCCTCGTCACGCAAGACCCGGAGCCGCCGGGGTCTCCTGCCGCGGTCATTCGTGCCGTGATGTCCGGCCCTCCCCTGCCTAAGGGATGGGTCGATGAGCTGGAGCGCCTCATCGCCGGCGGAGAACCGGACCCCGCCTGGGGCGCCGACGAACCCGACGAGCGCGTTGGCCCGGAGGCGCCCTGATGCCCGACGCCCTCCTCGACACCAATGCCGTCAGCGATCTGATGGACCGGCATCCAAGGCTGATCGCTCGGGCGGCGCAACATCCCGGACGCTTGCTCACAAACGTAATTGTTTACGGAGAGATTCGGTACGGTATAGAGCGACTACCCCCTAGCAGGAAGCGCACGGACATCGAATCGCGCGCCCGGTTTGTACTGCCGAAGCTGGCAATAGAACCGATCACGGTCCCTATTGCCGAATTTTACGGCTGGTTGAGGGCATCACTAGACGCGCAAGCCGTCAACCTCAAGGACAACGACCTCTGGATCGCCACAACCGCTCTCTCGCTGGGAGCCATTCTGGTCACCAGGGACCGTATGTTTTCTCGGGTGCCCGGGTTGCTGGTTGAGGACTGGACTGTCTGACGGAGAGAACGAGTGCTCATGGAGTCGGCGATGAATCCAGAACCACGTTGCCCCGGCCCGCCGCGCATCTCGCGCCGGCGCATGCTCCAGGTCGGCAGCATCGGCCTGCTCGGCCTTGGCCTGCCGCAGGTACTGCGCGCCGCCACCCGTCCCGCCTCCTCGCCGGCGGCCGACGCCTGCATCCTCCTCTTCCTCAACGGCGGCCCGAGCCACCTCGACATGTGGGACATGAAGCCCGACGCTCCCGCCGAGATCCGCGGCGAGTTCAAGCCCATCGCCACGTCGCTGACCGGCGTGCAGCTTTCCGAGCACCTGCCGAAGATGGCCAGGTTGACGCACCACTGCGCCCTGGTGCGCTCGGCCCATCACAGCGTCAACAACGCCCACGCGGCGGCGGTCTACTGCGGACTGACCGGCCACGACCGCGGCGACACCAACGTGGCCATCGGCTCCGGCCGCAACGACCAGCCGGCCATCGGCTCCGTCGTCGGACTCCTCCGCCCTCCGAAAACGCCGGTCGTCCCCTACGTCTCGATGCCGTACATCACGGCCGAGGGCGCCGGCGGCCCGCCGCAGCCGGGCTTCTTTGGCGGACTCCTCGGCCGGCCGCGCGACCCGCTCTTCATGCTGCGCAACCCCAACGCTCCGAACTTCGCCCTGCCCGAATTGTCGCTGGGCCCCGACGTGCCGCCCGAGCGCTTCGACGCGCGGCGGCGCCTGATCGCCCGCCTCGCCGGCGGCGGCGACGGCCGGGCGCAGGAGATGAGCGGCTTCCAGGCCCGCGCTTTCGACCTGCTCACCTCGCCGGCCACGCAGAAGGCGTTCGAGTTGGACCGCGAGCCGCTCACGGTGCGCGACGCCTACGGCCGCAACATCTACGGCCAGAGTGTGCTGCTCGCCCGCCGCCTGATCGAGGCCGGCACGCGCGTCGCCTGCATCTCGTGGGCGCCCGACGCCAACGCCACCTGGGACACTCACGGCAACAATTTCACCAAGCTCAAGAACGAGTTGCTGCCGCAACTCGACGCGGCCCTGAGCAGTCTGCTCAAGGACCTGATCGAGCGCGGGATGCTGCGGCGGACGCTGGTGGTGGTGATGGGAGAGTTCGGCCGCTCACCGAAGGTGAACAAGGCGGCCGGGCGCGACCACTGGAACTTCTGCTACGGCCTGATGCTCGCGGGAGGCGGCATCAGGTCCGGCACGGTCTTCGGCGCCAGCGACCGCATCGGCGCCCGGCCGAGCAGCAACCCGGTCACGCCCGCCGACGTGGTCGCCACGATCTATCACTGTTTGGGGATCGCGAATGACCTGGAACTTCAGGACCGCCTGAGCCGGCCGTTCCACCTGGTGCCGTGGGGCAGCCCGATCCGCGAACTGCTCGCGTGATTGTGTCCGTTGAGAATCGGTAACAACACGGTCTTCGCCGCTTGCGGCTTCGCAATCGTTGCTGTGAAGCCGCAAGCGGCAAGAGGGGTTTTGATACCGCGCCTCGCCGCCCTTCTTGCCGGCTTCGCGCACGTCTTCCGTTTGGCCTTGGATGAGTCCTCCTCGCTCAGCCGGGAATCGCCGCGCCACGGGGCCGCTGTCACGCCCCTCTCTGCGCCGTTACACCGCACTCTCGGCGGGGTGCCTGGCCCCCGCCGAGCCCTTGCCATCGCCCGAACTCTCGGGCGCCTCCTCGTCCGACGCGGCGTTGCCGCGCCGCGAGCTGCGCCCGCCCTTGCGGCCGGCCTCGCGCGCCTCCTCGGTTGTGAACTGATGAGCAGTACCGCGCAGGTGCGCCGCTTGACCGCCCTTGCGGCCGGCCTCGCGCGCTTCCTCGGCGGTGAACTCATGTGCCGTACCCTTGGCGTGTGCGGCCTTGCCCCCCTTGCTGGCAATCTCCCGCTGCTTTTTTGGGTCCATTCCGGCGAACCCGCGTCTACTTTTTTCGGCCATGGTGACTGTCTCTTGGTGTGGGGATAGTGGGCCTCTTCTCGAGGGAATCTCGATGAACCAATCTTTCCAGGCGGCAAATCCAGTGCCGGCGGGACTCCTTGTCCTACCGGTTCCTTCCGTCCCGCCTCCGGCGGCCGTGCGGGGGCCCCGGGCCTAGCGCGGCGCATCGGCTGAGCTTGGGGACCTTGCAAAGCCTTGCTCAGCGGCGAGCATCGTCACGCCTTCACGCGTGCGCCGCGAACGACTTGCTGGCTCGTACCCCGCGGCTTAGGATGACGAAGCGATACGTCCAGGCCGCAGGAGGGCTGATCGATCATGACGACGGAAGGTCAGGGCGGGAAAACGATCCTGGTCGTGGAGGACGACTCGGCGACCCGCGAGGCACTGGCCCTGATCCTGACCGCCGAGGGCTTCGTCGTCGTCGTCGCCGCCAACGGGCAAGAGGCCCTCGGCCAACTCCGCGCCGCCCCCCATCCCGACCTCATCCTCCTCGACCTGATGATGCCGATCATGGACGGCTGGCAGTTCCGCCGCGAACAGGCCCAGGATCCGAGCCTGTCGGCGATCCCCGTCGTCGTCCTGTCCGCCGACGGCAACGTCCAGCAGAAGGCGGTCTCGCTCCATGTCGCCGGTTACCTCCAGAAGCCGGTGGACGTCGAGAGCCTGCTCGACATCATCCAGAGACAATTGTAACGACTCCGGACTACTTTTCCTCGACGCGCACCGCGTAAAAGCCCGCTTCGCGGTCGCCGAGTCGCGACGAGCCGGTGATCGCCCTGGCGTCGGCGGTGAACAGCCAGCCCTTGAACGTCTGTTCCGAGCGCGGGAACTGCACCGTAAACTCGACGCTGTGGTTCGGCACGCCGACCCGGCCGCGCACGTCGTAGGCCGAGCCGTCCTTGTCCGAGACGTAGATGCCGCTCACGCCGCCCTCCTGGTTCACCTTCAGGGTCAGCTTGCCGGAGCGCCGGCCGTCGTCGCGCAGCTGGTAGGTGCCGTTGAAGTATTTCGCCTCGAACTTGTCGCCGACGACGACTTTCTCGCTCCTGGGCGGCACCGCCTCCGGCAAGGGCTTCGTCACCAGGTACGCCTTCGCCTTGCCCAGCGGCTCCAGGAAAGCCTTGCCGCTGTCCACGACGAAGCGCAGGTCGCCGCCGATGTCCTCCGGCACCACCTGGCCCAGATCGAGGCTGAAGCGGAACCCCGGATAGAGGTTGACGTTCTGCCCGGCCGCCTGCACGGCTCGCACTTCCCCCTCTTTGAAGGTGACGAAACGCTCGAGCGAAACCATAGGAATTGTCTTCCCTTCCCCCGCCTTGTGCAAGGCGTATTGGACGAGAAGTTTGCTCCAGCGGTTGTCGTTGGTCTTGACAACCAGGAAGGTGCCGGCGACGCCGGACAGGGTGCGGTCGTTGTCGATGAGCTGCTCGCGCGACAGCTGTTTGACCTCGAGGGCGCCGTCGGCCTTCGGCACCTTGGCCAGGATGGGGTTGGTGTAAGGCTCGAAGGGGTCGGCGGCCCACGCCGGCGCGGCGGCGAGGACGGCAAGAACGACGGCGAGCAGACGGTGCATGGTGGGGAACTCCCAGGGATCGAGAGGGCAAAGCGCTGAGCGGGTAAAAGAGCACGGGTCGCAAGGTGCCAGGGGGCATGCCACGGTACTGTGGCACCCTCCCCGATAACGTTATACTCAGGCCATTCGATGTCCGGTTGTTTAGCAGCCGCCCTCGATTTATCGCTTCGCGAATTGATGAATCCGCGCCGCCCCGAGGGCGGCCGCTCAACGTCGTGCTGAGCCGCCTGGCGGATCACGAGCCGTGCAGGTTTCAGGAGTTCTTGCGCCACGCGCCCTGGGACATGCTGGCCAAGTCGGCACTGCTGTCGCAACGGCTGCGGTTGCCCACAATCTGCCTGGCGTTCGTCCTGTTGCCGGGTGGATTTCACTCGCAGGGAGGCCAATTGCGGCTGGAAGCCGCGGGCGCGCCGACGCAGCAGCTGTGGTTCCGCACGGGACGAACGCGGGAAGAAGCGTAAAGACATTCTGTCTTTGCGGTTCCTGACAGCTTTCCGCGCCTCAGAAGGACAATCTGTCTTTGCGGTTCGCGTACTCGATGCTGGCCGTTTCGCGCTACACCAGCACCTCCACCGGGATGTCGGGGAAGCGACTGAGGCGGTTGTCATTCGTCAGGAACCGGGTGCAGCCGTGGACGATGGCGGCCGCAAGGTGCAGGGAGTCGAGCGGTTTAAGGTTGTGAGCCGCGCGGATAGCGGCCGCACGGTCGCAGACCGCCGCCGTCACCGGCAGCACAATGACGCCGGGCGCGGTGAAGAGCGTCACGAAGTCGGCAACGAGGGCGGTGTCGCCCAACTTCAGCGGTTTGACCAGGCACTCCATGCGGACGAGATCGCTGACGGCGAGGACTTCCCCGGCCGCCTGAAGGGCCGAGAGCCGAGAAGCGGCCTTCGGCCCCCAAACGGGGTGTTGCTCGACGAAGTAGATGACCGGCGCGGTGTCGAGGAAGACCATTACCGAGGTGGCCCTTTCGTCCCATCCTGCTCGCGTGCGTGGCGGCACTCGTCGGACAGGCGTTCGACGGCTTGCATCTCCTCTTCGGCCTCGTCCCGCAGGGCGCGGAGGTCGGCGTCGATCTCTTCGCGGCTGCGCGGGACGTGTCCGCGCGCCTTCTGGGCGGCCCAGACGCCCTGCATCCGGGACATCAAGGTGCCGCCCGCCGGGGCTGCCTGCGGGAGCGGTTGCACCGTCACGCGGACCCGACCAGCCGGTAGGTTCGGCCTCTGGTCGAGTTGCAAGGTGCCGTCGGGCTTCAGCGTCCCCTCCAGGACCAGAGGGGGGGTATTCGGTGTCATGATCGCGGCGCCTCCTCACCGGGTAGGGTAGCCGAAGGAGTCGCGGCGCGTCAATTCGTCCTCTCGGGCGCGGTGCGGATCGGATGACGACACGCGGCGCAGGGAGAAGGGAACATTCCTGTTATTCCCTCGGGAAAAATAGGAATGTCCCCTTCTCCCTTCCCCGCTGGCCATCCGCTGCGCCAGCCTCGACGAGTTCCGCGCCGGCCTGGCAGGCCCACCCCCGGCAGGTTCGCCGCCGCGCCGCCGCGCCCGTTCCGGCAACCCATGAGGGTGGTCCAGTTGCCCTCCTGGCTTGCACGCAACTCCGGGAGGCTGGTCGCAGATATCGGAAAGGGGCGAACGCGTGAAGAATCGTAAAGACATTCTGTCTTTGCGGTTCCTGACGCCTTTCCGCGTCCCTCCTTTCCCCGCCTTTCATTGCTGAAGGGACAGGTCGTCGCGCAAACCAGGCACGTTCGTTACAGCATCAAGATTCCTCCGCACCGAGACGCGGAATTCTTCGGAAAACCATTTCGCGGCAGAGCGTTTGCCTGTATCATCTGGTGTTTGTGTGTATAGGCCCCCCTGAGGCAAGCTCGGGTATGCAGCCGAACCCGACCACTTACAGCTTCTCCGGCCACGAGACCTTCCCGTTCCGCTACTCCTGGCTGAAGAAGGGATTCGACGCCGTGGCGGAAGACGGGACGATCTTCCTGCGCGACGAGGCGATGACGACTCTCGGCGTCGGCAAGAACATGGTCCGCTCGATCCGCCACTGGTGCCTGTCGGCCGGTGTCATCGAGGCGGCGGCGAGCAGCAACGGCAGGCCGAGCGGCCACTTCCGCCCGAGTTGGCTGGGTCAGGCCCTGTTCGCCGACGACGGCTGGGACCCTTACCTCGAAGACCCGGCCACCCTCTGGCTGCTGCACTGGCAGATCGCCTCGAACCTGCGCCGCTCGACGACCTGGTTCTGGGCGTTTAGCCACTTCCACGAACCGGAATTCACCCGCGACCTGCTCTGCTCCGCCCTCTTCGCCTGGACGCAAACCGTGGGGGCGAAGCGGATCGCGACCAGCTCGCTGCGGCGCGACATCGACTGCTTCTTGCGGACCTACCTGCCCGCGCGGCAGAGCAAGGTCTTGCTCCTCGAAGACACCCTCGATTGTCCGTTGGTGGAGTTGGGCCTGGTCCGCACGGCGGGCGACGGGCAGGTCTTTCAGTTCCAACGGGGCTTGCAGCCGCAGTTGCCGAATGGCATTCTGTTCTACGCCCTGGCTGACTTCTGGGGGAACTTCGCACCGGCCGCGGGGGTGTTGGCCCTGTCCGACGCGGCCCGCCAACCCGGCAGCCCGGGGCAAGTGTTCAAGATCGACGAGGCCGCCCTCGCCGAGCGCTGCGGCGAGATCGAGGACTGGACGGAAGGCGCCCTGTCCTACGACGAAACAGCCGGCCTCAAGCAGCTGTACCGGCGGCCGAGGGTGGAGCCCCTGGCCGTGCTCGAGCGCGCGTACGCAACCGCGATCCGCTCCTGACGTGGACAACTGGCATGCTCGGCACGTTTCCCCTTCGTGATCACGTCATCGTCAGCCCGCGGTTCACGCGGTCGGTGGCCCTGGTGCGCGATTTTGATCGCCCCGACGCCCTCGAAGGCTACATCCTGACCCCCACCGGCCGCGGCGTGCTGAGCCGCCTGGCGGATGCCCTGCGCGGCGAAACCTCGACGCGCGCCTGGTCCCTCACCGGCCCTTACGGGTCGGGGAAGTCGGCTTTCGCCCTGCTGGTGAGCCAGCTCCTCGGCGGACCGGACCGGATCGGCAAATCGGCTCGGGCTTTCCTCCAGCGGGAAGACGCCGTGCTGGCCGAGCGGTTGTTCGGGGCGGGCTCGCCCCTCGCGAAGCGGGGCAGCCGCCTCTGCCCGGTCCTGGTGAGTGGGTCGCGCGAGCCGCTGGAAAAGGCCCTCGCCGGACGGCTCGCCCTGGCCCTTCGCCAGATGAGACGAGGAAGGCCGCCGCGGGTCGTCGAACAACTGGAGGACATCGCGCTCCAGCGGAGTTTCTACGGCCCTAACTCCGGCGTGGTCGGCCTCTTCGAGGAGAGCCTGGCTTACCTCGACCGTTTCGCCCATGAAGGCGCCGGCCTTCTCCTCATCGTTGACGAGCTGGGGAAGTTCCTCGAGTACGGGGCGGCTCACCCCGACCGGGGAGATGTGTTCGTTCTTCAAGGGCTCGCCGAGGCCGCGGCCCGGGCCGAGCGACCCTTCCTTGTCCTGACCATTCTCCACCAGAGCCTGGACCGTTACACCGAGCACGTCTCGCCGACGCGCCGGGCGGAATGGGCCAAGGTGCAGGGGCGCTTCGAGGACGTCGCCTTCGAGGAACGGACCGAGCAGGTCATCCACCTGCTCGGCCGCGCGATCCACCACTCCGGGCCGGAGGGGATCCGCACTTCCTTACAGGCCCGCGGGCGCGAGTTGGCGGCGGAGGCTTGCGACCTGGGCGTCCGCGTCGGGTCACTGAGCGAGGAGGAGTTGCAAGCGTCGCTGGCCGCCGCATTCCCGTTGCACCCCCTGGTTGCTGTCGTGGTCGGGCCGCTCTTCCGGCAACTGGCACAGAATGAGCGTTCCCTGTTCGCCTTCCTGACCGCTCACGAGCCGTTCGGGTTTCAGGAGTTCCTGCGACGGCAGGGCGCCGAGGAACCGGGGTGTGCGTCCTAATGAGGAGCTGGGAAGAGTTCATCTGTGAAACGAAGGTCTGGAAGAGGGGCGATGAGGTCGCAGTCCACAAGCCCCTCCTCCTGCTGTTCATCCTTGCGCAAGCCAAGGCCGGCGGGACAAATCGCTTCGCGTTCAGGGAATTTGTTGATATTCTCGAAAAAGCGATCCGTTACTTCGGACCAGCCCGTCAATCCAGCCATGCCGAGTACCCCTTTTGGCACTTGCAAGACGACTCTTTCTGGGTGATTGAGGAGAAGGACCGCATTCCCATTGGGAAGGGAAGGAGCGAGCCGACGAAGAGAGCACTCCTGAAGGGAGCGGCCGTCGCCACGGTTCCGCTCGCTGCGTGGCACGTACTCACGACTGATCCCTGCCTCATCGATGACTTGGCGTCAAGCATCCTCACGAAGTATTGGCCCGATCCGTCTCGGCAGCGGGAAATAACGGCTTATTTCGGTCTTGATCGATAGCGAATCCTGCGGCGTGGTCACTTCGCCCGCTTCATGTGAGCGGGACGGTCAGGAACGACGTGGCTGCCGTGGCACGTTACCGCGCCCGGACTTCGGCACGGTAAACCGCGGTCGGCGGTTTCTGGTAGGCCCGCCGGTCCCGAGAGCAACTTTGCTGGCATTCCCCGCCCCTGCACGGGTATACTCCTGAAATGAATGCCTCATTGCGAGGACGACCATGACGCAGGATAGCGGCGAGCGCGGGGCGACAAGCAGCGCACCGGAAGACCTTTTCACGGACCTCTTCACCCAACTTTTCGGGCTGGAGAAGGCATTGTTGCTGGCGCCGCAGTACCCGGTTACTGACATCTACGGGCGCAGCCGCTACGTTGACCTTGCGCTGCGCGCCCGAGGCGAGAAGATCGCGTTTGAAGTTGACGGCCTTCCCTGGCACGTTCCCGACGTCGTCCCTGCGGAGAAGTACGAAGACGACCTGTTGCGGCAGAACAGCCTCATTCACCAGGGCTGGCGGGTCTTCCGCTGGACCGACCGCCAGGTGGCGCACGAGCCCGAGCGCGTCCAGGAACAACTGGCGCTTTTCATGGAGCGCCTGCCGGGGCTCCTGTCGTTCGACGATTTCCTGCCGCGCCAGGAAGGCGAGGTGGTGCAGCTCCGGGCGCACCAGGACGACGCACTGGCAGCGTTGCAGCGGATGAGGGCCGAGGGCAAGACGATCGCGCTGCTGGACCATGCGACCGGCGCGGGGAAGACGATCACGGCCATCGCTGACGCCCGGCGCCTCGGCGGGCGGACGCTGTGGCTGGTGCATCGGCGTGACCTGGTGAACCAGACGCACGGAGAGTTCCAGAGGCTGTGGCCGGAGGCCGTTACGGGCCGCTACTACGGCGGGGCACAAGAAACCGACGCCGATAACCTCGTGGCCGCCATCCAGAGCCTCGCCGATCACCTGGACGAATTTGCGCCCGGCGAGTTCCAGTACCTGGTGATTGACGAGGCGCACCACGCGGCCGCGGACACCTACCGGCGGGTACTGGAACATTTCCACCCCCGCTTCATCTTGGGACTGACGGCGACAGCCGAGCGCGCCGATGGTCAGGATCTGCTGGAGCTATTCCGGAATTGCGCTCACCGCCTCACCCTGCAAGAGGCCGTCGAGCGCGGCGAGCTGGTCCCCATACGGTGTGTTCGCGTCAAGACGAACGTGGACCTGACAAGGGTGCGGTACAACCAGATCCAGTACAACCGCAAGGACATCGAGGAGACGATCGCCATTCCGGCGCGGGACCGGCTCGTCGTGGACACGTACAGGCAGCACGTACCGGGGCGCAAGGCCGTCGTCTTCGCCGTGAACGTGGGGCACGGGGAACGCCTCGCGGAGGAATTTCGGCGTGCCGGGGTGGAAGCCCAGAGCGTCTCCGGCCGGATGCCGAATCGAGAGCGCGAGCAATACCTCCAAGCGTTTCGGCAGGGGCGGCTGCGCGTCCTCTGCGCCTGCGACATCCTCAACGAAGGCTGGGACTGCCCGGACGTGGAGGCCCTCTTCATGGCCCGGCCGACCCTTTCGCGCGTCGTCTACCTCCAGCAACTCGGGCGGGGCACGCGCAAGGCACCGGGCAAGGAGTGCCTGGTCGTGTTCGATTTCGTCGATAACGCCAGCCGCTACAACCAGTCCCTCGGCATTCATCGAGTGCTCGGCAACAATCGCTACCGCCCCGGCGGCCTGGTGCTGGCGCCGCAGGATCTGCTGGAGGCCGAGGAACAAGCGCTGAGCCGGGGAGAAAGGCCGACGGCGGTGCTGGAGATCGGCCTTTGGGCGCGGGATTACGAGCCGATCAACATCTTCAACTGGCAGGAATCGCTCGCCGGCATGGTTTCGCTCCCCGACCTGGAGCGCGAACTGGGGGTCGCTGAGGGCCGCGTGCGCGGGGCGGTCGAACGTAGCCAGGTGAAGCCGGACCATACTCTGGAACTCGGCGAGCGGACCTACCTCTACTTCCATCGGGACCGCATCGAGGAGGTGCGCGTCGCCATCGGGGCACCCCGGATGGCGGACCACAGCATCCGCGACCGGTTCCTGGAGTTCATCGGCGCGATGGACATGACCCTTTCGTACAAGCCGGTGATGCTGCTGGCTCTTGTGGAGAGTATCGACGAGGAGGGGCGGGCGAAGCTAAGCGAAGTGGTGCGGCGCTTTCAGCAGTTCTACCGCGACCGGCGGGCGGCGGGGGTCGCCGTCGAACGCCCCGGGGCACGCAAGCAGCCGGTCGATGAGTTGGACGCGGGGAGCGCCCAGCGGCTGATGCTGGACAAGCCGTTTGAGAAGTTCGAGCGCCGGCAGTTTCTGCGCTACGACCGGCGGGATCTCGCCTACGTCCAGTTCGAGCCGCGCCTCTGGCGGCAACTGGAGCCAGGCGACCTCGATCGGGTGCGCCAGACGTGCCGGCAGGCGATCAGCGATTACTATGAACGACTCGACAAGGACTGATTGCCCGTTCTGCGACATCCCGGCGGATCGCGTCCTGGCAGCCAACGTGTACGCGATTGCCGTCCTCGACGCCTACCCGGTGTCGCCGGGGCACTCCCTGGTCGTGCTCCGGCGCCACGTCGCCAACTTCTTCGACCTCGACCCGGCGGAAGTGGCGGCGATGCTTGAACTGCTTGGGCGCGTCCGCTGTCGCGTCGAGGCGAGCTACGCGCCGCAGGGGTACAACATCGGCGTCAACGTGGGACAGGTCGCTGGCCAGACGGTGCCGCACGTCCATGTCCACCTGATCCCGCGCTACGCCGACGACGTGGCCGATCCTACCGGCGGGGTGCGAAACGTCATCCCCGGGCGCGGCCGCTACTGCCCGCCGAGTTGACGGCGGTGGGACGGCGGGGATGATCTTCCAGCGTTTGCGGGTGGCGCCGGAAAGCGATCCGGCGGCCCGCCGCAGACGCAAGAGAGGTTGCGGTGTTTGGTAAAAAGGCGATTGCAGACTACCGGCAGTTTGAGCCGCAACCGCGCTGGTAATCCGGGCCGCCGGAAGCTAGAATCCACCCATATTCAATCTGAACCCGGTCGCCTTGCCGCGGATGGCAGTCCGCCAATGGTACAATGGGCAACGGACTCACAACCACAAGACGGCTTTTCGGTGTGTCTTATGACCAAGAAAAGGACTGACGCCGATGACCAGGCCGCGGGCGAGGGCGGTGTGACCCCTCCACCAGCGGCTCCCCTCCCGCAATTCATCACCGCCGGCACGAAGACCTCCCAAATCAACGTCCGGATCAGCTACCGTATCATCGA
>DATFNV010000377.1:0-23006 GCA_035266225.1 Gemmataceae bacterium
AGGGTGTCAAACAGGGCGGGAGTGAAACGACCTGATGGGCAGCTGCGGCGCTTACCGTGCCCGTTACGTTGCCTATCACCCGTACCCCGCTCGCAAGCCGACCGAGGAGCCGGCGATTTCCGCCCGCGCCCCCCGCGCGGGTGAAGGGGTACTCGGCCGGGTCGCGGGACTGGCGCAACCGTCCAACTTTTCCCCTCCCGCATGATTAGCCGTGGGCGCGGGCCAGGACCGCCACGACGACGCGGCGAGCCCCCGCTCGCCGCAGCGCCCGCGCCGCCTCGGCCGCCGTACTCCCCGTGGTCAGGACGTCGTCCACCAGGAGGACGGTTCGCCCGGCCAGCACCCGGCCGCGCGCCCGGAAGGCGTCGCGGACGTTGTCCAGCCGCCCGGCCGCGCTCCGACTCGGTTGCTGTGGGGTGTGACGAACGCGGCGCAGGCAGGAGGGCCGGCACGCCAGGCCGAGGCGCGCGGCCAGGGGGCGAGCCAGCGCCTCGCTCTGGTTGTAACCGCGGCGCCAGCGCCGCCGCCAGTGCAGCGGCACCGGGACGACGAGGTCGGCCGCCAATCCTCGCAGGCGGGCCTCGGCGCAGCCGGCCCACAATTCGCCGACCAACTCGGCGAGCGCCTCCCCCGCGGCGTGCTTCATGCGCAGGATCACCTCGCGCAGGCGCCCCTCGTAGGGGCCCAGGCGGAGGACTGTATCGAAGGGGAAAGACGTGCCGCGGCAGTGGGGGCAACCGTCGGCGACCTCGGCGAAGGGGCCGACGCTGCCGGCGCAGCGCGGGCATTGGCCGTGGGGATCGACCGTTAGCGCCTGGCGACACGGATCGCAGAAGGGGCCCGCCCCCGGCGGCAGCGGCGCGTCGCAGACGTGACAGGCGCCGGGGTAGAGGAGGTGCAGCAGGCCCTGGAGGATCGAACGCATGGGAGGTGCCCCGTTGAGCGGCGGCCCTCGATTTATCGTTTCGCGAAACGATAAATCGAGGGCCGCCGCTCAACGAAGATTATCGTCCGATCACGCGGCCGGTTCCAGCACGGCGCGGCCACAGGCCTGCGCCAGCAGGGCGGCCGGCGACTCGTCGGGCAGCGCCAGCGACTCCGGCGCCAGGAAATACGAGTGCTCCAGGGCGAAGCGGCCGCGCAGCACGGCATGGCTGCACGTATCGGTGATGGCCAGCCAGGCGCCGCCGGGCGGGAACTTCCAGAAGTGCTTGCTGCCGCGCTCCTGAAAGTCTTCGTCGGCCTTGAGGTAATCGTGCAGGCGCAGCATGAAGGCGTCGTAGGCGGAGCGGGTCGGGCGGCCGGGCTGGAACAGCCGCAGCACGCCGTTCTGGACGCGCCGCACCCAGCCAACGCCGTGCCCTCCCGGCAGCCCGGCGGCGGCACCATACCGCTCCAGCAAGCGGACGAACGGGTCCGACGTGACCCAGACGCGCGGCTCGCTCGGGTTGACGTTCACGAAGCAGCGCAGGATGCGCCAGCCGTTGGTCGGCCGGGTCGGGAAGGCATCGACGTGCAGCAGGTCGTTGCGCGCCTTGAGGCGCAGCTTGCGCGTCGCTTCCTCCAGCGGGCGGTAGCTGACCATGTCCGGCTTCCAGGCGGCGGCGTAGCGCGGCAGGGTGTCGGCCAACCAGCGGGTCACGGTCCGTGCGAAGCTCGCCAGCAGGGCCCGCAACCGCTCCGCCTGTTCCGGCGACTGACGGAGGAAGCCGCTGGCCTTGTCGCGGCGCGGGTCGTAACTGACGTTCTTGTGCGCCCGGCTGGCGAGGCGCTGCTCCAGCAGGAATACCATGTCGTCCCCCTGCGGCAGCGCGAAGGGGCAGACCGGGTACTCGACTACCTGGCCGCGCTCCAGGCGGCGCTCAATTTCGGATGGGGTGACGGGATCGTCGGACATGCTTCGGCCCTCTTCTGTTCCGGTGCGAACCGCCGGGGCGGGTCTATACCGATAGGAAAGGGGCCGAACAAGGCGAACCGATTCGCACGACGGGGAGGGAGGTGGTGGACGGTCAGGATTGGCCGTTGCCGTTGCCGTTGGCGGGGGATGGCGAACAGGGCAGGGTCAGGACGAAGCGCGTCGGGCCGTCGGGGAGGTTGACGAAGGCGACGTCGCCGCCGTGCTGGCCGGCGAGGCGCCAGGCGGTCGGCAGGCCGAGTCCGCGGCCGCGCCCCGCGCTGCGCCCGCAGTAGAACGGGTCGAACAGGTGCTCGCGCTGCTGGGGGGGCGGCCCGGGACCGTTGTCCTCGAAGACGATCGCGACCGCGGCCGGCGAGGGGAGTTCGACGCGCACGCCGGCCCACCCGTCCGCCGGCGCCGCCTCGACGGCGTTGCGCAGCAGGCAGGTCAGGGCCGTGCGGACCTGCCCCGGGTCGGCGCAGAGCGGCACCGGCCGCCCCGGGTGCGGGACGACGAGGCGGACGCGGCGCTGGGCGGCCAGTTCGGCCAGCGACGTCGCGACTTCCTGGACGAGGTCGCCCGCGTCGAAGAATTGTTTGTGGGGCACCGGCGGCCGGGCGAATTGCATGAGTTCGCGCAGGATCTGGTGGATGCGCTGGGCTTGATCGATGATCTTCCGTAACGCTTCCTCGGTCTCTTCCGGCGATACGGGCGAGGCCGGGGGCGTCTCGGTACTGAGTACTGCGTACTGAGTACCGGGGCCGCTATTGATCGACGCGTTCGTGTCCCGAGGCGCCTGTCGCCGATCCCCTTTGAGCAGCTTGTTGAGAAGGAACTGGGCCTGCCCGGAAATGACGGCGAGGGGATTGTTGATTTCGTGGCCGGCCCCCGCGGCGAGTTCGGCCAGGCTGGCCAGCTTCTGGGCGCGCAGCCGCTCCGCCTCGCCGGCCCGGGCTTCCTGGAGGGCGTCGGCAAGGGCGTCGGCCTCGGCTTCCACCCGGCGCAGCGTCGGCAGGTCGCGCAGGCGCCGGTTTTCCGCGGCCAGGGCCAGCAGGTCGGACAGGAGCGGGACCTGGGAAGGACAAAGGACACGGGACGAATGCGGAAGGACCGGCGTTTCGTCCCGGGCCTCGCGCTCCAACTCTTCCAGGGCGGCCGCAGTGAGGCCGACCGCGGCGGCGGCCTCCTCGGGGGTCGTGCCGACGGTGAGGTGGAGGCCGCCGTTGCGGCGCTGGGCCAGGGCGACGGCGAGGCGCACGACGGCGACGAGGTCGGACGCCGCGCCACAGCGGCGCGCGTCTTCGGGCGGCAGTCCCAGGTAGCCGGCCACGGCGGCGAGCCACGGCGGCAACGCCCAGCGCCGGGCCAGGCGCCGTCCCAGTCCCGCCTGGTCGAAGCCCCAGTGGCGGCGCTCGACGGCGGACGGGTGGTGCGGGTGCTCGGGGTCGGCGAGGCAGTCGCGGGCGTAGTCCGGGTTGGCGGCGCAAACGCCGAGCCAACCGAGTGGGGCCAGCAGTCCGGCGACCCAGGCGTGTTCCGGCTCGTAGCGGCCGGTGGCCTCCGCCACTCGTCGCGCCAATCGCGCGGACTCGAGCGCGGCGGCACGGACCTCCCGGGCGCCGTCGCGGGTCCAATCGACGAAGCCGGCGCCGGCGTACCCGCGGACGCCGCCCAGCGCCGCCTCGGCCAGCGACGGCTCCAGCAGACTCGACGGGGAAAAAGGGAGGGTGAGGGTAGCAAACGCGGTGGTGTGACGGAGGACGAGAAGGACGGTGCCGGGGTCTTCGCGCAGGGCGACCCAGGGGACGGGCGTACGGGCCAGCGCCGCCAGCGCCTCCGCCCCCGGGCACAGCCAGGGCAGTTCGATGACTGCATCGCCCGGTGCGGTGGCCCTCACCGTGGTCACTCCTTCGACCAAGAAGACAGAAGTCAGAAGTCAGAAGACAGAATCCAAGGCGCGAGCCTTCTGACTTCTGTCTTCTGTCTTCTGACTTCTTTTTCAGGCGGTGGCCGACGCCGGCTCGATCTCGAGCAGCGAACACATGCGGTCGATCAGGTGCTCGATGTCGAACGGCTTGTGCAGGAAGTCGTCGGCGCCGGCGAGCTTCAGCTCCTGAATCTTGTCGTCCTCGACCATGCCGCTGATGCACAGGATGCGGACGTCCTCCAGGGCCAGGTCGCCGCGGACGCGGTGGCAGACCTCTTTGCCGTTAATGTCGGGCAGCATGACGTCCAGGACGATCAGGTCGGGGCGGTACTCCTTGACCATCATGCCGGCGTCGAAGCCGTTGTTGGCCACGCGCACCTCGAAGCGGCCGTCGTCCTCGAGCACCTTGGTCATCAGCTCGACCAGCTCCACGTCGTCATCGACCAGGAGGACCTTGCGCTTGCCGCTCTCCAGCGCGTCGGTCGGGATGCCGTTGTCCTTCATGAACTTGTACAGCATCTCGCGCGGGATGCGCCGGAAGCGCGAGCCGGGCACGCGGAAGCCCTTGAGCTGGCCGTTGTCGAAGCAACGGATGATCGTCTGTTGGCTGACCTTGCAGATTTTGGCGGCTTCGCCGGTCGTGAAAACGGTTTTCATGCGTTCGTCCATCCCTTGCCGGCGCAGGGCCGGTCGCACGAGTGGTGCCCCCGGAGTCGTCTGTCCGTAAGACCTCAGGGAGCTGGGGTCATCCATGATCGCTACTGTTCCGCTTGGCGCCCGGTTCTCCGATCAGGCGCAACCTGAACGCTCGTTCCGGGCGCAATCCGGGGTGGAGGGGTGCTAATCCGCTCTGGTTCCGAAAGGTGCCGAAGCCAGGAGAGAGGGGTTGCCTATCGTTCCACCGACCGCGATTATATCCACCTTCTCGGGCGTGTCAACGCAAATCGCCCCGGGGCCGTCGCTGTAACTTCTTTGCTGTACCACAGTTCCTTCGACAACGGCGAATAAGTTTGCGCAGCCGGCAATTATTCGCTCAACACACTCATTTTCGCTCAATTAACCATCTTCGCGCGCCGGCCTATCTTCCGGCAGGCGCCGGGCTTCCCTGTCTTTATCGGGAGGGCCGTCCTGTGTCGTTGCGTCTATTTCCCCACATTGCCGGGACGGGGGTCGGGCGACGACGGGGGGCAGTTTGCCAACTCTTGCCCGATGACTCAAGACGGAAAATCCGCGCCGCCCGCCTGCGGCTTACGGCTTCGCACGGACGGATTCATCCCAGGTAGAACAGGACCACCGCCAGGTCGGCTGGGGTGATGCCGCTGATGCGGCTGGCCTGTCCCAGGCTGGCGGGGCGGACGCGCGACAGCTTCTCCTTCGCCTCGGCGCGCAGTTGCGGCACGGCGGCGTAATCGAAGTGCGGCGGGATGGCCTTCGACTCCAGCCGCTGAAAGCGCTCGATCGCCGCCGCCTGCCGTTCGACGTAGCCGGCGTACTTGGTCTCCAACACCACCTGTTCGATGGCCTCCGCGGGGGCGCCTCGGCTGACCTCCCGCAAGGCCGGATCGGCCTCGGACAAGGCTTCCCAATCGACCTCCGGCCGCCGCAGGACTTGCTCCAGGGCGATACTGCCCTGACGGTGCGTCCGCAGGTAGTCCGTCAGCTCCGCGATGGCTTGCTCCTTGCGCTGCAATCGCTCCCAGGCGTCCTCCTTGACCAGGCCGACGCGGCGGCCCAGCGGCGTCAGGCGGCGGTCGGCGTTGTCGTGCCGCAGCAGCAGCCGGTACTCGGCCCGCGACGTGAACATGCGATACGGCTCATCGACGCCGCGGGTGACAAGGTCGTCGATGAGGACGCCGACGTACGCCTGACTGCGGTCGAGGACCAGCGGCGGCTCGCCCTTGACCTGTAGGGCCGCGTTGATCCCAGCCATGAGCCCTTGCGCCGCCGCCTCCTCGTAGCCGGTCGTGCCGTTGATCTGACCGGCGAAGAAGAGCCCCGCGACAGGCTTGGTTTCCAGCGTCGGTCGGAGCTGCGTCGGCGGGGCGTAGTCGTACTCGACGGCGTACCCCCAGCGCAGCACTTCCGCGTTCTCCAGTCCGGGAATCCGTTTGAGCATCTCGCACTGGACGTCCTTGGGCAGGCTGGTGCTGATGCCGTTGCAGTAGTACTCGAGGGTGTGGCGGCCCTCCGGCTCCAGGAAGATTTGATGGCGGTCCTTGTCGGCGAAGCGCACCACCTTGTCCTCGATGGACGGGCAGTAGCGTGGGCCGCGGCCCTGGATCTGCCCCGAGTACATGGGCGCCCGGTGCAGGTTGGCGCGGATGATGTCGTGGACTTCCGGGGTGGTGTAAGTGATGTGACACATCATCTGCGGCTGGGTGACGGCCGGGGTGGCGAAGCTGAAGGGGCGCGGGTCGTCGTCGCCGGGCTGCGGCTCGCACCTGGCGAAGTCGATGGTGCGGCCGTTGAGGCGGCAGGGGGTGCCGGTCTTGAAGCGGGCGAGCTGGAAGCCGGCGCCGGCGAGGCTGTCGCTGAGCGCCTCGGCCGACTGGTCGCCCGCCCGGCCGCCCGGCGTCTTGGCCTCGCCGGTGTGCATCAACGCTTTCAGGAATGTTCCCGTGGTGAAGACGACGGCGCGGCCGCGGTAGAACGTGTCGCCGCGCGCCATCACGCCGAGCACGCGGCGAGCGGGGGGCGTCAGCCCCCCGGTGACGTCACCGGGGGGCTGACGCCCCCCGCTCGCCATGTCTGCCAGAACCAGCGCCTCGACGATCTCCTGGCGCAGGGTGAGGTTCGCTTGCCCCTCGACGACGCGCTTCATGGTGAACTGGTAGAGCTTCTTGTCGGCCTGGGCGCGCGGCGAGTGCATGGCCGGGCCCTTGGTGCGGTTGAGCATGCGGAACTGGATGGCGCTGGCGTCGATGCACCGGGCCATCTCGCCGCCGAGGGCATCGATCTCGCGGACGATTTGCCCCTTGGCGACGCCGCCGATGGCCGGGTTGCAGCTCATCTGGGCGACGCTGTCGGCGTTCATCGTCAGCAGGGCGGTGCGCAGCCCCAGGCGCGCCGCGGCGAGGGCGGCCTCGACGCCGGCGTGCCCGGCGCCGACGACGATCACGTCGAAGTCGAAGGTGAGCGGAGACATGAGGGTCCCTGGGAGAAAGAAGCAATCCCCCAGTCAGTATAACGCCGCCCCGCCCAGCGGTCGCCCTCGCGTCCGGGCGGCTCCGGGGCCCGGCAAGACTTCCGGGGGTACGGAGTACCGAGTACGCAGTACCGAGTACGCAGGATCGACGGCGCGGTGCCGGGCTGGCGCTGCTCCGTACTCAGTACTCCGTACTCAGTACTCGGCACTCCGGACCCCCGGAAAACGTGCCGCGCCCCGGCTCCGCGACATCCTGGCCTAGCCGCCGGGCGGCCGGTCCTTGCGCGGCGCGCCCTTCGCCTCCTCCACCAGCCTCTTTTCCCCGACGAGGATCCGCTCCCGGGCGGTCAGCCGCTGCCACTGCTGCTCCTCGACCTCGCCCACGTCGCGGACGTACACGTGGCGGCTCTCCAGGGGGTGGGCCGGGTCGGCGACGTTGCTCACCGTTTCCTTCACCACGACGCTCGACCGGCCTCCCCGGTCCTCGAACTTGTCGATGGTGAACTCGTGCGTGACCGCCCCCTGGGCCCACCTCCACGAGTCGCCGGTGCGACCCCCGATCTTCAAGACCGGCTCCCACACCTCCGGCTTGCGCCCGCCCTTGTCCATGATTTGCTGCCCGATCTCGATGAAGCCGCCCGAGACCCGGTAAAAGAGGACCGGTCCCGCGGCCGTCACCGCCTGCGTTTTCTTCTGGCCGACCCATTTCCCCCCCTCGTCGGGGTCGAGCAGCGTCTTGCCGGAGAGGGTCCCCGAGTGGGTGATGAGGCTCTCGGTCTTACCGTTCTCCCCCTGGACGTAGACGACGCGCTTCACCGGCCCTTCCTTCTTGTTGGGGGTGGGGTACGCCGCGATGTCGTAAGTCAGCTGCCGGTACGGCCGGTGGGGGAGGTAGTCAACAGTGACGCGGCGCGGGTCTCGGGCCACGGCGTCGGGATCCCGGCAGCTGTCCAGGCGCAGCACCTGCCCCGCGAGCCCGGTACACCGGCCCCGGGCGCGGACTTCCGCCCCGACCTTCACCCCCTTGTAAGACTCGTAAGAGTCTCTGTCGAAAAAGCAGCGGACTTGCAGCGGCTGGTCCGTCGCCCCGCTCACGAGGACCAGCTCGGACCGCTCCTGGAGCAGGAGCTTGCCGGACACGGTGACGATCTTGTTGCGGTACTTCTTCTCCAGCGCCCCGGGGTCGGCCGCCCATTCCTTGCCGAGCCCGGCGAGGGACACCGGCTCGGCGCCCTGCGCCGGCAACACACCAGCACCTTGCAAGAGATTCCGAATGAGCCCGGCGAGGGACACCGGCTCGGCGACCTGCGCCTCCGAGCCGGGGGCCGGCAGGAACACCGGCCGGAGGTCCTCCTCGTACGCGCGAAGCACCTCGACCACTTTCAGCCGCGAGACGGAGGGGGGCGGCGCCGGCGTGTAGACCATCTGGCAGTTGTGGAACTGGACGGTGAGCATCCTGCGGACGTCCAGGTCGCGGCCGGCGCACGTCCCCCGGATGACGACCGGCAAGCCCGGCTGAAACTTCTTCACCTCGTCCTCCTCCGTGACCTGGAAGCGGAATTCCGCCGGGACGATGCCGTCCGTGTCGCCCTCCAGTTCGATCGTGGGGAAGGGTCGCTCGGGGCGCAGCGCGACGCTCTTGACGAAGCCGGCGACCTCGAACTCCTTCCCCTTGTAGAGGGCGTCTGCGGGCGCCGCCAGCGGCAGCAGCTCACACTGGTGGAGGAAGCCATCCTTGCTGCAGGTGCCGCGGACGGTACACGCCAGCCCGGGGGTCAAGCGCTTCCAGCGGGTGAGGTCCGTGAGACTCTTCTCCAGGTCGCAGCAGACCGGGACGCCGTCGCAGGCGAACAGCACGTGCGGCCGCGCGGGCGGGTGCAGCGATTCCTTGTTCTCGATTTTCCCGAACAGCCCGCTCACCTCGACAAACTTGTCCTTGTACTTCTCATTGGCCTCGGCGGCGTTCGCCGCCAGTTCCGCCGACAGGCGCGTGGCCGCAATCCGGAACTCCGGCTCCTTCGGCTTGACGACCGGCTTCGCCGGCTCGGGCGCCTTCTCCGTGCTGACCTGGGTCGAAGGCGTCGTGCTCGGCTTCTTCGGCGTGTCCGCTTTCTTGGCGACCTCTTTATGTGTCTGGGGCGCCTTCCCCCGGACGAAGAGGAAATACGCGCCGCCCCCTAGCAGCACGAGGACGATCACCGCAATGCCGGCGATCAGCGGCCAGAGCTGGCGCACTCCCCCGGCCGACCCGGCCGGCGCTTTCGGCCTCGCCTCGTCCGCGTCGGGGGTGCCGTCGTCGGCGTCGCCCTCCTCGTCCAGGTCGGTGGCCTCATCGCGCCTTCGCCGGGCGCGGCCCCGGCGGCGCTTCTTCCTGGACCCGGAGGCGCCGTTCCCGGAAGCATCGGCCGCGACTGCCTCGTCCAACTCGGCGTCGTCCAGCTCCGCGTTGGCCAGCTTCCCGTTCGGCCCCCGGGCTTCCTCCGGGTCTTCCGCGTAACCGCCCGCTCTGCCATTCCCCCCCGTGGTGACGGCCTCCTTCGGGGGCGGCGACGGCGCGGCGCCCTCGGAGCCCTCCGCGACGAGATGAATCAGAAGGCGGGTGACCTCGATTGTCTCCCCACAGCGCAGGCATCGGGTCGAGTAGTCTTGCTCGAACGGCCTGTTGACGACGTGCTGCTTGCCGCAGCCGGCACACCGGAAAGTGAACACGGTTCCCCTCCTCGTCGGCATCGCCAACGGAACGCTCTGTTGCGGAAGCCGCTTGCGGCTTAGCAGATTCCAGCTTCCGCTAAGCCGCAAGCGGCTTCCCCAACAGACTCTTAACGCTCCCGATTCTCCGCGGCTCGCTCGGCCGCGCGCAGCTCTTCGATGGGTTGCAGGCCATAGAACATCCGGTCCTGAACCCAGACGACCGGCAGGCCCCGCGGGCTAGCGGCCTTCACCCAGGCGAGCTCGGCGTCGAGGCGCGCCTCGGTCGCCGGGGCGGCCGCGCAGGCCCGGAAGGCCGGCAAGGACAGGCCCAGCGAGGTCGCCAGCGACTCACACCGCTCCGGCCTGAGGTCCGGCGCCCGGAACAGGGCCTCGGCCATCTCATCCCCCTGGCCCTGTTCGCACGCACAGAGGAAGGCGCGCGAGGCGTGCCGCGCCTGCGGGTGGGCCGGCATCGGCGCCGTCAGACGGACGAAGTGAACGCGCTCCCCCTCCTCGGCGAGGAACTGCCTCACCACGGCGTGCATACGGCGACAGTGCGGACACTCGAAGTCGGCCACTTCCACCACGTTCACCTTGCCGTCAACCCACAGGGCGGTCACCTCGGGCGGCACCGGTCCGCTCTCTCCCCCGGCCCCGGCCCCCGCCGCGCCGAGCGCCGCGCCGAGGCCGAGCGCCAGGGCGGCCCCGGCCCACCACACGGGGCGGAACCTCACGACGGCCGCGGGTGAGGCACCGCGGCCCCCCACCAACTCAACGACGGCGATGGCGACGGCCGCGACGTCGATGACCAGGCAGAACCGGCACAGGCGCTGCAGCGCGAAGACCTGCACGAGGATCAGCGCGAGACCCCCGGCGCCCGCGGCCACGGCCAGGGGACGAAGCAGGCGCCCGCCTCGGCTCGTGGGGAAGAGCGACAGGCCGAACAGCACCGCAAAGCCGACGACGCCGAACAGCGGCAGCGGCACGCCGAGGACGGTGCCGAACCGCGAGGAGAGGACGTCTTCACAGTCGGACTCGAAGCCGCAGAGGCGGGGGTTGGGGTGGAAGTGGTTGACCAGCAGCGCGGCACTCAGCGCCAGCGCCGCCAGGGCGAGCAAGCGGATGACCGAACTTCGTCGTGGGATCCCCATGACCGTTTCCTCATCCCGCGCCCGGGGAGCGTTCGGGAAGAACAGCTCGTCAAGGCGCGAGAACCCGAGTCAGGAAGAAATAGAGGAGCAGCGCCGCGGCGCCGACGGCGGCCCGCGCAAGGGGACCGGCGGCGACCCGCCGGCCGCCGCGCACCAGGCCGAAAAGCGCCGGCAGCAGGAACCCGACCAGGGCGGCCATCGCGACCGCGGCGGCGACGGCACTGCCGACGGCCAGGCTGAGTCGCTGCGGGGCGTCCAGGGCCAGGACCACTCCGCCGGCCGCCGCACCGCAGACGATGCCGAGCAGGGCGCCGCCGAGCAGTTCCTTCGCCAGGGCCCGGAGGACGGCCCCCTTGACCGGGGGCTGCCGCAGCAGCCGTACCGCCAGGCCGACCGACTGCAGAGCGATGCTATCCGCGAAGGCCAGGACCAGCGGGAGGAACGGGACGAAGGGGGGCAGGGCGGCCGCCCGGGGAGTCGGCGGCAGGTACAGGCCGAAGAGCAGCGCCGCCAGGACGCCGCCCGCGAGGGTGAAGAGGAGCCAGGGCAGCCGTCTCCAGAGACCCAGGATCGGCAAGGTCGCCTGTCCTTCCGCCAGCCGGACGCCGCTGAGCTGATGCAACTCGTCGGGGCCGGCCACGTCCTCCA
This sequence comes from Gemmataceae bacterium, assembly GCA_035266225.1. Taxonomy (GTDB): domain Bacteria; phylum Planctomycetota; class Planctomycetia; order Gemmatales; family Gemmataceae; genus DATFNV01. The sequence goes on from DATFNV010000377.1 coordinate 11,460, forward strand.
CCGGCGCCGGCGCCGGCGCTTCGTCCGTCTCTCCCACGGGTTTCTCCGCCGGCTCGTACACGGCGGGGAGGAGTTTGCCGGCCCGGTGCGTCTCCTCGGCCAGCCGCCGCCGGAATTCGAGGGGCACGAAGCGCTCGAGGTAGTAGCGCTGGTAGGCCTCCTTCTTGGCGGCGTCGGGGCAGGCGCCGACGACCTGGAGCCAGCCGATGAGGCGGGCTTCGTGGTCGCGGTACTCGGCCGGCTCGGGGTAGAAGCTGTGGAAGAAGCCGGCGAAATCGTCGAGGAACTCCTCGCGCACCTCCTTGGGCTGGACGAAGCGGGCGAAGTACTCGCTCAGCTCGGCCACCGGGTCCAGGTGCCGCCGGTTGCAGGCGTCGATGACGGCCCGGCGTTCGTCGCCCGGGAGGGCGCTGGCCTTCTCGAAGTGATCGCGGAGCACGGCCCAGTCGGCGATGGCCTCGGCGGCCTGGCCTGGCAAGGGGGGCCCAGGCCGACCCTTGACCGCGACAAGGTTCATGAGCAGGGTGTGCTGATAGGGGTCGCCCGGCGGCAGCACGCCGCGGTCGATCTCGGCGCAGAAGCGGTCCCAGACGGGACCGCCCTCCTCGCCGAAGTCGCGGACCCACGCCAGCAGCCGGCCGAGGTGATCGTCGCGGCCCCAGAACTCCGCCCACTCCCGCTTCCAGGCGCCCAGCGCCTCCAGCAGCCACGACAGCGTCTCGGGGCGGAGGCCGCTGCTGCTGCTCAGCAGCCGGCCGAGGAAGGTGGGGCCGCGGTCCCCGACCGTCGCGACCAGGGGCGTCAGGATCGCCCGGCGCTGGGCCTGTTCCTTGAGCAGCCGGAACTGCTGCCAGAAGGCGCGCACCAGCTCGTCGCTGCCCTCGTGGACGTGCCGGGCGGCGGCGGCCCGCGCCTCCGGCCGCAGCAGGGCGTAACAGAGGGCCCACACGAACCACTCGCGCGGCAGCGGTGAGCGCGCGAACTCGTCCAGCTCCTCCCCGTCGAAGTTCTTCAAGAGCAGGTGCAGCGGCACGCGCGGGTCGCCGGGGGTGAGTTGAAGAGTCTGAAGTTCTGTCAAAATGGAAAAGCACAGTGCCGGCGGCAGCGGCGGCTCGGGGAGGACGCGCTCGAAGGTCTCGCGGAGGCGGGCCGGGGTTCCCTGGAGGAGGAACCACAGGACGCGCCAGTGGGGTTGCCAGTTGCCGGGGGGGTGCTGCCGCAGGGCGCGGGCGGCCCGGTTTTCCAGCTCGGGAAGGTGCTCGCGGAGCAGGTCGGCGAACTCCTCGCGCAGGCGGGGGTCGGCCAGGCAGCCGTCGCGGACCAGCGGCCAGGCGGCGACGTGGTGCTGCTCCAGGAGCGCCGCCCCCCACGGGGCGCGCCTCAGGACGAGCAGGTCCTCGACGTCGGCCCGCCCCGACGCCAGGCGGCGGGAAAGCCGGTCGGCCTGCACCCCTTCCTTGTAGGCGACGACAGTAGTGGCCGTCTTCCCCAGAAGGCCGTGCAGCCGGTCCACCGCCGCCCACTCGCCGCGGGACGCCAGTTCGACCCACTCCTCCAGGGCCCGGTCCGCGTCGCCGGCCAGCTCGTCGGAGAACTTGTCGTTGACGGTGTCGAGGGCGTAGCCACGTTCGCTGAAGAACTCGGCGTCCAGCCCGCGCGCGGGGTCGGCGAGCCAGGTGCCGACGACCTGGGCGTGCCGGGACGAGCGCAGCGCCGTCGCCGCGTTCTCGTAGGTGGAAAAGGTCATTCCCTCGGCCAGCGCCTGCGGCAGCAGGCGCGCGGCACCGTACAGCAGGAGGGCGACCAGGCCCGGCTCGGCCAGCAGGAAGAAGCGCCCGCGCGGCGTGGCCGGCCCGGCCTGGAGGGCCAGGAGGCAGCCGCGCAGCGCCAGCGACAGCAGTCGGCGCCGCCGCTTGCGGTCGTCCGCCAGGCGCTGCGGACAGGTCCGGGTGGCGAAGACGGGGTCGGTCGCGTGGGACGTCGCCTGCAGGAACGCCGTCAGGGCGCGGTCGCCGACCGCCCCGCCCCGGGGCAGTTCCGCCAGCGGGGGGATGTCCTTGTCGGCCCCGGGCGGGCAATCGGCGGCCCAGCCGGCGGCGGCCCAGGAGGCCAGCGCATCGCACGCCGGGATGGCCTGGCCGAAGAGCAGGTGCGAGAAGAAGTTGTTGGCGCGGCCGCGCTCGTCCCCCGGCCGAACCACGGAATGGATGAGCGCCGACCGGCCGCCGGGGACGCGCACCAGGGCGAGTCGCCGCGGCGCGGCGGTCTCGTCGCCCCCGAGCCCCACGGGCAGCTCGTAGGGCGGGTATTCCAGGGCGAAGCGCAACAGGAGCGGGTCGCGCGTGGAGCTGGCCCGCACCCCGAAGCCGGCCTCGCGCGCCAGCCCCTCGTCGTACAGGCAGTGCGTGACATAGAGCTGGTCGATCGGCATCGCGCCCGCGCCGGCCTCGGCCTGGAGGCGTGTCGGTGTCGCCACGATCATGCTTCTCCCTCGCATGGTGTCGGACAAGGGGCCGACCCGCTGCCGGCCCGGCGGCGGACCCTCCGCCGCGGCCGGCGTGAGGGACCGGCCTCCACTTTGGCGACCTCGGCCAACTCCTGGGCCGTGGCCTCGTCGATGCGGCCGGACACCTGGCGCGTGGCGCCGGGCGGGACGGTCAGTTGCCAGACCTGGTAACCCTCCTTCGGGGTCGGGGCGGGGCCCCACGTCTCGGTCCCGCCGGTGAGCGTCAGCTTGGCCTTCCCCGCGAACCAGGACGTGGTCTCCCATTTCAGGTCCACGCGGTAGCCGGGAGGAGCTTTCTCAGGCAGGGGCGGCGGGACGGGCATCCATGCCCCGGCGTTGTCCCAGACGGCCGTCACCGAGCGGTCGAACAGGATGCAGAAGTAGAGCACGTCGTCGTGCGTGGCATTCGTGATCGTCCAGGCCACCGCGTTGGCGCTGAATGTCATCTTCACCACCGCCGTGCCGTTCCGGGCCGTGAGGACGTTGCCCGCGGTCTCCGCGCCCTGGAAGCCGACGACCTGCCCGGTCCGGTCGGAGTAAAGGTAAGCGCCTCGCGAGGGCTGGCCGGGCGACAGGGGCACGCCCGTCTTGAAGAACTCGACGTCGGCGACCTTCAGGCTCCCGAGGTTGCCGTCCTCGTTGAGCACGGCGTCGTAGTGCGGGGTGTGGATGTGCCGCACGTAGTGCGTGGTCGCGTCGGGGGCGATGGTCACGGACTCGGAGTTCCGGGGATTCCCCTTCTTGCCGGGCGACTCGGGCCCTTGCTGCCCGGGCAGCGGGGACCGTTGCGTGGACAGCGCCCAGTGCAGGCCGAACACGGTGCCGCTGAGGAGCAGGACGGCGGTCGCGCCGATGATTGCCCACCCCCGCCAATCGCGCCCGGCCCGCACCGGGCGCGGGGCCGGGGCGGCGGGAAGGGGCGTCGCCGCGGAGGAAGCGGCGGACGCCGGCGCGGACACCGCGAGAACGACACCGGAGGGGAGCGAGGGGAAGGCCGGCCCCCGGGCCGAGGAGCCGGGCCCCTGGGACCGGGGGGACAGCCGCGGCACCTCGTCGTCGGCCGGGGGGCACACCGGCTCGGTGTCCCACGCGGCCAGGGCCTGGTGGACGTCGGCGGCCGTCTGGTAGCGCGCCTCCGGGGACTTCGCCATCATCCGGGCGACGACCGCCGCCAGCGCCTCGGGTACGTCCGGCCGCAGCTCGCAGAGCGGCGCCGGCTCCTGCAGGTGATGGCGGAGCATCTTCTGCATCGACGTCCCCGGCCCGAAGGGGGTCCGGCCGGTCAGCACCGCGTAGAGCGTGGCGCCCAGGCTGTAGATGTCGGCGCGGCAGTCGGCCGTGTGGCTGTCGAGCGCCTGCTCGGGGGCCAGGAAATCGACCGTTCCGAGGGCGGCGTTGTCGTCGAAGCGCTTGGTGATGTCGTCGATGTGGTCGTTGAAGAAGCGGGCCAGGCCCATGTCGAGGACCTTCACGACGCCCGAGCGGTCCACCAGGATGTTGCCCGGCTTGACGTCGCGGTGGACCAGCCCGGCCAGGTGGGCGTGGTGCAGGCCGACCGCGGCCTGGCGGACGTAGTTGCACGCCCGCGCCACGGGCAGCGGCCCTTTCTTGCGGACCAGGTCCACCAGAGACGGGCCCTCCACGTACTCCATGACGAGGAAATGGACCTTGCCGTCGTGGTCGATGTCGTGGGCGCGGACGATGTTGGGGTGGTCGAGGGTGGCGACGGCGCGGGCCTCGCGGTAGAAGCGCTCGACGGCGCCGGGGTCCTTGGCCTGGGCGGGGGGCAGCACCTTGATGGCCACGCGCCGCTGCATCGACACGTGCTCGCACAGGAAGACGGTGGCCATGCCGCCGGCGCCGAGGTGCTCCAGCAGCTTGTACTTGCCGGCGAGCAGGAAGCCGCGCCACTTCCCCTGGAGCAGGAGTTTCGCCTGAAAGTGGGTCAGCAGGCCGTCGCGCACCAGGGCTTCGGCCAGGTCGGCCACGGAGGGGGGGAGGGCCCCGTCGCGCTTGCGAAGGTAGGCGTCGATCTCCTCCGCGGGGAGGAGGTGGCTCTGCCGCATCATGAGCATGAAGTCTTCGGTCGAGGCGGGGGCAGGCATGGAAGATCACCTCCGAGTTCGCGCGGGTGACGGAATTCAGAGGAGCCGCTACCGCCATGCGGGGTCGGTGTCCCGTCGCCGGACGGCCGCCGCTCCGCCAGAGAGTCCCCCGCCCCGGGCCGCCACGGCGGCGGAGTCACTCGGAACCCGGGGCCCACTTCCTCTCTGGGTGGCGATCAGTAAACGCACTAACTTGTTGGCGAGCGGAGGGCGTTAGCCCCCGGACGCATCAGGGGGCTAACGTCCCCTCGCCATGCTGTTAGCGCCTCTTATGAGGTTTGATGTATAGGCACTGCGCCAGGAGAGGAAACGAAATCCGGTGAAAGTCACATGAAGATAGAGAGTGCCTGGGTGTGGCGATTCAAGACGGGGGGAAATCCCCCTCATCGTCAAACTCGTGCGCGAGGACGAGCAGTGGGTAATCCTGTCGTTCGCCGTCCCTCCCCGGGACGCCGACGCGGCGGGAGGGGAAGACGTCCCGCCCGAGAAAGAATGAACGGCCACGAGCGGGGCACCGGCCGGCGTCGAGAGAAGGGCGGCCCGCCGAGTCGAACGGCGGCCCGCCCTCGGTCCCCTCCGCTCAGGGAATGTCCACATTCAATTCAGTGTCCCCCTGGCGGAATTCAACAGTCACTCCCGTGTTCCACTCCAGGGACGGGAGCCGTGTCGGGCGGGCCTCGGGGGGAAGGGGTCTTATCGCAACCAACCGCACCGGGTCGTATTCCTCCAGGGTGACCTCGTACTTCCCGGGCACGAGCCCGTCTTTGCTGCCGTCGTTGGCGAAACTTCGGGGTTCAAAGGTCCCGTCCTCCCCGGTACAACCATCCGCCTCCGCCCCCGGGCCGGGAAGGACAGGCCCCAGGTTGACGATCACGAAGCGCACCGGCTGTCCCTGCCAGGTGACCCGAACTTTGAGCGGATGGGGTTTGGGGAGGGGCAATTCGCGCGTCCTCTGACAGCCGGCGAGGGGCAGGACGCAGAGCGCGACGACTCCGGCGACAATCCAGGCGCGGGGGGTGTGACCCATCGTATCCTCCGGGGTTTGTTCCAGCCTCGTGTCTGTCGGCCAAATTCTCGGCGACGGGCGCCACGCGCCCCATCCGGGCCTCCCCACGAGCCGCCGGAGACCTGGTCACCGCCGGTTCGCGCCCGGGCCGTCGGGCGGGGCACCCCGTTTCGGTCGGGGAAGGGGGGAGAACAGGAAGTTTAGCGGGCGCCGCGGAGCTACCGCAAGCAACGCCCCGCGCTTTCACACAACTTTCATCCCCGCCAGCGGCGAGCCGCCCGGCCCGGCCCGGCGCGGACGAACCCCACCGCTATTATATATTTAGTCCCTCTCATATAGGCTGGTCCTGGTGGCCGGGACCGCCTGGGCTCGCGGCGGCGTGGCCCTCGGCCAGCACGACCGCCAGGCGGTCGAGGGCCCAGCGCTCCATCTGGCGGACGCGCTCCTTGCTGACCCCGAGGGCGCGGGCGATTTCCTCCAGGTTCCATTCGCGGCCGGCGTCGAAGCCGAAGCGGCGGCGCACCAGCAAGCACGAGGGCTCGTCAAGCTGCGCCAGCGCGTGGGCGACCGCTTCGCGGTCGGCGGCCGATAGCGGCGCCGGCGGACCCGCGAGGGAGACCTCGACTTTCTCGGTCAGCGAGGCGAAGAGCAGGCGGCAGTCGGCCTGCCGCACGGCGCTGAGGAGGTCGCGGCGCAAGGTGGTCGTCAGCAGCGTCGCCAGCGCCCCGCGCGCCGGGTCTAGGGCCGCACAGGACTTCAACAGCGCGAACAGCGCAACCTGCTCCAGGTCCTCCCACTGGTAGCGCCGCAGGAGGCGGGCCTTGAGCCCGGAATGTCGTTCGAGGAGGTGCCCCAGCGCCCAGTAGGCCAAAGGCATATTCTCCGTGAAGAGCTGGTTCCGCTCTTCGAGGGACTGCGTCCCCGCGTCGCTCAACGGCATGGCCTTACCTTCCAGGGGTCGGAACACTCAGGGTGAGAAGGGTTTTTTTACTTTCGCCGTGTGAATCTCCCATCGTGGAATGTGGGCGAATTCTGTGAATTGTCTGTGAGGGCTGGCCGGGCGAGGCCGGCTCACGGGCGGAAGAAGCGGTCGGCCGTCTCTTCCGGGGTCCGGGACCGGCCGAAGCGCGGCCAGGCCAGGGCGGCCGCCCCGCCGCAGACGCGCAGGGTCAGAAGGCGCCCCAGCCCGGACAGCCACCGCCGCTCGGTCGTCGCCATTGTTGCTCTCCCAAGTCCTGGCGCTGAACGGGGCCGCGAAAGGCCGGAACCTCCCTCACACGGGCTCAATGTACGGTGGCGGCAAGTGGCCGAGCCTGCCGGCCTCAGGGGTGCCCCTCGCAGACGACCTGACGCCGGCCCGAACGGCTTGGTGGTCTTCGTCATTCTTTTGTTCTATCTTGCTGGATCGTTCATCGGTCCTACACAAATCCCGCGTAGATTCCCCCCACACAGTTTGAACACCCACCCGTGTTCCACCGCCAATTGGCAATAGCCATTGCAGCGGAAGGGTTTCTGTCGAGGGGGCCTCCCGTGTGCGGGCCGCCGCGATGGGGGTGGGACAAGAACTGTGGGTCGGGCCGAAAACGCGAGGGCGTTCGACACGAACGAACCTCACCCAGACGCCACCTGGGGCCGGCGGTACGCCGGAAGAGGGGTCTCGTTTTTTCGGCATGACTTCACGCCACCCTCATGCGACGCCGCTCAAGTGATTGCACCCGAGAGTTGGCTACCGCTCGCCCTGTCGCCCCTCGCCGCCTCCTGAGATTGTCCCCGGGAAAGGCCGCAATGCTCGCCGCCGATCACGCCGATGAAGGCAAGCCATCCCGCTCCCGTGCGAACCGTCGCACGGGAGCGTCACGGCTCGAATTCCCGAATTCAATCAAGATAGTTTGGTCCACGGATTCCCCGAATCCGTGAGGCACGTTTGGCAGGATGTGCCGTCGTTCGACGATTCACCACGGTGGTGACGTCGTCGTCGTGCGGTTTGTTTTCACTCGGAGGTCTCCCCTCATGATGACACAGCTGAAAGTCCTTGCCCGTCGCAAGGGCCGTCAGGGTTTCACCCTGATCGAACTGTTGGTGGTGATCGCGATCATCGCGGTCCTGATCGGCCTGCTGATCCCCGCCGTCCAGAAGGCCCGCGAGGCCGCGTCGCGCAACAGCTGCGCGAACAACCTGCGGCAGATGGGCATCGCCATGCACAACTACCACGACCAGAACAGGCACTTCCCCGACGCCGGCGAAGGCACCATCTACTACCAGGAAGGCGGCGCCAACTCGAACACGGGCGTCGCGCACGGCTTCGCCGCCAACATCACCGCGACCGCCACCGTGAACCCGAATTACAGCTTCGCCGTGAAGGACGGCCTTGCCCCCGCGGGTCCGGGGGTCGAGCCCAACACCCCCACCAAACAGGCCAAGACCTGGTTTTACCCCAACGGTGTGGACGCGGCCGGCATCGCGGGCACCACAATCGACGGCATTCCTAACGGCGTGACCCTCGGCTCCGCCCCGTTTACCTGTCAGTCGGTGTTCACGCGGCTTCTGCCCTTCATCGAGAAGGACGAGTTGGTCGCCGGCTATAACTACAACTATCCCTACAACGACCCCGCCTGTCCCATCGCCCCCGGCGGCACGGTCCCGGTCAACCAGCAGATCGCCCAGACGTCGATCCCGACTTTCCTGTGCCCGAGTAACCCGCTCCGCCCGGCCGCCGGCGTGGATAGCGCGGGCTACGGCTACACCGACTACGGCCCGACCGTCTACACCGACATCGACCCGGTGACGGGCGTGCGTAACAAGAACACCCGCATGAGCGGCGGCCTGCACGGCACCCCGGACGGGCTCGGCACTTCCCTGATCGACATCCCGGACGGCCTGAGCACCACCATCGCCATCGCCGAGGACGTCGGCCGCTACGACGCCATGCCGGGCGCCTACGTCGATCCGGTCACCGGGATCGCCCGGTCCTTCTGGCGCTGGGCCGAGCCGGACAACGGCTTCGGCGTCTCCGGCGACCCGGTGGCGACCACCGACAGCCTGGGCACCCAGGCCATCGTCGGCCAGCGCGCCAAGGTGATCAACAACAACAAGTACCCCTTCGGCGGCTCTGCCTCCACCTGCATCTGGACCAACAAGACCAACTGCGGTCCCAACGACGAGGTGTTCAGCTTCCACGGCACGGGGGCCAACGTGCTCTTCATGGACGGCCACGTGACGTTCCTGAGCGAGAACATCGACGCCATCGTCATGCGCCGCCTGGTCTCCGCCGCCGAGCGCATTGAGCCGAACCTCAGCAGCGCGGGTGCGCCGATCAACACCCCCGCCGATTACTAACCCGATCGGAAGAGGCATCAGTACCTTCCCGAAGGCCCGCCGACCCGGCAGGCCTTCGGGTCGTTTCGCTGGCGTCCCGGCCAGCCTTCATCGGGAAATGACACCGCACGCCCCCGCGCTGGGAGGCCGCCACGGGGGAGTCACTCGGGAGAAAGAATGAACGCCACGATTCGATCGACCCTCTTTCGTTACCTGCCCCTCGCCGCCGTGGCGATGCTCGCGGGCTGCGGGCCAAAGCAGCTGCCGCAAAACGACACCTACTCCGTCCAGGGCCAACTGCGGCTGCACGGGCAGCCCGCCGCGTTCGTCATCGTCCACCTGGAGCCGACCAAGCCCAACAAAGGTGTGGCTGCCGAAGGGACGACGACGGCGGACGGCAACTTTGAACTGAGGACCTATTCCAACGAGGGGAACGACGGGGCCGTCCCCGGCGAGTACCAGGTCACCCTCGAGGAGTATGACCCGGTGCGCTCCGGCCCCTTGCCCGCGGGGTCCAAGCCGACGCCGATCCCCAACCAGACGATGGACACCGGCATCATCGTCGTAATCAAGGCGGAGCCAAACACCACGGAGATCGACGTGCCCTGACCCGCGCTCGCCCTACCGGAGTCTCGGGGAGGCCGGCTGTCGCTCTGCGCTCTCGTGGCGCTGATTTCGTGCAACCTCCTCAAGACCTTCACTTACCGCGGAGCCCCGGATGATACGCTGAGCGGCCATGAAGCTAACTCGCGTTACCAAGATCGGCCTGGCTGCCCTGGGCGCCGGCCTGCTGCTGTGGGTCGTGCTGCTGCTCCTGAGTGGCGGCGACACGAAGACCGGGGCGGTGGTGGACGACCAGCATTGCCCAGAGTGCGGACGCGAATTGCCGCGCAAGGTGAGCGAGTCGGGGGGCGAGTGCCCCTTTTGCAAGGCCGAGGGGAAGACCGTCAACGCGGGCAAGGGGACTCGGGGCGGCAACGCGATGCTGCGCGGGCCGGCGATTCCGATTGCGATTGTCAGCGCCTGCGTCGTCCTGCTTCTGGTCAACGTCGTCTTTCTGGTGCGCCGGCGCGTCGGGGTGAACAAGGACGAGGTGCTTTACTACGTCAGCTGCCGCAAGTGCGGGCGCAAGCTGCGCTACCGGGAGAGGCAGGCCGGTCAGTTCGCGAAGTGCCCGCTCTGCCACACCGTGATCGTGTTCCCCCGGTTGCCGGAGGCCCCCAAGCCCTGGCCGCGCCGCGTCCTGAACAAACTCCTCCGGCTGTGAGCGGCTGCGGCACGGCGCCCCCCGTTTCTGACCCCTTCGACCTCACATAAGGAGCCCGCACGTGAGATCCCCTCTGCTGCACCCCCAAGCTCGAAGGGCGGCCTTCACGCTCATCGAGCTGCTCATCGTCATTGGGATCATCGCGGTCCTCGCCGCCCTCGCCCTGCCGGCCATCATGAAGGCCCGCGAGGCAGCCAATCGCACCACCTGCATCAACAACCTCCACCAGATGGGCGTGGCCTGTCAGCATTATGTGACAGATACCGGCTACTACCCGACGGCCGGGACCCTGGATTTCTCCGGGCCGGGCTATCCCACGCCCACGTTCAATGGGACCAAGCTGACCAGTGGCACGAGCCCCGTCGCAGGATGGCAGCAGCCGGCGGGTTGGGCCTTTCAACTCCTCCCCTACATCCAGGAGGACCTGGTCTGGTCCGGCGGAGGGCTCCAATCGACGACCGCCGCCGCCACGACACCCGCGGCGGCCGCAAGTGGGGAGAGCGCCCAGATGTTGGCCGCCCTGAAGGCCCCGATCCGCTCTTATTTCTGCCCGAGCCGTCGTGCGCCGACGACGTTCTCACTCTCGATTCCCTTTCCCAACTACAGCTCGCTGGCGAGCACTTCCGTCACGGTGTCGTTCATCGATTACGCCGGCTGCAACGGCGGCATTGCCAATCCGGGCGCGACCAACGGCCTCAATACCGGCATGGTCCGCACCCAGTCCGTCGCGACCACGACGGCCGGCGTGACCACGTACGCGGTCGCCAAGAACACGGTCCGAAGTGCCGACATCAAAGACGGCCCGGGCTACACGCTCCTCATCGGCGAGAAGGCGGCGAATCCCCGGCTCACCTTCATCACCAATGAGGACGACGTGGGCTACGCCCTCGGCTACAGTGCCGGGAACCTGAACAGCATTCGCTACGCCTTCAGCTACCTGCTGCCGCTGCGCGATAATGACGTGATCGGCCCTACCGGCGGGGCGTTCGGCTCGGCTCACCCGAGCACCTGGAACGCGCTGCTGGCCGACGGGTCGGTGCGTTCGCTCTCTTACACCATCGACCCGACGGTTTTCTCGAATCTTGGCAACATCAACGACGGCAACATCATTACTACCGATCAACTCGACCCCTGACCCGCTCGACGGTCAGCCGGCGGCATGAGGCCGTGGTTGCGAGCACCAAACGGGATCCGGTTACCTTATTACACCGTCAAGAAATATGCCGATACAAGCCTGAGGCGCCAGCGAAGGTTGATCGTCCCCCTTCGCTGGCGCCTCAGGCTTGTGTCGCCAGCGAAGGTTGATCGTCCCCTTCGCTGGCGCCTCAGGCTTGTGTCGCCAGCGAAG
>DATFNV010000378.1:0-9933 GCA_035266225.1 Gemmataceae bacterium
CCGAACTCGAGGAGCGCCTGAGCGAGGGGCCGCAGCCACGGGGCGGGTGACCGGCGGGCGGAGAGGTGCCGGAAGTCGAGTTGACTCCCGGCACCTCTATTCCGGTGAGGAACTTCTTGCGCCTTTCGGCGAGTGACTGGCCCACTGGCCCACGAGGAGCGCACAAAGAGGACGCAGCTCGTAAAGACGACACGTCTTTACGAGCTGCGTCCTGTTTCTTCGGTTTTTGCCGGCTTTCAGTTTCTGCTCCATATCGCGTAGCAATTCCTGAAAGTCGTTCCTTTGCCGCAGCACCTCCAGTTCCGGCGTTCTTCTCAGGTTTTCGACCTGCTTCAGGTCCTTGAAGTAGCCCTGGGCATGCAACCGGCGGACCAGTTCAACAGCCTTTGCCGCGTGCTCCGCGCCGAACCGGGCCCGGTCGGCCGGGGACAGCTTGGCGTCGGCGGCGGCGGCCATCGCCGACAGCGCGTAGACGTAAGCCATGACGCAGTAGCTATCCCCTTTAACAGGCTTGTGTTCGGCTGCCGCCCTGGCCTCCAGGGCCTTCATGTCGCCGGTCGCCCGCAGGTGCTCCCCCAGGCGCGCGTAAGTCATGGCCTGGTGGACCCAGATCTCGTCCCAGTGTTTGCCGTCGTCGTAGGCGCGTGCCCGCTCCCAATCCGGGAGCGCCTCCTGGTGGCGGAGCAGTTTCTTACTCAGCGCCGCCGCCCGGCCCCAGTAGGTGGTACTGAGGGTGCCCCGGGCCTCCGCGTGCCGCGGCTGCTCGTTCAGCACGCCCTCCAGCAGGCCGATGGCCCGGCCGTACCAATCGAGCGACTCCAAAGCCTTGCCCCTGTCCCGGAGCCGGTCCGCCCGGGCGCCGTAGCTGACCGCCAAGCCGACCGCGTAGTTTGAGACGTGCGGGTTCTCGCGAACCAGGCGCTCTCGGGTGGCTAGTGCCTTTTCGCGCGTCGCCTCCGCCAACTCAGGGCGACCGGTCTCCTCGTAGAGGTTGCTCAGGTTGTTGTAAGACCAGGACAGGTTGTCCAGGGACTCGGGTTTCCCCTGCGAAGACTGGGCCAGTTTCTCCCGGACCTGAACAGCTTCCCGGTAGGCGTCCTCGGCGTCCGCGAGCCGTCGCCAACTGACGTACAGAATACCCCTGCCGTGCTGGACGAAGCCCAGGGTACGAAGGTATTGGTCCACCTCGGGGTACTGCCCGACCAGGCCGTTGCACAGGGCCAGGGCCTTGTCGTAAAACTGCTCTGCCTTGTCCTTCTTGCCCGTGCTGGAGTAATGCCAGGCCAGGTGTTGGTAGGTGTTCGCCAGGTCGAAGCGGTACTTGGGAACGTCGGAAGGAGAGCGCTCCATGATTTCTAGGGCTTTCAACGCGAACCCTTCCGACTCGTCCGGCCGCCCGAGCCGTTCGTACACGAGGCCCAACCCCCGGTAGGTATCCGCCAGGTCGGCCTGGTAGCCGGGGAAGGAAGGGTGTTCGCGGGCGAGCTTCTCGCGGACTTCCCGCGCTTCCCGGAACGCGGCCTCGGCCTTCGCGAGCTGCCCCAGGTGCGTCTGGTACAACCAGCCCAGGTTTTCGTGGCAGATCCCCACCGCGCGCCGATACTCGGTCGCACCCGGGTCATCGTGGAGAAGACCATTCCAGAGGGCCAGGGCCTCCTGGTATTCGGCCTCAGCCCGGTCGGGTCGCTTGCTGTTCTGGTAAACCAGGGCGAGGTTGTTGTGGCTGGCGGCCAATTGGTTGCGGAACGGCGCGACCGCAGGGTGTTCGCTTGCCAGTCGTTGGCGGATCTTCAAGCTGTTGCCGTGGGCCTCTTCCGCCTGGTCCAGATGACCCGTGTCATCCCACAGGGCGCCCAGGTTGTTGTAGCAGTCGGCCAGGTCCACCTGGTATTCGATCTCGTCGGCGTGTTCCGCGGCCAGGGGCTCTAGAATCTCGCGTGCTCTGAGGAGAGGGGCTTCGGCCTCGACGTAACGGTTGCCGCTGAGATAGAGGCCGGCCAGCCCCTTGAGGAGATCGACGGCCATGAGGCGGCGGTAGCGCGGCTCGCTCGGCGCTTCCGCCGCCAGCGCCGTGTGCAAGGCCAGGGCTTTCTCGAAAGCCACTTGGGACTCGGGGAGGCGGCCCAGGCGCTGGTTGATCAGGCCCAGGCGGCCGTAGGCGCGCGCGGCCTCCTCCCGCAGGGCCGGGTCGTCGCCGCGCTCTGCCAGGAACTTCTCGTAAAACGCCGCCGCCTTCTCCAGGAGGGCGCGCTGTACCGGCTCCATTTCCGGGATGTCTTTCAGGCGCTCCTCGGCGACCTCGCCCAGCATCTCTTCGACGGCGCGGCGGGCGTCGCGCGAGCCTTCCTCGGCGCGATCGTACTGCCGTCGGGACTCCCGGAAGTTCGCCTCGGCCCGCCGCCACAGTAAGCCCACGGCCGTCAGGCCGCCGGTCAGGGCCAGCAGGAGCGCCCCGAGCAGTCCTGCCACCACGGGCTCGCGCCGGGCCCAGCGCCCCAGGCGTGCTGCGGCCCCCACAGGCCGGGCTCGGATGGGCTGTCCGGAAGCGAAGCGGCGCAGATCATCGGCCAGGGCCTCAGCACTCGCGTATCGTTGGCCGGGTTCTTTCTGAAGACATTTCAGGCAGATCGTTTCCACATCGCGCGGTAGCCGGGGCTGGAGACGGGTCGGCGGCACCGGCTCCTCGTTGATGACCTGCTGCAGCGTCTCCCACGCGGATTCCGCCTTGAAGGGCGGGCGGCCGGTCAGGCACTCGTACAGGACGGCTCCCAGGGCATAGACATCGGCCGCGGGGCCGACGTCCTTGCTCCGGCCGCGTGCCTGCTCGGGGGCCATGTAACTCGGCGTCCCCAGGATGGCGCCGCTCTGCGTCTGCTCGTCGGAGGCCGTCGCCCCCGCCCCGCCGGGCAGCAGCTTGGCTACGCCGAAGTCGGTGATCTTGGGCACCAGGCCAGCCAGCGCGGGGCGCGGGGTCGCGCCGGCGGCGCCCCCCGCGGGTGTCGTCTCCCCGCCCGCCAGGAGGACGTTAGAGGGCTTCAGGTCGCGGTGAACAATGCCGCACTGGTGAGCGGCCGAGATGGCGTGGGCCAGTACCTCCACCAGGCCGGCCGCCGCTCTGGGCGGCAGCGGCGTGCCGGCCAGGTACGTGTTCAGGTCGCAGCCGGCCACGAACTCCAGAGCGCAGAAGGGCCGCCCGTCTACTTCACCGACTTCATGGATCTGCACGATGTTCGGGTGCTGCAGCCGGGCCACCGCTTCCGCCTCGGTGCGGAAGCGGGCCAACTCGCCCGGCTCGGCCTCCACGCCGGCGCGGATCATCTTCACGGCGACCAGGCGATGGAGCGCGAGTTGGCGGGCCTTATACACGACGCCCATGCCGCCGCGGCCCAGTTCTTCCAGGACCTCGTAGCCGGGGACAGCCGGCAGGGCCCGGGGCTCGGCCGGCCCGGCCTCGAGGCCGGCTACCGTGATCGCTTCGCCGGAGCCGAACTCGCGCTTCGTCGCGAGCGCCTGGTGCAGCTGGAATTGCTCGCGGAGCCGGGCCGCATACTGCGGGAATCGCTCCAGGTACTCGTTCAGCGCCGGCGCCTCGCCGCGTTCCTCACGCAGCACGACCTCCCCGTAGACCAGCTCCAGGGCCGGCTCGACGGCCGCCTGGAGGGCCGGGTACGGCCGCAGATAGTCCTCCGCCGCGATGCGCTCACCGCCGCGCCAACGCTCGCGCTGATCGACCGCCAGGATCGCCGCCACCTGCGCCGGCGGTAGGTCGCCGGCGGCGGCCAGGAGCTGATGGACGTCGGGGCGCTGGCCCTGCCGCCACAACTGCGACAGCTGCCGCTCCAGGTCGTGAGGCCGGGTCGGGGGCAAACTTGCGTTGGCGGCCGAGGACTCGCTCATGGGTCATCCCTCCAGCCCCAACTGCTGGGCCAAGTGCTCGATGGCACGCGTCAGTTGCCCGCGCCGGCCCTGAGGCGTGCCGCCCAGCTCGGCCCCCGGGGGCAGCCCACCCGGAGAGCCCCGAGGCCACCGACGATGCCGAGGCGAGGCCGCGGGGAAAAGCCACAGCCGGAGTATACAGGAGCTGACCGGCAGGGGACAAAGTATTTTTGCGGATTCGTGTGCCATCGGCGTGCTGGCCCCGATGAGTATTGTAGGAGCGGCGTTGGGGCGGCCGGCACGGGAAAGAGGCCATCGCTGGGGGCACGGCTCGACACCGGGGCGAGCGCGCTGGCTGCCACCACCCCAAAAAATCCGGACGGCCGCGGGACACTTCGGCCGCAAAGCGCGATCGAGAGGGTGTGGCAAGCTGCTCCTGGTGAGCCACACACAACACAATCCTTGGGAGCTAGCCATGAAAACGTTGAAGAAGCTGCACGCGAAGATCAGGAAGTGGGCCCAGGGCGGTCCCCGCCGACAGCCGACACGGCGAGCCCGGCCTGGACTCGAAGTCCTGGAACAAAGGGCCGTGCCGACGAGCACGCCCATCGACCTGGGCGTCTGGACCAGCCTGCATGGTGGGGCGCTGGCCATCAGTACCGTCCACGATGCCAGTGGCAACCTGGATGTCTTCGCCATCGGCACCAACCACTCCGTGTACTATCAATCGCAGTCGCCCAGCGGCACCTGGAGCGGCGTCTGGAAGCCGCTGGGTGGGCCGCTGAGTGGTACGGTGTCGTCCATCAGCACCGCCCTGGATGCCAACGGCAACCTGGACGTCTTCGGCATCGGCAGCAACCAGGCTGTGTGGTATCGGTCGCAGACGCCCTACAGCGCCTCGCCGAGCCTGACTGGATCGCCGCTGGGGGGCATCTGGGGCACCTGGCAACCCCTGGGGGGTGCAGTGACGTCCCTCAGTACCGTCCGCGATGCCAATGGCAACCTGGACGTCTTCGGCATCGCCCCCGACCACTCCGTGTGGCACACATCGCTGTCGGCCTACTCCCGCACCTGGAGCGTCTGGAAGAGCCTGGGCGGTTGGGTCTCGTCCATCAGTACCACCCTGGATGCCAAGGGCAACCTGGACGTCTTCGGCATCGGCAGCAACCAGGCCGTGTGGTACACATCGCAGTCGCCCTCCAACAGCCCCTGGGGCCCCTGGACCAGCCTGGGGGGGCAGGTGACGTCCCTCAGCACCGCCGTCGATGCCAGTGGCAACCTGGACGTCTTCGGCATCGGCACCGACCAGGCCGCGTGGGTCATATCGCAGGCGCCCAACCGCCCGTGGAGCCCCTGGGGCAGCCTGGGGGGCGGGTTGACGTCCATCACCGCCATCCGCAACAACTGCTGGGATATGACTCTCTTTGGCATCGCCCCCGACAAGACGGTGTGGGTTGATGAGGAGGGGACCATCGGCCACTGGAGCGGCTGGATGCCATTGAATGGCCAAGGGCCGGCCATCAGCGCTGCCACGGATGCGAGCGGCCGGATGGCTGTCTTCGCCGTCGGCACCGACCAGGCCGTGTGGTATAGCGAGCAGGCGGCGTACACCCCCGTCAAAGGCACGCTGTTCGGCCCCAGCGGCGTCCCTTCCTTCCTGGACGTGCATCAGACGAACGTGGGCGATTGCTGGCTGCTGGCGAGCCTGGCGGAGGTGGCGGACCGGACGCCATCGGTCATCATGAGCATGTTCACCCCTGACGGCACCGTGGTGGACAATGGCTCCGTGGTCCCTCAATACCTGGTCCGCTTCTACAACAGCAGAGGCGTGGCCCAGTACGTCACCGTGGACACGGAGCTGCCGGCCGGCCTGGGCGACCAGCCGGTCGGCGGTCCTGGCGCCGTGAACGGCTCGTCCAGTCCCGTCCTGTGGCCGGCGCTGGCGGAAAAGGCCTACGCCGAGGCCAACGGAGCCGGCATCGTCACCACCAACCACGTGGGCTTCAACGACTACGCCGCCCTGAATGGCGGCGGCTCCTCGTGGGCCTTGCAGGCCATCACCGGGATACAGGCCAATGACTTCAGCAGCTTCAACCTGGGCAACGTGATCAGCCAGTGGGAAGTCGGCGGGCTGGTCACGCTCGGCACGAGCAGCCCGACCAGTTCCTTCATCGTGGGTGGCCACTGCTACGCCCTGGTCAACTACGTTCCATCGCATGGCAACTCGCCCTTCGAGGTCTTCAACCCGTGGGGGGACGGCGTCAACGGCTGGGCGCCCGGCGACACAGGCACCACCTACGGCCTGTTCTGGACGAACGCCGCCTTCCTGTCGCAGAACTTCTCCGGCGACTCCTTCGGGAGTGCCGCCGCGCAGGGCGGGCAGGAAGGTCGCGACGCCTTGAGTTCCCAGAAGGCGACCGACTTCGCATTCATCGCGGACCTGCTGGACCCGCACTCGAAGATCCGATCGGGTAGCGCTGCCGTCTTGCTGCCCGGCCTGGCTGGCTTGTAAGCCGGGAAGGGGCCGTCGTGCCGTGGGGGGGGGCAAAGGGGAGAGGGTACTTTACCGATAAGTACCCTCTCCCCTTTGTGCGCTAATCCGCGACTCCGTGCCGCATGTCGCCCGGACACCAGGCCGCGTCGGAAATCTCGATGAAGTGGATGCGTTTCCTGGGAACCCATGCAGCGGGGTGCCGCCGAGGAGTCTGCGCCGCTGTCAAGTCCGTTACGTCCTCGTGTAGACAACGAGGGCGATCCAGGCGGCGTGCAGGAGCAGCCGCAGCGGCCAGTACCAGCCGCGCCACGCCGCAACCTGGGCCACAACCGCCACGACGATCGCGACCTCTATAGGCCAGACCAGGCGCTGGAACCTCCCGAACCAGTCCTGGTCGCCGGCGAACCGAAACCAAAAAAAGGCGCCCCAGACAAGGACCACCGACCAAACCAGCGCCAGGCCCAGGGGGACGATCCGCTCGGCGTAGGCAACCGTGACGGGCCAGGGCCGCCGAAAGCGCCGCCACAGGTGACCCGCCACCAGCGCCTCCAGGGCCGGGAGAAGAAGCAGCATGGTGAAGTAGAGGGGTAACGCCGTCAGCAGGCTGGTCTGGACGCCGATCATCGCGTCGCAGGCCATCTTGTCGTACAGGATGCGCCGCTGCACGCTCTCGGGCATCCCTTTGAGGTCCGGGTAGCGTGCTTCCGGCCAGTCCGGCTCGAAGACTTCCCGGTGATTGGCGCCGGCTCGGCGGTCGGGTAACGGGAAGTCCAGCGACTTGTGCGGGTGCAACTGGTCGTACTTGAAGGCGACGGAGTTCTCATTCTCGCCAAGTCCATAGAAGGTGACCTCCGTCTGGAGCCCGGCGAACGCCCACACGCCGCCGCACAGGGAGGAGACGTAGGCGGCGACCAGCCCGGCAGCCAGGCCGTGGCACAGGTCGGCGGCGGTGGTGCGGGACCGGGCCAGAAGCACGACCGCCAGGCCAGCCGTGATCGTGGCCGTCGCGACCGCCAGCTCCAGGGCGATGTACGCTGGCCCTTCAAGCCGGGGGAGCGCCGCTAGCCAGGGGCGCGGGGTCGCGGGCAGGTGGGCATAGCTGTTCTCGACGCTGTCGGTCAGCGGCTTCTGCAAGAATCTGACGTAGCTAAGTAAGCCCGTGAGCACGCCGATCACCAATCCCACTGCCACGACCCAGAGGGCAGCGCGCAGGTTCTGGCGCAGCCAGAAGCGCAGCGCCTGCCAGGCCGTCGGCGGCCGGGCCCGCGTCGGCTCGCCGCGCTCCCAGCGCTCCAGGTCGTCGGCCAACTCCGCCGCCGAGGCGTAGCGCTGGTGCGGGTCCTTTTGCAGACACTTCAGACACACGGCCTCCAGATCGCGGTCCAGCCGCGGGTTCAGTGATCGCGGCGGCTCCGGCTCCTTCTCCCTCACTTGCAGCAGCGTGTCCAGCGGGGTCTCGGCCTGGAACGGCGGCCGCCCCGTCAACAGTTCGTACAGGACCGCCCCCAGGCTGTAGACGTCGGCCAGCGTGGTAACTTCCCCCCGCTTGCCGGACGCCTGCTCCGGCGGCATGTAGGCCGGCGTCCCCATGACGGCCCCGGTCTGGGTCAGCTGGCCGTCGCCTCCCAGCCGCTTGGCCAGGCCGAAGTCGGTGACGTGCGGCTGCCCCTGCCGGTCCAGCAGGATGTTGCCGGGCTTGAGGTCGCGGTGGATGATGCCGCGCTGGTGGGCATAGTGAACCGCTCGCGCCACCACGGCGAGCAGCCGCGCCGCCTCCGCGGGGGGGCCGCGGAAGTCGGTCAGGCTGCCGCCCTCGACCAGCTTCATGCTGAAGTACGGCTGCCCCTGATAATCGCCGACTTCGTAGATGGGCACGATGTGGGGATGGTCGAGGTGGGCCACCGCCTCGGCCTCCAGGCGGAAACGCCCCAGGTCGTCCGGGCCGGCATGGCCGCCCGCCAGGAGCATCTTGAGGGCGACCGTCCGCTTGAGCGCGTGCTGGACGGCCCGGTAGACCACGCCCATGCCGCCGCGACCCAACTCGGCCAGAACCTCGTAACCGGGCACAGCCGGCAGGGACCGCGGCTCGACCGGCCCCGTCAGGGAGGCGGCTACTGCAACCCGCGCCGGGTCGGCGTCCAAGGTGCGGTTCGCCGCCAGCGCCTGGTGCAGCTGGAATTGCTCCTGGAGTCGGGCGGCGTACTGGGGGAAGCGGCCCAGGTATTCGTCCAGCGCCGGCGCCTCGCCCAACTCCTCGCGCAGCAGGATCTCCCCGTAGACCAGTTCCAGGGCCGGCTCGACGGCCGCCTGGAGGGCCGGGTACGGCCGCAGATACTCTTCCGCCGCGACGCGCTCGCCACTGCGCCAGCGCTCGCGCTGATCGATCGCCAGGACCGCCGCCGCCTGCGCCGGCAGCAGGTCGCCGGCCGCGGCCAGCAGGCGATGGACATCCGGGCGTTGGCCCTGCCGCCACAACTGCGACAGCTGCTGCTCCAGGTCGTGAGGCCGGGTCGGGAGCAGACTCGCGCCGGTGGCCGAGGACTCGCTCATGGGTCATCCCTCCAGCCCCAACTGCCGGGCCACGCGCTCGATGGCGCGCGTCAATTGCATACGCCGGCCCTGAGGCGTGCCGCCGAGTTCGGCCGCGATCTCGGCCCAGCCGCAGTTCTGCGCCCTCAACTCGGCGAGCTGTCGCTCTTCCGCGCTCAGCCGCTGCCGGAATTCCCGGAGCAGTTCCTCCCCCGCGACCATCTGGCTGGGGCTGGCACCGCCGGCCGCCACCTCCACGTCGGCCGGATTGACCTCCTCGATGCGGCGGTTGTCCCGGCACTGGGCCCGTTCCTTGCGGGCCTGGTCCGCGATCTTGTTGCGCGCCATGGCCACCAGCAGTTTCAGGAGCTGCTCCGGCCGGTCCAGGTCGTACTGGCCCGCTGCGGCCCGCACGAAGAAGCTGGCCAGCACCGACTGCACCACATCCATCGATTCGAGCACCCGGCGCAACCGCGAATTCCGCAAGCGCACACGGATCTCCAGGCGCACCGCCGACTCATAGCGGCGGACCAGGTCGGTGGCCGCCTGGGCGTCGCCGGCGCGGATGCGGCGCATGAAGTCCGCAAAGGGGTCATGGCCCGGTGGGTCAGCCGGGCGCGAGCCGCCGGGCAAAGGACGACCTGGGTCCGTGGACATGGACCTGCTCCCAGGAAGAAGAAACGCCCCCGGGGGCGGCCCACCCGGGGCGCCCGGAGCGGCTCGCCTCAAGGCGACCGACGAGGCCGCTGCCGGGCCGCAGGGAAAAGCCGCAACCCGAGTATACCGGAGCTGACGGGCAGGGGACAAAGTTTTTTTTCGGATTCGTGAGCCATTGGCGTGCCGGCCCCGATGATTTCTGTAGGAGTGGAGGAAATGGAAGGAAATGGGGAAGGAAATGGGCCGGGTCGGGGAGGGAGTCACCTCCCTCCCCTCCCACAGATCCGGACTTGCCCGATTAAGGCATCCGGCTCGTCAGATCACGGACTCGCTGCGCACGGCGACACCCACGCACACGGCCACGGCAGCTTGAATCG
>DATFNV010000379.1:0-18003 GCA_035266225.1 Gemmataceae bacterium
AAGGGCACCATCACCACCATCGCGTCCCGGCCACCTACGCCTCGGGCGGCTCCGGGGCGTCGCAGTCCCTGGCCGGCGCCGCCCCGCAGGGTTCGGCTTCGACGGCGAGCGGCTCCAGCGTGCAGCAACTCTTCGCCAGCATCTCCAGCGAGGTGAGTCAGGCCCTGGCCGGGTAACGGGCGGAACGAGTCGGCTGGCGGGATAGTCATCGATCCAGGCCGCCCGGGAATCGACCACGGGCCGGGAGAGTCATGCCCTCGAAGCTTTGCTGGGAGCGCATCGTGCGATCACGCCCTCGCTTGATGCCGCCGCCCGGTGCAAGGCGTTCCCGCCTTACGCGGATGCGACGACTTCCCGACGCCAGCCTTCCAGCCCCTCGTGCCACTGCTCCTCACTCGGCAGGAGGGGGACCTCGGGAGGACGAGGAGTTGGCCGGGCAGAGGCTGCCCGTGGCAGGAGGATCACGAATTCCGCCCCGGGCCGGCCACCGCCACCGACGACGATCTCCCCGCCGTGTGCCTGGACGATGCGTTTGCTGATCGCCAGGCCCAACCCCGTCCCGTTCGACCTGGTCGTGTAGAAGGGATCGAAAACCCGCTGCTTCTGCTTCGGATCGATACCCGGGCCGTTGTCCCTCACCGCGACGCACACCGCGGAAATGTCAGGGAGTTCTGCCTCGGAACAAAGGACCTCGATCTGTACTGGGTCGGGGCAGGCGGCCAGCGCGTTTTCGAGGAGGTTGCGGAAGACCTGCTCGAGCCGGAAGGGGTCCACCGCACAGAAAAGGTCTACCCCTCGCGTCTCTTCCCGGAGTCTCGCCACCCTCCCCAGGCGCTCAGCGGCCAGGCTCTCCCAGGCCCGCCGCCAGATCAGGCGCAGGTCGGTCACCTCCCGGAGGACGCTCACCGGCGCCGCATACCCTTGCACTTCGTTCAGCAGGTGCTGCAGGGCGCCCTGGGCCTTCTGAATGCGGGCGATGACGTCCAGGACCTCCGGCCGGTCCTGGGACATCTGGGACAGGAGCGACAGACCGTTCCTGGTCAGTTGCAAGGCGTTGCGGCTTTCGTGTGCCAGGACGGTCATCTGATGGCCGATAGCCGCCAGTCGTTCCCGCTGGGCGGCTTTCGCTCCGGCTTCGTTCAGTTTCGCCACCCGGGCCACCGTGGCTCGCAGCTTCGCCGGATCGAGGACGTTGGCCGGGCGGGCCGGGGCACCCTGGCCGAAAGCGGCGAGCGGCTCGTTCAGGTCGCTGGATCCGGTGAGAATAACGGTCGCATCGGGGGCATGTTCGCGGGCGCGACACACGAGCGCATCGAGGGGCTCCCCCGAGAAATTGCGAGCGAGCACAATGATGGACACGTCGGACCAGTTGACGCGGTCGAGCGCTTCCCGCAGCGTCGCGGCCCGTTCGACATGGTAGCCATCCAGCTCAAGTATGTCACACAGGTTGGCCTGCATGCCCACGTCATCGTCAATGACCAGCACGTTGCAAACGGCATCCCGATTCATTATGGCCTCCTTGTTGCGGTCGCAGCGTCGCGAATGCTCTCCAGCAACACTGCAAGCAGAAAGGGCTTCCGAAGGCAACGGACGACTGGGGCGAGCGTGAACTGGAACACGAGTCTCTCCTTCGCCAGTCCCTGATGATGATTGGACCGCCGGTGCGGTTAGCGGTATCGTTCCGGGGGCACAAGCGTTCCGCTAGAGGTAACGGAATGCGGCGGCGTGAGCGCGCGCAGAAATGGACGATTTTCAGGGACTTGGGGGGAGGGGAGCCACTGCTACTTCGGCTTCGGGGCGGCGGGTGCAGGTTGTTTCCGCAGGCGGTCTCGCAACTCGCACGCGGGGCGGTGGCCGGGGTCGATCTCCAGAGCCCGCTCCAGGGAAATTAGGGCGGCGGCCGGCTCTTGCCGCGCCTGGTGGAGCAAGGCCAAGTTGAAGTGGACCGCCGCTGCGTCGGCCCCGAGCGTCAGGGCGACGCGGAAGTCGGCCTCGGCCTCCACGAACTGGCCTTCCTGGAGCCGGAGGGCGCCGCGGTTCAGGGCGGCGGCGGCGAAGCCCGGATCCAGGCGCAAGGCACGGTCATAATCGCGGAGGGCCGCCGCAGCGTCGCCGCGCGATGCCAGAGCCAGGGCGCGGTTGTGATAACAGGCCGCGCTGTCCGGCGCCAGGGCGATGCAGACGGAGAAGGCGGTGACGGCCTCGGCGGGGCGCTGCCGCCGGTGGGCGCACAACCCCTTGCCGAACCAGGGCCAGAAGTCCTGCGGCCGCAGGTCCACCGCGCGGTCGAAGGCTTCCGCCGCCCCGTTGAGGTCGCCAGCGTGCAGCAGCCAGCGTCCCAGGGCGTAATGCTCCCAGGCTGTCTGGGGCGGCGGTCTGTCGTCGGCTCCGCCCAGGGCCTCCGCCGCGGCCCCGGTGTCCCGGGCGATCACCCGCCGCTCACGACTGAGTACCGGGCTCGGGCCGAAGAGAGACTCGGCCTCGTCGAGAACCCGCAGCGCGTCCCGCCGGGCAGCGCCGGCCTCGGCGGGCGCCGCCAGCCGCAGCCGGCACTCCGAACCGAGCAAGGCCACGTCGAGCAGGTCTCGACGGACTTGCTCCTCCCTGTCGGCATCGAGCGCGTCGTCACCCCCCGTGAGGAGGTGGTCGCGCTCCGCCCAGGCGGCGCGGCAGTGGGCATCGAGCGCCTGGAGAGTGGCCGGCGCGAGTAGTTCGGCACCGTGGAGGTAGCGGTCTCGCTCGACCTGTTCGTGCAGGGCCTCGATGTCGTGGGCCCGCGCGGCCCGCCCCCGTTGCCGGCGCAATTCCGCACGCAGAGAATCGCCGGCCGGCCCGCTGCCGAGTCGTACCAGGCCGCGGTCGAAGGTGGCCACCGCCTCCGCGTAGTGACGCTGCTCCGCCTGCCGCCGCCCCTGGGCCAGGGCCTCTTCCGTGTCGCGCAGGCGCCCGGACGCTTCGCCTGTGAAAAAGAGGCCCAGTGCCGCCACCGCCGCGGCGCAGGCCGCGACCAGGAGGGAAACGAGCAGGGCGTGCGGCCGGCGGCAGTTCCACTTGCGCCACCGTTCGGCGATGCTGCGGTTGCGGACGCCGACGAGGCGCCGGTGGGTCAGGTGGCGCCGCAGGTCCTCGGCGACGGCGGCGGCCGATGGGTAGCGCTCGGCCAGGTCGGGGTTCAGGCAGCGGGCCAGCACGTCGCGGAGTCCGGGGGACAGGTCCGGGCGCGGCGGCAAGGCCCAACCGGCTGGCGGCGTTTCTTCGGCCGGGGGCTCCCCGTACAGGGCCTCACGCAGCAGCAGCCCGAGGGAGTAAACGTCCGAGCGGGCATCGACGGGGACGTCGATTGGCTGCTGGTTGTGGCAGGCGCGACAGGCGGCCCGCTGCTCGGGCGACATGTACCGGGGCGTCCCGCCCAGCCATTCGGGCTCGCCGCCGTGAGGGCGGATTGGCTCCCGGGCCAGGTGAAAGTCGAGGAGCATCGGCTGGCAGTCGGCGGTGAGCAGCACGTTGGACGGTTTCACGTCGAAGTGGACCAGGCCCTGCTCATGGGCGTAGTGCAGGGCGTCGGCCAGGCAGACGCCGACCCAGCACACCGCCTCAACGTAGGCGGCCCGCTCCAGGAACCGGCGGTTGGGCCCCTCGGCGAGCCAGTACAGCCGCGGATGGGCCACGCCCGTCCGCAGAGCCTCAAGCAGGTCTCGCCCGGCGAGCCGCCCCCGCGGCACAGCCCGCAGCTGGCGCAGGAGTTGTTGCAGGGTGGCGCCCCCCAGGCAGGGCATACACAATATACGCAGATTCCGGTCGGGAAAATCGCGGACAGAGTAGAGGGGAACGATGTGCGTGTGCTGCAGCCGGGCCAGCTTCAGGTGCTCCTGCTCGCGACAGCCCGTGACCTTGAGGACCATGAGCCGGCCGGTGAGGAACGCCTGCTCGGCGAGGTAGACCCGGCCGTGGCCGCCGCGCCCCAGGTCGGCGATGAGGCGGAATTCGCCGAGTGTCCCGCCGGGGTCCGGGAAGCGCGGCACCAACCCGAGCAGGCGGTGGCAGTCGAGGACGACGCCCAATTCGTGCTCCCACAAGGGAAAGCGAGCACGCAATTCGGTCAGGGACACGTCCTCACCCCGTTCCTGCCTCTGGCAGACCTCTTCGTAAATGACATGCACGGCCGCCTGGGCGTGGCCGCGGAGCGCGGGGTGTTCGGCGAGCAGTTCCTCGGCGCGGCAACACAGGCCGCGCCGCCAGTGGGCCGCCAGGGTTTTCGCCACGCTGGCCGCCTCAAGCATGATGGGGTCCACGGGGTCCGTGGAACGAGAGTCCATGCTACGCGGAAGGGGAACAGGGGTCACCTTAGAAACTCCTGGGTCGTCGGCGTTCATGGAACCAGAGTCCATGCTACCCCCTGCGCCGCTCGCGGCTCAGCGATCACCCTCCGCCAGCCGGGAGGCCAGGGCGTACAGGATGCGGCGGATGCTGCCCTCGTGGAGCCCGGTTCTCGCGGCGATCTCCGCCAAGGAGAGCCCCTGCCGTTTCAGCTCCAACAAGTCGCGGTGCCGCGGCGGGCACAGGACCAGCAGCCGCTGCCACATCTCATCGGCCTCTAGCTGGTCCGCGACCTGGGGGGGGCGTGCCTGCGGCAACTCGTGAAGGTCATCGATGCCGAGCCGCTGTTCGAGGCGCAGGGACATCTGCTGCTGGCGCACCCGGTCGATCAGCCGGTTGCGCGTGACCCTGACGAGGAACGCCCGCAACTGGGCGGGGTTGGCGAAGCGCCAGGAGTTGCTGCGGAAGCCCGTCAGCAGATCCGCCCAAACCGACTGAACAATGTCCATCGAGTCGAACTTGGCCCGCAACGCCGGGGTCAGGTGTCGGCGCACCACGACCCGCAGGTAGGGCTCGTAGGTCTCGAAGACGCGCTGGGCAGCCTCGGCGTCGCCAACGGATAGCTGGGTCAGGAGGATGTCGAGCGGGTCCGGAGTCGCCATATCACTGAACCAGGTCTGAAGGAGCGGTGAGCCCAGGCACCTCGACTGCCGCGTGACGCCAGCGAGCGACCCGACGGGCCCAGCGCCGTGACAACTCCAACGCCACGAGTCCTGCGGCCGTGACCGCCAACCAGGGCGAGGACAGGAGCGACCGGAACGCATTGGCCAGGCCGGGGCCCCAGCTATCGGCCGAGGCAAGGGTCTGCCGCAGGGCGAGAAACGGCGCCGACACGGCCCAGCCGTGCGTCGGCATTTGCAGCCCGGCCAGCGACGGCGCCCCCCCGCGCTCGGCAATCGGGAGTTGGGCGGGGTCAGTGGCGGCCGGGGTCAAGTCGCCCCCCGCGCCCTCTGCGGGGACTGCCTCGGACATCGCCTCGCTCCGGGCGACGGTCGAAACCGGCGCGGGAGTAGCGACGATGTCCACCCCCCGGAGCGGGACCTTGGCCCCACCGAACGGGCCAGGCCCGGCAGCGACGGCAGGGCGCGGCGCCTCGGCGGGAAGCGCGCTCACTCCAGCAAGCACGGCCGCCGCGAGCGGGTCCGTCGTCACGCGAATGGTCTGGTCAGCCCCAGCGACCCCCGAGGGTGCAGCCGCTGGCTTCGCTTCGGCCAATGCGGGATCGACTGCAAGTGCCGAAGACGGGGCGCGGGTCAAGGACGAGCTTGACACCTTCTCGACCGCAGTGTCGGGGATACCGCCATCGTTGATCTGCTCCTTGTCCGGATCCGACTCCAGTGTCTTGACTGGAGGACTGACCGACGATCCAGGAACAGTACCCGAGCCCTTTCCGGCAGGGGGGAACGAGATCGGCGGGCCGGCGTCCTGCCCGACAGACGGAAGTGGGGCCAACCAACTAGACGGCGCGCCGGATTGCTCAGGGGCGACGAAGATCAAGGTGACGACGATATCGACGGATACGGGGGTACTGGTTGCGGCGGGCACCGCGGCCCACTTGGCACCGGCGTCGTTCCCTGCGTCGGAAAGGGCTCCCTGCGCGAAGTCGGTGGCAATGCGCGGCCCAGCCGCGAAGATCGCGGGGGGCTGCGAATCCGCGGAGGGGGCGGGCAAGACGGGAGGAAGATACGAGCCAACGGAGAAGCCGGCCGGGAGGCATCGGCTTTCGAGGCATTCGAGACCCGGCTGCGCCCGCCGTCCGGCGACGGGTCCCCCTCGCACGCGAACCTTCTGGCGAAAGACAGACTGCAACGGAGTTAGAAGACCCATGGCCACCTGCCCTGCCGAGAACGGCGAATGTGAACTTATGGGCGCAGCCGCGCAAGCTTCATCCGTCCCTGGAGAGAGCCGCTGAATCATGATGGCTGAGGTATATTGTGGCCGCCGGGCCTCCCAGTGTCAAGCGGCGAGCCGCCCGGACAGCGGCGAGGAATCGGCCAGCTGGCTGCCGGGCAGGGCAGCTGGGCGCTTGACCAGGCCGGGCGCGGCGCGCACCCCGACCATCCCCCGGGCCGCGGAGGCCGGGCCTCACTCCCATTGAGGACGCTGACAGACCCGGAGAAGCCGACGCCTCGGCTGCGCCCATAAGTTCCCCATCGCCGGGCAGGAATGATAGTCCGCAATCCGGCGCCGACTAGACTCCATTTCTTGACGACTGGTCTCCGTCGGCACGCCGTGAGGAAATTTCATCGCCTGCAGCAAGATTCCGCGCGCGCTCTCGGGCCGCCGTTGCGTTTACTGTCATAGCCCTCGGTGGGTGGATGGGCCCATGCCCCGGCGCGAGCGCAAGCAGGGTCGCGTTTCCGGCCAGAGGAATCGGGGTTTCAACGGACAGTCGGCCCCCTTCGTGCGACCAGTCCTCGAATCCTGTCACTCCGACACCCTGGGGCTGCCCGGGGCGGTCGGCTGTGCGGATCGTTCCGTTACGCTGGCGCGTGGCTCGTTTCGGCACGCGGACACAATCGCTCTCTCAACGACTCGGCAAGGAGATTGTCTATGCTTTTCTTACGTCGGCTACGCCGCGCTGCTCGCCCGGCTCACACCTTCCGACCGGCCTTGATGCAGCTAGAAGATCGGGCGGTGCCCGCCGGCCTGGGTGGATCCTTCGGCCACCTGTCCAGCCCTGGCCCGGCCACCCATTTGCAAGTAATCGTCCCTGAGAACGTCCAGGCCGGCCAGACGTTCAACGTCACGGTCGAGGCCCTGGACGCCAGCAACCGGGTCGCCAGCGGCTACACCGGCGCCATCGACCTCAGCAGTTCCGACGCGACGGCGACGGGATCGGCGACCCGGGGCGGGACGCAGACCTTGCTGACCTCGACCCAGCCCTTCTACACCTTCACGGCCAGCGATCACGGGGTCCACGTCTTCCAGGCCGTCCTGACCGCGACGGGGAACGACACGATCACCGCCCACGACGCCGCCAACGCCTCGCTCGCGGACACGGAAACCACCGACGTCACACCGGCGCCCGTCGCGACCAAGGTCATCGTGAGCACGCCCGAGACGGCGGCTACGGGGGTGCCGACCCGCGTGACGGTCCAGGTGCTCGACCAGTCCGGCCACGTCCTGCGAAACTTCACCGGCCAGGTGACCCTCACCAGCGCCGACACGACGGCGACGGGGAGCACCACTCGGCACGGCACGGCCACTTCCCTGCCGATTCAATACACGTTTACCGCCAGCGACCACGGCGAGCACACGTTCGAGGTGACGTTCAACGCCTCGATCACCGGGGCCACATCGACCTCGGTGACGGCCACGACGACTGCCGCGGGTACCGTGCCTTCGCTCACCGGTACCGCTCAGCTCACGCTTTACCCGCCGACGACGGTGACGCATTTCGGGGTCCAGATTTCCCCCCTCGCCGTCTCGGGCACCGCCGTCCCGCTCGAAGTCGTGGCCCTGAACGCCTCGAACCAGATTGTCTCCGGCTACACGGGCACTGTCACGCTCGCCAGCAGCGACCCGACGGCCCAGGCCAGCACGACCCGCGGCGGGACTGCCACCTCGCTGTCGGGGACGCCGTCGTTCACCTACACCTTCTCGTCGTCAGACGCCGGCAAACACACGTTTTACGTGACGTTCGGCACGACCGGCTCGCAGACCGTCACGGTAACGGATAGTGCCAACTCGCTGGCGGACACGGAGACCGTGCAGGTTCTGACGTCTTCGCCCTTCCCGCGGCACCGGGGATGGACCATCTGATCCGCCGCCGCCTTCCGTGGGATAGGGAGTTTCTCATTCGGCGGCGGCACCCCAGGGACAATCACCCTGCCCGAAGTGGTGGAGGCTGTGCGACGCCAGGTCCGCGGCGACGAGCCGCCGGGAGAAGACAGAAGAGCCGGGGGGACGAGCAGGCCCGCATCAGCCATCGACCCCGGCCCCTGTTGTCCATCAACTTGTTGATTCGTCCGGAGGAACCATCTGATGAACTGGCTCATGTGCTGGCTTGGTCGGCGGCCGCGTGCCGCCCTCGGGTCCCGCCGTCCTCACTCCGCCCGGCCGCGAGTCGAGGGGCTTGAAGAGCGGCAGGTGCCCACCGTGTTCAATTACGGCGGCAACGTCCTGCCGCACGTGGAAGCGCAGGCGCTCTACCTGGGCAACGAGTGGTCCACCGTCCCGGCCATCGCCGCCCAGACGACGACCGTCGATGCCTTCCTGAAGGACATTACCGGCGGGGCGTACATGGACGCCCTGACGAGCGCCGGCTACGGGGTCGGGCGCGGCACCGCGTCGGCGGGCGCCGTCGATAAGACGGCGATTGCGGCTAACTCCACGATCACCGACGCCTCCATCCAGGCCAGCATCCAGGCCGACATCAAGAGCGGCCTGCTGCAGGCCCCCGACGCCAATCGCCTGTACATCGTCTATGTCGAGCCCAACGTGGCCGTCAACCTGGGATTCGGCCAGGGCACGACCCAGCAGGGCATCCTCGGCTACCACGGCGCGTTCGCCGGGCCCAACGGCGCCACCATCCGCTACGCCGTGGTCGCCTACCCCGGCGGCACCGTCGGCAACAGCACGCTGCCACAGGCGAACACTGCCTTCGATCAGCTGACAGACGTCACCTCTCACGAGCTGGCGGAAGCTGTCACCGATCCCGATGTGAATTACGCGCAGCTCGGTTGGTACGACCCCCGGCGCGGCGAGATCGGCGACATCACGGAGAACAACCCGAACGCCTACGTACGGCTGGACGGGTATCTGGTACAGGAGGTCGCAAACCAAAACGACCAGTTGCTGTCGATCAACCTGAGTCCCCCAGCGCCGACGCCATCCCCCGGCACCACCGAGACCACCACGAAGCTGACGGCCGGGCGGGTTCGCTATCACTGGTTCGGGCCGGCGACCGAGACCTTGACGGTCACGATTACGCCCGGCTCAGGCTCGGTCGCCCCGAGCGGCACAGTGGAACTGATGTACAACGGCACCGTCCTCGGCACAGCGCAGGTGCGCATCGTCAACGGGGTTGCGACGGCCACGTTCACGGTCGAGTACTACGCTAATGGTAACTACGCCTTCAGCGCGCAGTACCAGGGCTCCAGTCAGTTCCAGGGGAGCAGCAGCAACTCCGTGACCGTCGCCGTCTGATCGCCAGCGCGGCGCATCGTCCTCGGGGATCAAGGCACGCTCTGCAAGCAAAGCGGGGATATGCGCAGTTCGGGAATGACGTATGTCCCCTCTTCGCTGACCGGTGCGGGAAATCGCGCGCTAAACAGAGATCGCCACCCACTGGGGATTTGCGACCGCACCGTCTGCGGCCCTCCCCCTTGCAGTATAAAGAAGTAGACCGCCCGCTTTTTCGTCGAGCAGCAATCGCTCGGCCAACGCCCCGCCTGGGTGCTACGCAGCCACCTTCTCCGCGTGCCCGGCCTCCGGCTTCGGAACAACTACGTCCCAGGCCAAGTGCAGGGCTTGCAACAGGCGGATGATCAGGAAGCCAATGTCAAACTCGTACCACCTCATCCCGAATCGGGCCGACCGCGGGAACGCGTGGTGGTTGTTGTGCCAACCCTCCCCCAGGGCCGGCAGGGCCAGCCACCAGCAATTCACCGAGCGGTCCCGGGTCGCAAACCTCCTGGAACCCCACGTGTGAGCAGCGCTGTTAACCAGCCAGGCGATCTGCTGGAGCACCGCGGCCCGCAAGCTCACCCCGTAGACCGCCCAGGAGAGTCCCGCCTGGGGCCCGAGGACTTCCCCGGCCCCGTACAGGGCGATGAAGAGCCCGGCTTGCAGGCCGAGGGACCAGTCTTCGAGGAAGTTCATGTAAGCGTCCGCGCACAGGTCTGACACGTAACGCCTCTTGCGCGACCCCACGGCCACCCGCGGGTCGTAGGCGAACAGCCAGAGGAGGTGGCCGCGCCAAAAGCTGTCCCTGGGCGTGTGGGGGTCGCCGTCGGCGTCGCTGTGGGCGTGGTGCATGCGGTGGATGGCCACCCAGTCGATGACCCCACCCTGGAAGGCCAGCGCCCCGAGGGTCGCGAGGGCGCGCTCGACCCACCGGTAGGTGGCGAAGCTCCGGTGGGCAAGCAGCCGGTGAAGGCCGACTGTGATCCCCAACCCGGTCAGGACAAGGAGGGCGGCACCGACGACCGCGCCTGAGGCGGAGAAGCAGAAGGGCGCGAACGCGGCACCCGCGTAGATCAGGGCGATGGGTAGGATCCGTTTCTGGAACAGCCACCACCGCCTCGCCCACGGAGCGGAAGTTGGCTCCGCAGCGACTGCCGAGCCTCGAAACGTCACCATTGGACAGACTCCCCGCCCCAGACATCCTTGCTCGCCAGCACCCGTCCGCCCCGCCGATCTTGGTAGGAGCGCCTGTGGCCGGGGGGGGAGGCTAATCATTTCAGGGCCCGGGGGCAATCGTAGTTTGAGCGAGCCGCCGGCGCAGTGATCGACGATCCGGTTGCGGCTGTCCCATCGATGACGTGGCTCGGATGAGCGGCGGCTCGCAGGGCCGCCGCCAGGCTCAAGCGGCCGCGGAAAAAAAGATGCAAGCCCGCGCCCGCTTTTCCCGGGCTAATGCGATTAGCTCCTGCCGGCATACCTCCGCCGCACGCGAGGTATGCCGGTAGGGGCAGCGGTTCGCACTGGTCAGGGAAGGCGGGGAAGATGAGCGAGTCGGGATACATCTTGCTGACTGGGGCGACGGGCTTCCTCGGCCGCTACCTGCTCCGTGGCCTTCTGGCATGCGGGCAGCGTGTCGCGGTCCTGGTGCGGGACGGGCGCGCGGCGCCCGCTGAGGAGCGCGTCCGAGAACTGACGTCGCTGGAGAGCGACGCTCAGCGCGACCGGCCGGCCAACCCGGTCGTCCTGGCCGGAGACGTGTGCGCCCCCCGCCTTGGCCTGGGAATTATCGATCGAATCTGGCTCGCCCGCCATTGTGTTCGCGCCGTCCACGCCGCCGCCGACGTGTCGCTGCGGCGCTCGTTTGCCGCCGACCCCTGGCAGACCAACGTCGAGGGCACGCAGCGCCTCCTCGACCTGTGCCCAGCACTGGGCATCCGCGAGTTCCATCACGTCTCGACGGCCTTCGTCTGCGGCCAGCGCGCCGGCCCGGTCAAGGAAGAGGAGCTGGACCGGGGGCAGTCGTTCCACAACGACTACGAAGAGAGCAAGTTCGAGGCGGAGCGGCGCGTGCGGCAGGCCCGCCATCTGCTGGCAACCGTCTACCGGCCCTCGGTCATCGTCGGCGACAGCCACAGCGGCTACACGAGCAGTTACCACGGGTTCTACCGCTTCCTGGAGCTGGGCACGCGGCTGGCCGTTTCCCCGTCGCCACCCCTCCCCGCGCCGGCCGGCTCCCCCGCGCCGGCCGCGGGGGGGACGGGAAGGCGCGTTCTGCCGCTGTGCCTCCCCTTCACCGGCGACGAGCCGCGCAACCTGGTCCCGGTGGACTGGGTGGCGCAGGCGATCGTCGCGATCGTCAATCAGCCGCGCCTGCACGGGCGCACCTATCACCTCGTCGCACAAACCCCGGTCCCCGTGCGGGATATCAAGGCAGTCGCCGAGGAAGTGCTCGCCATCGACGGCGTGCGCTGGGCCGGGCCGGGCTCGCGGCAGCCCCCCACGCCGCTCGAGGAGTTGTTCCTCGACCAGGTGCGGGAATACTGGCCGTACCTCCACGGGGATCCGGTGTTCGACTGCCGCAACACCCGGACCGCCCTGCCGCGGCTGCCGGCGCCGGGCGTGGATCGGGCGATGCTGGCGCGGCTGATCCGCTTCGCCGTCGCCGACCAGTGGGGCCGTTCCGGGCGAAAGAAGTCGCCCCCGGCGACCGGTCGGGCCTGTGCTAGCTACGTCGAGAGTTTCTTCCCCGAATCCCTGCGCCGGTCGAGCCTGGGGCGGATCCCGGTGGACGTGACCGTGGGGCTGGACGTCGCGGGGGCGGGCGGTGGGCGGTGGTCGTGCCGCTTGCGCGGCGGTGAGCCGATGGTCCGCCGGGGACTCGCGGCGGAGGCCGAGGTGGTCTACCGCATGGACCTGGCGACCTTCGAGGCGGTGGTGCGCGGCCGGCTGGACCCGCGGGAAGCGTTCCTGGCGCGTCGCATCGAGATCGAGGGCGACGTCGAGAAGGGGCTCAAGCTCGCCGTCCTGTTCGATCACTTCGTGAAGGAGTGTCCTTACGCCCCGGAGCCCCACCCGGAGGAAAACGATGCCGTCGCTGGACGCGCCTGACGCCCTGGTGGTCGAATCGGTGCGCTTTCCCGCCGGGCGTTATCGCCTGGAAGGGGAGCTGGTATATCCCGAGACGGCGCTGCCGCTCGCGGCGGCGGTGCTGGCCGGGCCGCACCCGCTGCTGGGCGGGACCATGCACAACAACGTCGTCCGCGGCCTGGGCGACGGCCTGGCGCGGCACGGGCTCGCCACGCTTCGCTTCAACTACCGCGGGGTGGGCGGGAGCGAGGGGCCGGCGCCGGACCTGGCCGCGCAGCTGGCGTGGTTCTGGGCGACCTCCCGCGCCCCGGAGGAGGCCGGCTACCAGGCCGACCTCGTCGCCGCCGTCGCCTACTTGCGCTCGATCATCGGCCGGGAGGTGCCGCTGGCCCTCGTCGGCTACAGCTTCGGCTGCACTCTGCTCCCCGCGGCCGTGCCCGCCGTCGTCGCCGCCCCCCTGGTCCTCATCGCGCCGACGGTCGGCACGCACGATTACCGCGCCTTCGCGGCGGTCGAGAACCCCAAGTTGGTGATCGCCCCGGAAGGCGACTTCGCGGCCGACTCCGGCCGCCTGACGGAGTGGTTCGCCGGCCTGCCCCAGCCGAAGGAGCTAGTGCGGCCGCGACTCGACAGCCATTTCTTCCGCGGTCACGAACACTGGCTGCTGGCGACCGTGGGGACCTTCCTCAACGGCGAATGGAGGTGACGGCTCATGGTGATCGCTTGCGCGCGACGGCAAGCCCCGGGGGCACAACCGCTGGGCTTGTCGGACCAGGACGATCGGCTGCGCGACCTGCTGGCCCTGCACTTCCACCCGGAGCACGGCAGCCGCTACTGGCTGCGGCGGCAGGAGCAGCTCGGCTGGGACGTTCGCGACCGCGTCCGGACCCGGGACGACCTTTGGCTGCTCGGTCCGATGCCGGCCGACGACCTGCGCGGCTTCCCGGTGCGCGACTTCATCCCGCGCGGCCTGCACGGCCAGCTGCCGCGGTTTGTCCTCGGCGAGACGGCCGGGACGAGCGGCCGGCCTTGCGTCACCGCCTACCGGGACGACGAGTTTCGGGATGCCTTCGTGGCGCCCTTCCTGAAAGTGGCCCGAGCGACCGGGTTCCCGCAGGGCGAGCCCTGGCTCTGGGTCGGGCCGTCCGGGCCGCACATCATCGGCAAGGTCGTGCGCGAGCTGGCGCGGCAGACCGGCAGCATGGACCCGTTCAGCGTCGATTTCGACCCGCGCTGGGCCAAGCGCCTTGCCGACGAATCGCTGGCCCGGGAACGCTACCTCGATCACGTCACCGGCCAGGCGCTCGACGTGCTGGAGCGCGAGAACGTGGGTGTTCTCTTCACGACGCCGGCGGCGCTGACGGCGCTGGCCCGCGGCATGACCGACCGACAGCGCGAGGCGATCCGCGGCGTCCACTACGGCGGCACGAGCATCACCGCGGCGGCGCTGAACGCCTTCCGCGAGGCGTTCCCGCGGGCGGTCCACCTGAGCGGCTACGGCAACACGCTCTTCGGAGTGGTCATGGAGGTGGTGGATCGGCCCCGGCAGGCACTGGATTACTTCCCGCTGTCGGACCGCGTTCGCTTTCGCGTCGTGGATTGGCCGGGCGAGGCGGGCGGCGGCGCCGGCTGGCCGCCGGTGGAGCGCGGGCCGGGGGACACGGGCCGCGTGGTGTTCGACCGCCTGGACGAGAGCTGCCTGCTCGTCGGCGTCGTGGAGCGCGATGAGGCGGCGCGGATCTCGCCCTCGCCGGAGGCGCTGGCCCTGGGCGGCGGCGCGGACGGGTTGCGCGACCCGCGGCCGCCGGCGGCGCTGGGCGGCCGATTGCAGCTGGGCCTGTATTGACGTAGCCGCAAGCTGCCAGCTTGCGGGCTTCCTCTCAGTCCGCAAGCTGGCAGCTTGCGGCTACGGACTCACAAGGAGGTGCCGCATGGCAGGGATGGAGACGCTGACGATCGCCTATACGCCCGATAGTGACGACGCCTTCTACTACTTCGGCCTGGAAACGGGGCGCGTCCAGCTGCCGGGGTTCCGGCCGGAGTTTCATCGGGAGCCGATGAGCGTCCTCAACCGCCGCGCCCTGGGCCGGGAGCATGACGTGACCGCCATCTCCTCGGTCCTCTACCCGCAGGTACTGCACCATTATGCCATCCTGAGCGTCGGCACCAGTGTCGGCCGCGACTACGGCCCGGTGCTGGTCAGCCGGGACTTCCACGAGGTGGCCGAACTGGGCGGGCGCCGCGTCGGCGTGGGCGGCATCCCGACGACCGGCTGGTTCCTGCTCCGCTGGCTGTGCCCAGAGGCGGTGCCGGTCGAGATGCCGTTCGACCGCATCGGCGAGGCGGTCGCCGCGGGGGAGCTGGACGCCGGCGTCATGATCCACGAGGAGTTGCTCTACTACCCGCAGCTCGGGCTGCGGCGGGTCGCGGACCTGGGGGCCGAGTGGTGCCGGCGGCACGGGCTGCCCCTGCCGGTCGGCCTCAACGTCGTCCGCCGCGACCTGGGCGGCTGGGCGATGGAGCGCGTGTGCGCGGCGATCCGCCGCAGCCTGCGCTACGCCCATCGCCACCGCGGCGAAGCCCTGGCCTGGTCGAGCCGCTTCGGCCGGGGCACGACCGGGCAGTGTACCGAGCGCTTCGTACAGATGTTCGCCAACGACGACTCCGTCCGCATGCCCGCCGACGTGCGCGAGGCGCTGGCCGTCCTGCTCGACGAGGCGGCGGAACTGGGGGCCGCCCCGCCCGTGCGGCGGCTGGACATTATCGAAGGCGTGTCCCCGGCGATCAAGGCCGAGCTGTACGGCGCGAGCTGAAGGGAGTGACTTGTCATGGACCTGCGCGAGCGTTTGCTGGCGATCAAGCGCGACTTCCTCGTCCCCTGCACGTACCACTTCTACCAGCGGCCGCCGGTCCTGGTGCGGGGTGAGGGAGCGTACCTCTTCGATGCCGAGGGCCGCGCCTACCTTGACTGCTATAGCGGCGTCACCGTCGTCAACGCCGGGCACTGCAACGCGGAGATCGTCGAGGCGGCCGTCGCCCAGATGCGCCGGCTGCAGCACACGACCTCCGTGTACCTGACCGAGCCGGTCCTGGACCTGGCCCGGGCCGTGGCGGAGCTGACCCCCGCCGGACTGCGCCGCAGCTTCTTCTGCGCCAGCGGCAGCGAGGCCAACGAGGGAGCGCTGCTCCTCGCCACCCTGGCCACCGGCCGCAAGGAATGCGCCTACCTCAGCGGCGGGCTGCACGGCCGGACCAAGTGGGCGATGAGCGTCACCGGCCTGGACCTGTGGCGCACCGACCCGCAGCCGCTGCTGACGGCGCACGGCGTACCGGGGCCGCGCTGCCCCGACAGCCTGGCGACCCTGGAGCGTTTGCTGCGGCGCGAGACCATCGCAGCCGTGATTGCCGAGCCGATCCAGGGCAACGGCGGCATCGTCGTGCCCCCCGAACACTACTGGCCCGAGCTGCGCCGGCTCTGCACCCACTACGGGTCACTGCTGATCGCCGACGAGATCCAGACGGCGTGGAACCGCACCGGTCGCTGGTTCGCCACGCAGCACTGGGGCGTCACGCCGGATGTCGTCACCGTGGCCAAGGCGCTCGGCAACGGCCTGCCGATCGCCGCTTACGTCACGACCGACGCCATCGCCGCCAATTACACCCGCCCCGGGGCGGCGACGTTCGGCGGCAACCTGGTGTCGTGCCAGGCGGCCCTGGCCACCCTGCGCTTCCACCAGCGTCACGAGTTGGGCCGCCGCAGTGAAGCGCTGGGTACATATCTGCGCGAGCGACTGAGTGCGCTGGGACGGCGGCATTCCGCCATCGGCGAGGTCCGCGGGCGGGGCCTCATGATCGGGGTGGAGCTGCGCGACGACTGCGGCGAGCCCGCCGGGGCGCTGACGGACAGCGTCCTCGAAGCGATGAAGGATGCGGGCTACCTGCTCGGCAAGACCGGCCCCGGCCGCAACGTGCTGACCTTCATGCCGCCATTGATCGTGGAACAGGAAGCACTCGACGCCTTGGTCGGGCGGCTCGACGAGGTGCTGTGCGGCCTCGGCGCGTAGTCGAGTAACAGGCCATGCAAAAACACGTTCCAGAGTTGAGCGGCGGGTCGCAGACCCGCGCGGGTCTGCGACCCGCCGCTCAACGGAAGCGAGGGGGTGGGGGATGGGGAAACAACGCCAACCGGGCGGCTTGGGAATCGCCCTCGTCCTGGGGATCGTGGGGTGCCTGGAGGCGGGAGGCTGCGAGGTGCTATCCAATCGACTGACCCGATGGCACATGCTCGGGGCGGAAGCACTGGAAGACCCGATCCAGGCGGTCGGGGGCGACGGCGTGGTTTTCTCGCCCAAAGGCGAGGAGGTCGCGCGCGGACGGCGGCAACTGACGGCGGCCTCACCACAAGAGCTGGTCGCGTATTACGCACCGATCTTCGTGCAGCAGCGCGTGAACACCGCGGCCCAGCGCCATCCCTATCCACCGGAGTACGACGAGATCGGTGAGGCGCGGATGCGGCGTGAGAAGGGTAAACTCAAGGCGTTCGTCGCCGGCCCGCCGAAGGTGTACGCCATTTATGAAACGCGCCGCATCAGCGGCCACGACCACGTTCAGCTTACCTACACGGCCTGGTATCCCGCGCACCCGCGCATGAAGCTCATCGACCTGGAACAGGCCGACATCGATAGCTGCGTGGTGCGCGTCACGTTGGATGCCGACAAGGCGCCGCTCCTCTACGAGACCATCGCCGCCTGCGGCTGTTTCCACAAGGTCTTCGTGGAGCGATGGCTCGAGGACAGCGCCGCGCGGACGTTCGGTCCGCCGGAGAAGGGCAAGAAATACGCGGTCGAGCGGACGGTGAAGGATGCCATCGCCTGGGAGGTCGCGGGTGTGGTGGAAGAGCCACGCGATCAGCCGCGCCGGCCGGTCGTGTTCCTCAAGGCGGGAGACCACAAGGTGCTCGGCATGGGCAGCGCCGCCCGGCTGCGCGTGCCGCGGCAGGCCGACGTGCGCGCCTACGAGCTAACCGAGTACGCGGAACTGTATGCCCTGCCGGTGGCCGACAGCCAGGAGAAGGCGCCTTTCTTCGACGTGGGCCAGGGCGGCAAGGTGTATGGGGCGGAGCGAAAGGAGCGTTTCCTCCTCTCCTGGATCGGTGTCGATGACGCCGGCCATCCGCGGGCCAACGACCAGATCAAGCTGCACTTCGACCAGAGCACCTGGAGCGATCCCACGATCTACGAGCGCTTCCTGCGCCTGCCGGCTGGGGCACTGTAAGAGTCTCCCCTCGCCCCTGTACTCAGGGGCGAGGGGAGAAGAATTGCCGCCGCACGGCGCCTCGGAACCGCCGTACTCGGATTGCAGATTGCAGATTGCAGATTTCTGTCCGGCAATCTGCAATCTGCAATCTGC
>DATFNV010000380.1:0-5068 GCA_035266225.1 Gemmataceae bacterium
GGGCGGGATTCTACTCATCGAGGTAAGCCTTGGCCTTGGCCATCCACTGTTGGTATCCCGCTTCCTCGGGCCGCACC
This sequence comes from Gemmataceae bacterium, assembly GCA_035266225.1. Classification (GTDB taxonomy): domain Bacteria; phylum Planctomycetota; class Planctomycetia; order Gemmatales; family Gemmataceae; genus DATFNV01. The sequence goes on from DATFNV010000380.1 coordinate 78, forward strand.
CGCTGCACCACAGGATCGCTTACCCCGTCGGAGAACAGGGCATGGACGGCCGCCTTGTTGTTGAACTCCACGTAGACCTTCCGCCCGCTCCGGCGAAACGCGAACCCCACACCCCCCACCACCGAGGGCATGACCTGCGCCGGGGGGTAGTTTGCCCCCTGAAGGTACTGGAGGAATGAGTGCGCGAGCACGATCGCACTCGCGTTGGGAGCCGGGAACCGCCCTCTGTCGCCATCAGCCTCCGAGGTCCGAAAGGTCCGCAGGCGATCGTAATACTTCTTCCAGTTGACCGTCGGGCCGGAGAAAGTGACTTGGGATCCTCCCGTCGAGGTCTTGCGGATCACGACAAGCGCATCGCCCTTCACGAGGGTTATGTGGTAAGACGAGTTGCCCGGCCGGCGCTGCCCGCAGGTTGACTCCCCGAGCGGGCGAACCTGAAACTCTACGTCTGGCACGTCTCTTACCTCCTCTGCGGATCACTCGGGCTGGCCTTCGGCGGGCTGACCGGGGATCTCTTCGGCTGCCAGTCGAATCGTTGTCGCCTCGGTCCCATCGACCAACAGGCGAAAGGTGTAGGTTCCGGGGGCAGGGATGGTGAGATCCTGCATGGCGATGGTGATGCCGATCCTGAGATGCTCTTGGTGCTCCGGGTTTTCAAGAGGCGGGGCCTGGAAGTCCTGTTCGATCTGCGGCTCCAGTCGTTCGCCGCCCAGCGCGGAGAAGGAAACGGACAGGTGGTGCTGCCGACCGCATTCCTCCGGCGCGAAGATCAGCTTCGTCAGCAGACTGATGCTGCCTATCGTAAGAGGATAGCGGTTGCCGACGACGCGGCCCACGTCGAAGCCCAGGACGTAGCATTTCCCGTCGCTCGACTGCTCTACGGCGTTCGCCAGAACGGCATACGCGACTTCCATCGCCCACCACCTCCACTCGCCGGGAGCCCACTCGCAAACCCTTAACATTATTCTCTCAGTGGCCGTAGGCCCCGCCAGGGCAAAATGGCACTGGCCAAGCTGTTCCGCGCTGCCCAGGCGCCGGCGTGGCCTTGACAGAACGATCGGCTTCCTTTCTTAGGGGCGGCCCCGACCGGACGCCCCGGCGGCGGTGAAACAAGAGGCGGCCGAAAACCACTCGGCCGGCTCGGAAGTCGCTTCTGACGCTTCGCCGCGCCCGAGAACGATGCGACTGCCGACCCACAGGGATGATTGGTGCAAGCGGCAGGCCGGTTCGTCCCCACAAGGAGGTGCGGGCATGTTCAAGGACGTCCCACTCGTTCTGTTGGCCGCGACCGTCGGCACGTACTGGGGAACGGTCGCCCTGCTGATTCTCCACAAGCGGGTGCGGTATGGTCGGGGCAGTGGTCTTCTGCCACGGCATGCCTATGAGCGCCGGCTCTGGGCGCTCATAGTCCCGGTCGTTCTTGCCTGGATCGTCCTCCCGATCCTTGCCGGCAGCGGGCGACTCCCCTGGCTTCTCTTGCCAGCCTGGGCGCATGACGACACCTGGGCCCACGGCCTCCGCTGGGCGGCGGCCGTGCTGGCGGTGGCCTTCTACCTGATGTCGCTTTACTCCTGGTTGCTGCTGGGCCGCCACTGGAGCATGGCGATCGTCCCCGGCCAAACGTCGCGGCTGGTGACCAGGGGCGTGTACCGCTGGGTGCGCCACCCCATCTACAGCCTGAGTATGGGCCTGATGCTCACGTCGGCCGTCGTCGTGCCGACAGTCCCGATGGCCCTGGTGGCGTGCCTGCACCTGATCGCGATGAATCTCAAGGCCCGGTACGAGGAGCGGCACCTGGGGGAGAGTTTCGGGCCGGCCTACGCGGAGTATTGCCGCCACGTCGGGCGGTTCTGGCCGCGCTGGTCGCGTGCCATCCGCCGTTACACCTGACCGCTGACAGGCGGCACGCCGGAGAGAAACCGGTTTTCCCTGACCTCGGTTTTCCCCGGTTTTCCCTGCCGGAGGCCGTTCAGTTAGATTGGCACCCGCTCGTAACCGCCGCTAACAACCCAGAGGGTTTCTTCGTCGGTCCCGTAGCGGACCTGGAAGGTGAAGACGTAGCCGTAGGTGCGGTTGCTGCGATCCACGGCGGGGAAGATGTAGGCCAGGCCGTCGAACGGGTGGGTGATCCTTTGCAGGCGCTCGGCCGGGTTGTGCAGCAACTCATCGAGGCGCAGCCTCACGTCGATCTGTACCTCAACCGGCAGGTTCCATCTCCGCAATCTGCGCTGAAAGTCCCCCCTCGTGCGGACGTGGAAGCTCATCGATCGCCCCCACCCGCCAGCGCCCGGCGCCGATCTTCAACCAGTCGCAGCCACTCTTCGCGGCTCAGGCCGTTGGCCGCGGCGAAGGCGTCGTCAATATCCACCGACTCGCCGCGCTCGAATTCTGCGATCGCTTCCTCCCACTCCTCCTTTGTCGGCGTCCAGGGCCAGTTGTCGAGCGCTTCCGAGCGAATGGATTCGACGTCAGCGATCATCGCGCGCAGCGCCTCGGCGCTCGGGACGACTTGCCCGTGAGATTGCACCGCGCTCACCCAACCATCGAGGAATCGGAGAAAGGCCAACCCGGCGTCAATAGTGGCCGCGAGGTTTCGTCCGTTCTCGTCTCGGTCGATGAGGCGCCCGTTTGCAGCAGCCTCTTTGCTCGTCACGCCTGACAACCGCCAGGTCTCGCGGACGTCGCCGGGCACGTCTTCGTTCGCCCGGATGAGCGCATCCAACGTGGTTGCCATCGCAGGCCAGTCGGACCGCTTCTCCATGAGACGAAAAGGCTTGTCGAGGATGGCCCGAACGACGGAAACCGTCTCCGGCGAGAGTTGAACAACCATGCGCTGCTCCCTCGGGCGATTACCCCCGCTAGCACTAATAAGCGGTAAAACGGGGGTTTCGTGTGAACTTGGCCGTGCGACACAAGCCCGACGCGCCAGCGAGGGAGTGCGGTCGAACCCTCGCTTGTGCGTCGGGCTTGTGTCGCACGCTACTCGTTACGAAAAACCCCCCGCGCGCCAGAGCGAGGTGGCTGGATTGCATGGCATTGCTCTCCGGTCCCTGGCGCCAAACGAGAAGCGCGAAGCTACTGACCCCGACGGGATTCGAACCCGTGTCGCCGGCGTGAAAGGCCGGTGTCCTAGACCTCTAGACGACGGGGCCATGCCGATCTATTCGGCAGGAGGCATCTTAGGAGACGCCGCTGGTCCGCGTCAAGCGCGCTCACAGTCGTTCCTGGAAGGCACGCAGTCCGTCGGCGTAAGCCTGGCGCCAGGCCGGGTTCGGAGCCACGGCGTCGCGGAACTTCACCAACGCCGACACCGCGTCGGCCACGGTGTACGGCTCGGCGATGCCCCCAAGGCGGCGGAGGTGGGTCTCCAACCCCGCCAGGGCGGTCACCGCCGCGCCGAGCGCCGGCCCCTCGGACGACTCCAGGCGCTCCAGCGGGCGGTCGAGAACGGCGGCAAGGATTTCGCACATCAGGTCGCTGCGGGCGATGCCGCCGGAAACCGTCAGCCGCGTCACCTTCTGCCCCGCGGCCTCATGCTCGTACACGCCCAGGGCGATCAGGTACGCCAGGGCCTCGAGCGCGGCGCGGAACTTGACGCCGGCGTCGCTCGGCTCCGACGGCAGCCAGCCGAAGCGCGGCGCCGCCACCCCGCGCGACGGCTCGGGGGAGACGAACGGCAGCACCGCCACGCCGTTCGACCCGGGCGGGACGGCGCGCGCGGCCCGCTCCAGCGCGGCCCAGTCCGGCCGGACGCCGACGACGCGGTCGAGGAACTGGGCGCCGTTGTTGTAGCAGCGCATCCACAGGTACGGTCCCCAGTTCAGGCGCATCGCGTCAAGTGTCCCCGAGTGCGGCAGCTGGCTCGACGACGAGTTGACGACCGCGGAGTTGCCGAGGATCAGCGCCACCTGGCCGGCATCGACGGCGCCGCCGCCCACCAGCCCGGCCTGCTGGTCGTCCGACGTGGGGAAGACGAGTGGCCGCCGGGCGTCGCCCAGGTCGGTTTCCACCGCCAGCGACGGCGCCAGGAGGCCGACCGGCTCGTACTGATCGATGATCCGCGGCAGCGCGGCCCAGGCGAGGTCGCGATATTCGGGAGTCGCCAGGGCGCCGAGCATCGGCCGGCACCAATGGTAGGTACGCAGGTCCATCAGGCCGGTCGAGGCCGCCGCCGACACGGAAATGACGTCGAAATTCCCGGTCAGGAAGCCAGCCGCCAGCGCCCCGTGCGGCAGCATACGGTCGGTGCGCTCCCACTCTTCGCGGGGCAGACACTCCTCGTCCTTGACCAGGTGGCTGAGCGTGTAGCGGATGGCCCACGGGCCGCCGATCAAGTCCTTGACGCGCTCCTGCCCGCCGAGGCGCGCCAGGCCGCGGGCGTGGTACACGGCGAGGCTGTGATCGTTCCAGCAGATCGCCCGGCGGACCTGCACGCGCTCGCGGTCGATGCGGCCGGCGGTGTGATGAGTGGCGGAGATGCCGCCGGCGGCCCAGTGCCTCAGCCGGCCCTGTTCGCGCAGCCGTGCGGCGATGGCCCGAGTGCTGGCGCGGGCCTGCCCTTCCAGCTGCATCAGGTTCAACTCGGACACGCCTCCTTCGCACCAGAGGTCGGTCGGCAGGCGGACCTCGGCCAGGATCTTGCCGGTCAGGTCGAAGGCCAGGCACTTGACGGCGCCCGTGCTGAAGTCCCAGCCGGTGAGGACGCTTTCGGGCTCGACGCAGCGGAGGGGTTCGGCCACGGTTCAGTTGCTCCTGGCTGAGGTGTCGTGTGCGAGTCCTTGTTGTACCGCGCGTACACGGCGGACACAATCAGGCCCTGGTGCGAGGGCACTCTTGCCTTGTCTCCCTACAATGGGCGGCAGGACGTCGCCCGCGGCAAAGGAGTATCTCATGAACGGGAAGGACGCGATCAAAACCGCCCTGAAGGAAACGCAACACCTGCTGCAGTGGTACCTGTCCGACCTGTCCGACGCTGACCTGCTGGTGCGGCC
>DATFNV010000381.1:0-4331 GCA_035266225.1 Gemmataceae bacterium
CAGGGCCTGGGCCGACTCGATCAGCTCGCTGAGCAGCGCCTGACGCACCGCAACCAGACCGCTAATCAGGCCGAGAACCAGGATCACGAACAGGAAGAGCCACTCGGCCGTGATGAGGCCACTACCGCAGTCGTCGTTCCACAACTTGAGCATCTGACGCATAGAAGGAACCTCCGTTGACCAGAAACACACTAGGGAATCACCCCTCAGTCTTCTGAGGGACACCATGAATCCCGCGGGTTGCTGCCGGCTCGGCATTTTGTTAATGCACACGCTGTGCCACGAGCGGACTGCTCGGCGCTCACCCACGGAGAACGATTCCACAAGTGATTGGTCAACAACGACTTACAATTGAGTTGCTATTTCGGACTTCTTCGGCGCGACCCGCCTCCACCCCTCCCGGCCCCGCTGGCGCGTAAGAGGACGTTAACGGTAGAAGCGCGCAATGTTAACGAGGAGAAACATCGCCCTTTACAGTCCGATCCCCATCTCCGGCGACGGTATCCCGGCCGAGAAGCCCGCCATGACGGTGCCTGCTGAGGTTTGCGAACCTGGCGCTCGCCCCGCACCCAGGGGGGGCGAAAACGAAGAGTGGATCCTGTGAGGAAAGTGCCCGAGCCCCTTGTTATCTATGATCGGCCGAAAGTCAATAGCGACTTGAACGAAAAGCGCGTGTTTCCAATTGATCGCGGCGAGGCCGGCTTCACAACCGGCACGAGCCGCTTGCGGGACTCATTCAACGGATGCGTTGCGCGATGAAGACCGGCTGCTCTGGTGCGGAGAGGACTTGCCAGCGGTCGCCGGCCTGACGCACCCGGTCGATCAGGTTGGAGAAGCCCGGCGACTTACCCCTTTCCTTGCGCTGATCCTGGTCGTACAGTTCGTCCTCCAGCACCAGGAAATCGACCCCCATCTTGTCGAGCACCTCTTGCCAGCCGCGGTTGGCAAGCTTCACCTGCATGCACCGGTCCCAGTACACCCGGCTGAACAGATGGACGTGGCTGTAGCAGCTGAGGCGAAGGGGCGGTCCCTTCCAGCCCTGGCCCGGGCGCAGATCCCAGAGGAGATAGTCGCCGAGGGTTTCGCTGACGAACACGACGTACGGCCTCGGCTCGACGGGGGTCAGGCAGGCCGCCTCCAACGGCGTGTGGGCGGAAAGCCGGGCAGCGAGGCAGCGCGTGGCATCGACCACCTGAAGGCGTTCTCGAATCGGCCCCTCGATGCGCTCCAGGACATGGACCGGCGTCACGGCCGTCACGCGGCCTTCCGAGGTCGGCGCTTCCCGCCAGAGCAGCCACATCGCCGGCCTCGACCAGGCCAGCGCCGCGGCGGTGATGACGACGGCCGCCACGGTCTTGTGGAAGCTGGGGACGCTGGGGTCGTCCAGCCACGGGAGGCGCCGGGGAAAGCGCCCAGCCACGGCGCGCAGGTGCGGCACGACCACCCAGGCGAAGACCATGATCCACCACACGACCATGCGCGCGTGGGCGACCGACTGCAGGCCGAAGCCCAGCAGCAGCAGCACCTGGGCCGGCGTGAAGCGCCGCGGCGACAGGCGCAGCAGCACCGCCAAAAGCAGCACCGAGCCGAGGAACACCGCGTGGACCGCACTCCTCAGCGGCAGCGGCTTCCACTCCTCCATCGTCAGGATGTTGTTGGACTGAGATACCAAATAGCTGTTGTAGAGCAAATAGGGGCCGTGCGGGTTCGCCATCGTCGCCAGCACGGACAGGGGGACCAGCGCCGCCAGCCGGCGGAACTGCTGGTCGGCCAGCAGAGCGCGGGTGGCCGCCAGCGGTGAACGGAGTGCGGCAAGCAGACCCCGGGCCATCCCGGCCGTGCCTCCCACGACTTCGATCGCGCGGCCGACGGCGACGGCGCCGAGCAGGACGAAGCCCATCACGAACGACGCGTGGCAGTTGGCCCAGACCAGGAAGACCAGCGGCACCAGGAGCAGCGCGCGCCGCGACAGCAGCGGACGGCTCAACGGAACCAGCACCGCCGCGAACGCCAGCTCGCCGAGGATTTGCGGCCGGAGGATCGGCAGGTGAACGAACAGCCCCATGACGCACACCAGGCCCACGCCAAGCACGGCGACGGGGGGCGAGTCGGTCAGCCGCCGGAAGGCGACGTACAGCAGCACGAAGCGCAGCACGAGGATGAGGGCGTGCGCGGTGACCAGGAACAGGGCGCCGCCGCCAAGGCGGTGCTCGGCGTCGGGCGGCGACAGGGCGGCCCCCGCCTCGTAGATCAGGTAGGCCCCGGCCTGCGCCACCCACTGGTAGTGGACGTACTGCGCCTCCTTGTCCGCAAACGACTCGGGGAACGGCTCATGTTCCGGCAGGCGGTGGTGCCGGACGAGGTCGTTAACGATCTCTTCTCCGAAGCGCAGGTGCGCCCAGACGTCGGTGTGCCAGACGGGGAAGTGCGAGAAGGCCGCGGCGAAAAGGGCGAGGAGGCCGACGAGGACGACGTGACTGGTCCGCAAGTAGAGCGGGGCCAGCGGCGAATTCGGGTCGGTGAAGTCGATGCCGGCGCCGACGACGATGAGTTCCTCGTCGGCCCCGTCGTCGGGGGGCGCGCCCGCGGGCGCCGCCGGCGATGCCGCTTCGGCAGCCGGTTCCCTGGGGGGCTCGCCCGAAACTCGCGGGGTGTCGTGCATGTCAGCGCAGGGGTCAGGGGTCAGGGGTCAGGGGTCGGTACGGCGGATGACGACCAGGCCGCGGCCCGCCGGGCCGCCGGGGCCGTCAGGCGAGGTGGTGTCCTCGACCACGACCCACTCGCCGGGCGGCGCCTCGGCCAGGTAGGCCGCCAGGCCCTCCGACGATTCGGCCCGAACGACCAGCGTGTCGAAGCGGTTTCGCTCCACCAGCGCCCGCCATTCGTCGGGCGCGGGGTCCAAGCCGGGATCCTTCCCGCGGGCCATGAACCCTTCCGGGCGGCTGTACCAGAACACCTGGTCGCCCGGCGGCAACCGCCAGAGCAGATAGTCACCCCACCAGTACGGCAGGCTGAAGACCCGCCGCCCCGGCCCGCACCCCGCCACCCGCGCCGCGAGTTGAGAGGGGGCCATCGGGGCGCGCTCCTCCGCCGACAGCGGACGTCCCACCGCCCAGCGCGCCGCCGGCGACAGCAGCACGAGCACGGCCGCCACGCAGAGAAGGAGATAAGGAGACGAGGAAAGAAGGAGAGAAGGAGAGGGGGAAGGGCGAACCGTCTCCTTCTCTCCTTCTCTTCCGATCCCCGCCCGCGCCGCGTCGAACATGGCCTGGAGGTGCGGCGCCAGCAGCCAGGGCGCGAGCATCAGCCACCACGGCGCGACGCGCTTGTCGAACCACGCCCACACGGCGAACGTCGCCGCCAGCAGGACCTCCGTGGCCGTGAACGGGCGCGGCGACAGGCGCAGGGCGGCCAGCACGACGAGGACGGAGACGATCAGCACCCGGCTCTCCCACAGGTGGACAGGGATCAGGGTCGGCCACTGCCGCGCCGCCAACACCTCCAGGCCGTCGGGGCCGAAGGCGTCGGAGAGGTGGGCCTTGCCGTATGGGTTGAGGCAGGCGGCGGCGACCGACAGCCCGAGCATCAGCGCCAGCCGCACCACGGCGGGGTCGCGGGCGGCGGTCGTCAGGCGGCGACGGGCGCGCGTCTCCTGCAAGAAGCGGCCGAGCAGCAGCCCGCCGAGCAGCACGAACGCGAAGCCGAACGTGGGGCTCAGGTTGGCCCACAGGGCGACGACAGCCGGGGCCGCGACCACCGCCGCCCGCGACGGCACCCGCCCGGAGCAGGCCAGCAGCAGCCCCGCCCAGCAGACCTCCGCGGGCACCTGCGTCCGGATGGCGTCGAAGTACGGCCAGCACGCCGCCTCCACGAGCGCTGTCACGGCAACCGCCGTCCCCAGCGAACCCGTACTCCGCCGCACCGCCAGCAGGATCAGCCCCGCCTTGGTCGCCTCCAGCAGCGCGTGCAGCAGGGCGACGCCTTCCAGCCCACTCCTGGCGACGACGAGATAGTACGTCACCTCCGCCAGCCAGCTGCCGTCGCGCAGCTCCGGTTTCGGGTCGCCATAGGGCGAGAACGGCTCGTGCTTCGGCAGCCGCTTGTTCTGCCAGATCCATTCCCCGTACTTCCAATCGCCCCAGCTGTCGAGGATGGCGACGGGGGCGAAGCCGGCGCGCAGGAAGACCGCGGCCAGCAGCACCACGGCCAGCGCCTGGGTCACGGCGGATGCGCGTGCGGGGGGTTGCACCATCCGAACAGGTCTCCACGAGCCGCCTGTTTAGCGGCGGCTCGCAGAGCCGCGCGTTAGGTAACGCGCGGCTCTGCGAGCC
>DATFNV010000382.1:0-16810 GCA_035266225.1 Gemmataceae bacterium
CATCTCCCGTCGCTGTTGTGCGGGATCGGTTTGTTGCTCATGGCAGACTCCTCACGAGAAGGTTTCTCGCCATGCTAAGCGCGAGGCACTGACTTCCGAGTGCTTGCGCCCAAGTGACTTCCGAGTGGTTGCACTTACCCCGTTATCCTCCAGTTCTGCCTGGCGCATCTGATCCGGGACGTGAAGTTCCTGACCACGCTGCCGGACGAGCGTGACCGCCGCTACGGCGAGGACTTGCGGGCGGCCTTGAAGGAACTCTTCGATGTGTTCCACCAACGCGCGCAACTTGAGCCAGGGGTGTTCCAGAGGCAGTTGCAAGCGGCCCGGGAGCGCGTGTTGCGCGTAGGGCTTGCCGGCCCGGCGACGCAGCATGGGCAAAACATGGCCAAGCGGTTCCGTGAGCACGGGGCGGCTTACTTCACGTTCGTGACCACGCCCGGCGTGGAGCCGACGAACAACCTGGCCGAACAGGCGATCCGCTTCGTGGTGATCGACCGGCACATCACGCAGGGGACGCGAAGCGCGAGCGGGCAGCGCTTTTGCGAACGGATCTGGACGGTGATCGCTACCTGTGTCCAGCAAGGGAAGTCGGTGTACAGCTTTTTGTGCGAAGCGGTGGGCAAGTGGTTCGAGGGCGAGTCGGCCCCGTCGCTGCTGCCAAGGCCTGGCAACAGCTAAAGGGCAAAGGGAAGCGAAAGCGGAGGAAAGACGCAGGGCTGGCAGGCGCCAGGCGCAGGCGTGAGCGGGGCGTGTGGGGGCGTGGGGACGCAAGGCTGGTAAAGCCGGGAAGTCACAGCAGCCAACGCACCGCGACCCAAGAATCAAGGGAGAAACTCCACAAGGACAACTCCTCGAAGCAGAGGATTGGCCGTGTTCGTCCTAACGCCTCACCGTCTGGGGGCCTGGGTGGTTGTGCGCGCCCATAGAACCGCACTACGTGAACGGGTACCCCCTGCGCGAGACATTGGTCGATTACGCGGGAAGTCGGGTGGCCAGCTGGTATCCCCTGTTGCCTATCATCCTGACGGAGGCGGAAGCGACCAGTCCGCCCGACGATGCTCCGTGCCGGCCGTGGAAGTTTGACAGCGGTAACGCGCTCGATGCGTCTGGTTGGCGCTTCCATCTGGAGCAGGCCGGTCTCGATCCCGCCGTCCGACTGTCGCCCGAGACGGTGCGCGTGAGGTCCGCCAATGACGCCGAGGAGGTGCTCCCCATCCGCGAAGCGCGCCTCTGGCTCGTGAGCAACATCCCCGCCTTGCGCGGCCAACCATAGCGCTTGCCGTTGTATCGGGGTCTGCCGTTCTACGACCGGGTTCCCCGCAGGCCGGACATCGTGTTCCCGCTCATCGGCGTCAGAACCTTGAGGCTCGCCCGTCTGAAGGTCAAGATCGACTTTGACGCGCTGACGCTGTCGGTATGGGTTCCCGGTCGTTGGGACGAAGATACTTGCCTGTGGTTGCGCAGACTTGCCAGCGGATTCAAGACCATACCGCTCGACCAACTCTGTCGGTGACAAGCCGGCTCCGTCCGCGACAAGGAGGCGCTCGACAAGCTGCCCGACGACGAGCGGCAGCAGTGGCGTCAACTCTGGGACGATGTCGCCGCCCTGCTGAAGAAGGTCGAGGAGAAGAAGTGACCGCCGCTACTTCGTGCGCCGCGGCGGATGCAGGGGGAGTTTGAGGATCGTCCGCACCGCCGTCCGCACCCGCTCGGCCCAGCGCAATGCGGCTTCCGCCTGGCGCTTGCTCGCGTCGTCGCCCGGATACCTTGTCTCCACGGCGAACCGCGTCAGGAATTCCAACCCACGTTTCAGCGGGGTTAACGCGGGGTGATGTGGTCGCAGCGCAGTCAGCAGTTTATTGAGTTCGTGGGTTTTCGCGACCGCGATGCCGAGTTCCTCCAGGAGCGCCTTGAGGTACTTCTCGGCGCACTGCTGACAGTGAAAGCAGACCAGGTCATGAAGAGGAGCCTTTTTTCGGGCGAGGCTTCGCGCGCCGCGGTAGTCGGCTTCGGCCTTCTTCACCCACTCGCGCGTCGCCCTTTTCATACAGGACCTTCCCCTTCGACACGATTTCCGTGTGGAACAGGTCCCCTTCCGCCAGACGCCAGCGTAGGTTTTCCGGCGTGCGGACGATCAGGTCCATCGGAAATGGGGCCGGCACTAGCCAGCGGATGCGGCCCGCCCTGCTCCCCTGGTTGCGGCAGGGCATGATGACGAGGATGTCCACGTCGCTATCCGCGTGCGGCGTGCCATAGGCGTAGGAGCCGAACAGGATGATCTTGTCCGGCTGGAACTTCTCCGCCACCGCGCGCGCAAAGCGACGGATCACCCGCATCGGGATGTCGGCCCCCCAATAGCACTCCGGGGCAGCGGCCGGGGACGATTTGGTACGTTTCTTCGCCATGTCGCTATTCTACCCACCAAGGGCTTGGCGCCGCCAGTGGTCGCGACAAGGCGGCACGCGACAAGCTGCCAGACGACGAGCGGCATCAACCCTTCGTGAGCACCACCTATGCCGAACAAGCACCTCCCAATGAGACTGTCCCGTGAGGAAGAGATCTTCCTCCGCCACTGGATGTACGACGAGACGCACTACCAAGAGGGGACCGGGGCTGCGAAGCGCTTGCAGCGGGAACACAAGGCCATCCCCGGTGATCTCACCGTCATCATCGCGGCTGCCATCCCTGACCTGAATGAACAATGGGCCGCCGGAGTGGGACCGCCTCCGGCTGAACCGCCAACGTGGCCTTGGTCCGAGGCGACTCTCACGGCTCGCGTCGCCGAGGCGAGCAGGATCCTGCCGGCCCGCTAACGCGGTGCCGGTGGGCCGCACCCGACATCTTGGTCGCCAACTCCCGCATCCTTGTATGCACAGCATCGTTGCGCAGAGGAAGCCTTGACCTGCCACGCTCACCCGTCGCGCGAGCGGAACGTCCCGCCCAGCGCCTCGACGAGTGCTGCGGCGACGGCGTTGGCCTGGCCCCGCAGCGCGCCCGCGTTGGCGCCGAGGCGGCGCAACTCCGCCCTGGAAGTGTGTCCGCCGGGGTCCCAGTCGTTTTCGAGATGTTCGTGGTAGTAGAAGTGGACGTGCTCGTGCCGCAGCACGAAGGTGACGTGGAACGCGCTCAACTCAACCAGGACGGGGGCGTCCCTCGAAGCGGACGGCAGCGCTTGTTCGTTCCACGAGAAGAGGGAGAGGTGCGCCCCGTCCGGCAGGCCGAAGCGCCGCTTACACTGCCAGTAGCCCTCCGACTTGCGCCGGAAGCCCAACGCGCTCAACTCGCTCGCCCATAGCCACATCGCCTCCTTCCTGGGAAGTCAAGGGAACGATCCCAGCGCCCCGCGCGCCGGCGAATCTTCCCGCTCATACGGCGGCCGCAATCGGTTTTTTCTGGACGGGGCGCCGGCGAGAGGCTACGCTGGACGTGTCACATTTCAAGCTCCGCCGCTCGCCGGCCCTTTCTGGTAAGGAGGCAGTTGCCATGTCCGAGGCGCACCGTGAGTCCGAGAGGATCGAGCTGGAAACCGTGGTCAACTGGCGCATGATCGCCGTGGGCGGCGCTGTGGCCACCGCGGCCCTCGTCGCCCTGGTGGTCTTCCTCCTGCTGTCGGGCCCGCGCACCGCCCCCGAGAAGGAGCAGGCATTCGCCCCGCCCCCGGCCGCGCCGGTCCCGGAACGGTCGCCCTTGGCTCCCCCGCGGAAAAGCCCCCCGGCACCACAGAAATCGGCGCCCGCCGCTCCGCCACGGGTCGCCCTGCCGGAGCGGCTGCCGGCGCCGGTCGAGACACCGATCCTCCCTCCCCCGCCAGCGCCGGCCCGCGTCGCCGCGGTGCATCCGCCGGCTGTTCCCAGGGAAGCGGTTGCCAAGGCGGAGGCGCCCGCCCCCACCAAGCCGGCGTTCCGGCGCATCCGGCCTTACTCGGAAGCCGAGGAGCTTTACCTGCTCGAGCGGCAGGCGAAGGAGGTGGACCTCGACGCGACCAAGGGCCCCGCAAAGAAGATCCTGGAGGCCGCAGCCAAGGGGCCGGCGCCGGAGCCGAAGGGGCGCGACAAGGACGCCGCCTACCCGCTGCCGGAGGCGCAGCCGGTCCTCGACCTGATCGCCAAGCGCGACGACCTGAAGGGACTCCCGGTGCGCATGGGAGATGACTGTGTGTCGGGGGGGAAGGCGGTCGAAACCACCGCCAAGATTTCGCGGGACCTCCGGAGGGCCCGGGCCAGCAGCGAGACGTCCCGCGGGAGCTTCGGCGCCAGCATGCGGCACGACCAGGAGCTGGTATCTTTCCTCTCGAAGCGAAGGGACTGGTGCGACGAGGCCGGAGTCCCGGTCCTGCTGCAGATGCTCCAGGCGGAGAACGGGCCGGTCCGTCTGCAACTGGTCGAGATGCTCGACCGGGTGAAGGGAGAGAAAGCGGGGGCGGCCCTGGCCCAGCGCGCCGTCTTCGACACGTCGCCGGACGTGCGCCAGGCGGCAGTCAAGGCGCTGCAGGGCCGGCCCCGCGCGGAAGCCCGTCCGGTGCTGTTCGACGGGCTGCGCTACCCGTGGGCGCCGGCCGCGGAGCATGCAGCCGAGGCCCTCGCCGCACTGCACGATCACGAGTCGGTCTTCGCCCTGGCCGGCCTCCTCGACGAGCCCGACCCGACCGCCCCAGTGCGCGACAAAGAGGGTAAATGGGTGGTGACGGAGGTGGTGCGCGTCAATCACCTGGGCAACTGTCTCCTGTGCCACGCCCCGTCGTTCAACCGCAAGGAGCCGATCCGCGGCGTGGTGCCCGAGAAGGGGAAGGAGATTCCGGAGCTGTACTACGACAGCGACGTGGGGACCTTCGTCCGCGCCGACGTGGTCTACCTGAAACAGGATTTCTCCGTGTTGCAGCCGGTCTCGGGCGCGGACCCCTGGCCGGCGATGCAGCGCTTCGACTACCTCACGCGCAAGCGCGAGGCAACGAAGGACGAGATCAAGCGGCTGTCCTCCGCGAAAGAGGACAAGGCGCCGCCGGCGTACCTGCAGCGGTCGGCGGTGTTGTGGGCCCTCCGCGAACTCACGGGGGAGGACGTCGGCGACCGCAGCGAGGACTGGTATCGGGCGCTGGCCGCGTTGTACTTCGGGATCGACTTGTGACGACGCGCCGCCGCTTGCGGCCGCTTCACGGACATCTTCACCTCCTAGAGTCCGTTGCGACAGCCGCTTGCGGCTTGGCGGAAGCCTGGAATCCGCTAAGCCGCAAGCGGCTGGCGCAACGGACTCTTAGCGCCGATGCAGGGTCATCCGGACCCCGTTTTTCGGCCGCAGGGTGAAGGTGGGGTCGGGGACCACGTCGGCGCCGGGGACCGGCACGAGGCGGAAGCGCTGGGCCAGCGCCGCGAGGACGAGCGGCCCCTCGGCCAGCGCGAAGGTGTTGCCGATGCACACGCGCGGCCCGCCGCCGAACGGCAGGTAGGCGAACTTCGGCCGGCCGGCCGGCGCCCCGGGCAGGAAACGCTCCGGCTTGAACCGCTCCGGCTCCTCCCAGAACTCCGGGTCGCGCTGCGTGATGTACAGGTAGATCAGGACGGCCGCCTTTGCCGGCACGGGTCGGCCGGCGATCTCGTCGGGGTGGATCGTCTCGCGCACCACGCCGGGCGCCGGCGGGTAGAGGCGCAGCGACTCGTCGAAGACGGCCCGGGCCAGCGGCAGGTGCGGCAGGTCGTCGAACTCCGGCGGGCGGCCGCCGAGCCGGCCGCGCGCTTCGTCGGCCAGCGCCTCCTGCACGTCGGGCCGTTGTCCCAGCAGGTGCCACGTCCACGATAGCGCCGCGCCCATGGTGTCGTGCCCGGCGGTCAGCAGCGTCAGCACCTCGTCGCGCAGCTGCTGGTCGGTCATGCCGCTGCCGGACTCCTCGTCGCGGGCGGCGAGCAGCAGGTCGAGCAGGTCGCCGGGCCCCGGGCCGTGGCGGCGCCGCCCCTCAATCACCTCCATCACGACGCGGTCGAGCAACTCCTTGGCGTGGCGCACGGCGCGGTTGCCGGCCGTCGGCACCCACAGCGGCAGCGTCATCTTGCTATTCATGCGACGGCTGATGTACTCGAAGACGACGCGGAAGGCCCGGCCGAGGGTGTCGGCCTCGCCGCTGACGTCGTGGCTGAACAGCGTGGTGCTGGCAATGCCCAGGGTGAGGCGCATCATGTCGGGCACGACGTCGATGACGCGCCCCGACTCGCCGCGGTCCCACTGCTCGACCAGGGCCGTGGCGGCGGTCGCCATCTGCCGGCTCAGGGCGGCGATCTGCTGGCGGTGGAAGGCCGGCTGCATGAGGCGGCGCTGCCGCAGCCAGAAGTCGCCCTCGCTGCTGAACAGGCCGTTGCCCATCAGCAGGCGCACCGGCTTGATGAGCACGTCGGGCTTGCGGTAGTTCTTGGGGTTCTTCTGCAGGACGTGCTCGATGCCGTCGGGGTGCGTCAGCAGGTAGAACCAGGCGCCCGGCAGGGCACGGATGCGGACGTAGCGGCCGCACTGGCGCCAGACGGCGGAGTAGAAGTCGAGCGGGCGATTCTGGATCTGGTGCAGGGCGCCGCGCAG
The DNA here is from genome assembly GCA_035266225.1 of Gemmataceae bacterium. Taxonomy (GTDB): domain Bacteria; phylum Planctomycetota; class Planctomycetia; order Gemmatales; family Gemmataceae; genus DATFNV01. Next base: position 6,562 of record DATFNV010000382.1, read on the forward strand.
CCAGTGGCCGCGGTACTCCGGCCAGGGCTTCGGGCCGCCGGTCGGAGCGGCCGGCGGCTCAGTGATGACGGCCATGAACGGCCCCCTCGGGTGGGATGAATCAACCCGTCTCTCCTTCATTTTTGTGGGAGACGCCGCCGCGACAATGGGCGGGCGACACCGTTTAGCGGCGGCTCGCAGGGCCGCGCGTCGGCCGACGCGCGGCCCTGCGAGGGGCCGCTAAACGAACGCCCTCACGCTCACTTCATCACCGCCTGGCCCTTCTGCTCCTTGCCGTCGCGCACGAATGTCAGCTCGACCTTGTCCCCGTCGCGCAGTTCGCGCACCATCGCGGCGAAGGTCCGCACGTCCTTGACCGCTTGGCCGTTGACCGCCGTGATGCGGTCGCCCTCGCGCAGGCCGGCCGCGTCGGCCGGGGTGCCCTCGCGCACCGAGCGCACCAGGGCGCCGGCCTTGTCGTCGTTGAAGTCGGGCACGATGCCGAAGCGCGCCCCCGCCGGCCGCGGCGGCGCCAGGTCCGCGGCCACCGCCAGGAACTGCCGCGGTTTGCCGTCGCGCACCGCCGTCACCGCCACCTTGTCGCCCGGCTGCAGGGCCCGCACCGCCGTCGCGTAAGCGGCCACGTCGGCGATCGACTCGCCGTTGATGACCGTGACGCGATCCTGCTTCTTCAGTCCCGCCTTGCCCGCCGGGCTGTCCTCCGGCACCTCCGCCAGCAGCAGGCCGTCCTTGAGGTCAGCGGCCAGGTCCACGAACCAGCCGAGTCGCCGATCCTGCACTCCGGGGGGGATCCGGACTAATTGCAGCTCGATCGTCTGCGCCTTGCCCTCGCGCTCCACTGCCAGCGCGACCTTCGTGCCCGGCGCCAGGGTGCGCGTGACCGCCAGGAACGCCACGGGGTCCTTCACGGGCTTGCCGGCGACGGCGCTAATCCGGTCGCCCTTCTTCAGGCCGGCCTTCGCCCCCGGCGTGCCGCTGACCACGCCGCCGACCAACACGCCCTCTTTTTTGTCGCTGTAGTCCGGCAGCACCCCGGTCGAGGGGGCCGAGGACCAGAGCGTCTTCGTGCGGTTGTAGGGGCCACTCTTGGCGTATTCCGGCCGCGACGTCGTCGCCAACTCGGCCACCAGGTCGGCCGCGAAGCCGACGACCCGGTACACGCCGGCTACGTCGATCGTCTCGGGCCGGTCGGAGGGGCGGTGGTACTGCTCGTGAAAGCCGGTGAAGAGGTTCAGGACCGGCACCTTTTTCGCCTCGAACGACGAGTGATCGCTCGGCCCCTGCCCGGACGGCTCCTTGAGCAGGTCGAAATGGTGCTTGTCGTTGAGCCGATCGACGAGCGCGGCGAACGGCCTGGCGCTGGCCAGTCCGCCGACCATCAGCTTGTCGTCCTGGAGGCGGCCGACCATGTCCATGTTGAGCATGGCGGCGGTGTCCTTTAGCGGAAAGACGGGGTTGTTGCAGTAATAGCGCGAGCCGATCAGCCCACTCTCCTCGGCGGTGAAGGCGATGAAGACGAGGCGCCGGCCGGCCCGTTCCTTGGCCGCCCCGAAGCGCCGCGCCAGCTCCAGCAGGGCGATGGTACCGGAGGCGTTGTCGTCGGCACCGTGGTGGACGGCGGTGCCGGCCATCTCCGCCAGGGGAAAGCCGACGCCGCCCGGGGAACCCGGTCCGGCGACGCCGGTCGCCAGGTTGAAGAGGCGGTTATCGGTCCCCAGGCCGATGTGGTCGTAGTGGGCGCCGATGACGACGGTTTCCTTCGCCAACGGCCCGTCTCCTTCGAGGACGCCGATGACGTTCCTGACCGTGACCCGCGTGTGGGCGACGCCCGTCTCCAGGCGGCACGTCCAGCCGGGCAGGGGCACGGAGTGCGGCTTCAGGGTCGCGTCGATGTCCTTCTCGAGGTCCGCAAGCGACAGGTCGGCGGCGTTCAGCATCCGCTGGGCCCAGTCGCGGCGCAGGTGGACGGCGGGGAGGGCCACCGGGTCGCCGTCGCGCAGGGTGTAGGACGGGCGCGGCAAGGAATCGCCGAAACGCGGCGAGGGCGTGGCATTGACGACGAGGACGGCGGCGGCCTTGTGCCGCGAGGCGTTCTCCAGCTTGGCGCGCAGCCCGCCCTGGGGGTTGGGGCGGTCGTCGGCCGCGAACACGTCGGCGTAGCGCTGACCCCGCCGCGGCGTGCCGGTCAGGACGACGACCACCTTGCCGGCCACGTCGAGGCCGGCGTAGTCGTCGTACTTCGGGGCGTCCGAGGTAAGGCCGTAGCCGGCGAAGACGACGGGGGCGTCCACCTTGCCGGCGCCCCCGAGGAGCGCGACGCTGAAGTGCTTGCCGGCCTCCAGGTCGATCGCCTGCCCCTGCGGCCCGCGGAGGGTGAGGCTGTTGTTGGTGCCGGCCCGGGCCGCGGTGACGAGAGAAAAGGACTGGAAATAGGTGCCGTCCGGCCCGCCCGGCTTGAGGTGGGCGTTGCCGAACTGGCGTGCGACGTATTCCGCGGCCAGGCCGATACCCTTGGTGGTGATGCCGCGGCCCTCGCACTCGTCGGCGGCGAGGTAGAGCAGGTCGGCCCGCAGGCGGGCTTCCGCGTCGGCCGGCGAGTCGGCCCGCACCAACGGGACGAGCGACACCAGCAGGACCAGGCCGAGGACAATCGTCAGGCGGCGCGTCATGGCTTCTCCCATCGCGAATTGGTCAGCGATGAGGAGAAGTATACCAGATCGGGCAGTCTCCGTTTAGCGGCGCGCGGGGCCGTGCGGCCCTGCGCGCGGCCGCCCGAACGGTGAATCAGGGAGCGGGTCGGGCGCCTGCGGGCCAGCGCCCCAGCACCGCTCTTGCCTCCTCCTGCAAGGCCCCGGTGCGGCCGTCGCGGGCCAGGGTTTCCAGCGACTTGCGGGCCTCGGCGGTGCCGATCATCTCCAGCAGGTCCACCACGCGGGCCGCGTGCCGGACGTCCCGCTCCGGTTTGAGCGGGTCGTCCCCCTCCAGCTCGGCGAGCAACCCGCGCAGGCGAGCCCGCAGCTTGTCCGACCTGGCTCCCTCCAGGGCCTTGCGCAGGGCCAACTCGGCCCGCGCGCCGAGGCGGCGCAGCCCTCGGATGGCCCGGTCGCGCACCTTCGGATCGGCCGCATCGAGGTCCGTCAGGAGCCGTTGGACCTCGTCGCGCGACGGGTCGTCCTTCGGCTCGACCAGGTCTTTTTTGATGAAGGTCAGTGCGCTGTCTCGTTCCGCGGCCAGCGCCCAGACCGCCCGATAAGCGGCCACCCCGTCCCCGGCGAGGTCACGCCACAATTCTTCCGACCGGGGGGGCGCCTTCCCCTTCGGCCAATTGGCGGTCTCCTTCCACGCGGCGGCCAGGTCCCAGAGCAGGACCGTCGTGTCGGCCCCGCCCGTGACAAGGCGGTTGCCGTCGGGCGACACCGCAACCGAGTTGACGGCCCCGGTGTGACCGGTGAGGCGCAGGACCTCGCTGCCGCTGGCCGTTTCCCACACCCTCAGCCCGTCCCCGTCTCCACCGACGAGCAAGCGGCCGGCGCGGGCGAAAGCGAGGGAGTGAATGGGGGCGGCGTCCCGGCCGCAGCGGCGCAACTCGCCGCCGGTGGCGACGTCGTACAGCACGACGCCCTCCAGCAGGTCGGCGGCCGCGAGGGTCCTGCCTTCCGGGTCGAAGGTGAGCGGATGCACCCCGCCGGCAGGGCGCGCTGCCAGCGTGCGAACCCGTTTCCCCGTGGCGACGTCCCAGAGGGCGAGGCCAAGTCCGGTGTCAGTCGCCAGGAGCCTGCCGTCCGGGGAGAAGGCGAGGGCGGTTGTCGGCACCTTTTCCTCGCCGAGGCGACGGGGGGTCCCCTCGGGCAGCGACACCAGGCGTGCCCCTTCCGTCGTGCCGAAGGCGAGCGCTTTGCCGTCGGGGGCGAAGCACAGCGACAGCACCGTCTCAGGTCCGAACGTCAGCCCCATGACTCTCACGCCCATCTTGATCTGCTGCACCACCTTCTCCGACGCGCTGTCCCAGACATCGACTCGGCCCGGCGCGGTCGATGCCGCGACCGCCTTGCCGTCGCGGGAGACGGCGACCACACTGGCCCCGAGGCCGGGCCCCACGACCCGACGCGGGGGATCGTCCGAGCCGGCCGACCACAGCAGCACCCCGTCCCCGGTGACGGACGTGACCGTCTTGCCGTCCGGTTGAAAGGCCACGCCCCGCACGGCTCGCTCGTGGCCGTTTGGGGCGAATAGCTCCTTGCCTGTGCCCGTGTCCCAGAGGCGCACGCGCTGGCTCAACCCGACCACCGTCACGCACTTCCCGTCCGGCGACAGAACGAAGTGCGGCCGATCACCAGGGCGAGGGGTCATTTTCGGCAGCCCGTCAAGCGTACACTTGCTCAGCTCCTTGGCGGACTTCGGGTCCCAGACACGCACCGCGACGTCGGCGCTGACGCTGACACTTGTGAGGCGGAATTCGAGACCGGAGCGCGACATCGCCAGGGCCGCGACCGCCTCCTTCGGGCCGTGCCAGTCGCGCAGCGGCGTCGGGAGTGCCCCGCCTTTGACCTCCCAGAGGTGGATGGCCCCGTCCGCCGTCCCCGCGGCCAGGACGTTGTCGGCGCCCGTCAAGGCGGTGAACTCGGCACCACCGCTCATCAGCGCGCCGAGGGGTTTCCTGTTTACATCATCCAATGAGTAGTTGATTCTGGTTCCCTCCGCGATGGCGAGGAATTGATCGGCCGGACCCCTCCCGACGGTAACCGCCGTGGCGGGCCCCTCGCGGACGATCAGTTGCTTGGCCGGCACGAACCGGGCTCGCCCGCCCGTCTCCCACACGGCAACCGCGTTGGGGCCGACCGCCCACAGTCGCGTGCCGTCGGCCGAGAAGGTGAGGAGACCCGCCTTCGGGGAACCATTCCCCGTCTCCTCTTTCCAGAGTGTACCAGTCTTTGTATTCCAGATGCGGGCGCCCCACTTCCGCGCAGGCGCCTGGCTGCCGCCCCACGCCGCCAACATTTCGCCACCCGGGGAGAACGCCAGGCTGGTCGCCTGGATCGGGAAGCGATGCAGTTCTTTTCCGGTCGTCGTGTCCCAGAGATGCACCCAGGAGGAAGAGCCGTCGGCGGTGGCGAGCATCTTGCCGTCCGGCGAGAACGCGGCGAGTTGCACCACGTCGGCGTGGCGCAAGCGTGCCGTGCCGAAGCGCTGGACCACCCCGGCCGGCAGCGGGTCGCCGTCGCGGTCGGCGCGCGGCCACGGCAGCGGGGTGGGCGGCTTCTCCGCCGCCGGCGTTTCCTCCGGCGGCTTCGGTTCCTGGGCCTTTTCGGGCGGCGCCGGCAGAGCCATCGCCAACCGCTCCCCCTCGGCTCTCTCCCCGGGAGGAAGGGGCGTCTCCTCGGCCTGCGCTTCCTGCACCGGTCGCGGGGTCCGCGCCTGATGGGTCCAGATGCCCGCGCTGGCCCCCAGCAGGGCTACGATCAGCAGCACGCCCGCGACCTTGGCTTTGGCCGCCGACAGCGCCGCGTCGGCGAGCGCGGCAACCGCGGGTGGCACAATTCCCGCCGCGCCGCTCACCGCCCCCAGCGCCAGGCGCACCGTGGCGTCGGCCAGCGCCGCCGGCACGCCGCCGCGCGCCAGCCCCGCGGCCAGCAGTCCCGCCGACAGCGCCACGCCGCGCCGCACCAGCCGCCGGCGCAGCAGCTCCCGGCCGCGCTCCAACCGTCCCTTGAGGGAGCCCACCGTCCACCCGAGCAGCTGCGCCGCCTCGTCGCGCGTCTTGCCGTCCCAGCAGCACAAGAGCAGCGGCGCCCGGTAGCGGTCGGGGAGACGTCCCAGTTCCTCTTCGAGGATCCCGACCGCCTCGCGCCAACTGAGGTCCTCCGCAGTTGTTGTCGAGCGCAGCTCGGCCACCCGCTGCTCCTCGCGCCTTCGGCGGACCGCCCGGGTCCGGGCCTTCAGCGCCAGGCGATGGGCGACGGCGTGCAGCCACGGGGCGACGGTGTCGCGCCAGCGGACGGAGCCGGCCTTGCGAGCCAGGAGAAGGAAAGTGGCCTGAAAGACGTCCTCGGCGTCCTGCTCCTGACGGAGGAGTCGTCGGCAGACGTTGAGGACGAGGGTGCCGTGACGCTGGACCAGGGCGGCGAAGGCGGCCTCCTCGCGGCGCGCGGCGAAGCGCTGCAAGAGGTCGCGGTCGCTGTCCTCGGCCGCGGCGCAGGGGCCGGCGAGGTGATGGATGTGACGTAGTAGGGTCCGCAATTCGGGCCGGGCCATGACGAAGCCTCCGGGCGGGCGCTGATCCCTGTCTTATCATGCCCGCTCGCGGCCCGGATGGCACGGCGAGTTCCGTACGGGAAACCAAAGGGCTCGGGAGTCGAAAGACAAATTGTCCTTTCGACTCCCGAGCCGTTGATTTTCCAGATGACTCGGACATCCCTTCGGGCTGTCCTGCAGGACAGCCGCTACGTCCGACTGGAGATGTTGACGTAGCAGTGGACGTGCGGCAGGACGCGGTAGTTCCACACGAAGCCCGGCGAACGACACAAGCCTGACGCGCCAGCGAAGGATGCTGGCGCTCCTTCACTGGCGCCACAAGCCTGACGCGCCAGCGAAGGATGCTGGCGCTCCTTCGCTGGCGCGTCAGGCTTGTGGCGCGTCCCATCCTTTACACAATCGGCCAGGAAAACCGTTTGGTGTTAGCGCCCCGGGCAGCATGGGAATCAGGGCGAGAGCCTGAGTATAATCGACGCGGGGACGCCGCGGCAACTGTCGAAGTCGCAAAGAAAAAAGGGCATTCAAGGGGTGCCATATGGACCTGAAGCTCTCGGGGAAGGTCGCGCTGGTCACGGGGGCGAGCCGGGGCATCGGTCGGGCCATCGCCGAGTGCCTGGCCGAGGAGGGCATGGCGCTGGCCCTGGCCGCGCGGGACGAGGGGCGCCTCCGCGCGGTCGCGTCCCAAATCGAGGCCGGCGGCGGCCAGGCGCTGGTTCACGCGGCGAACCTGTCGCAGCCGGCCGCCCCGGCCGCCTTCGCCACCGCGGCGCTCGACCGCTTCGGCCGGATCGACCTGGTGGTCAACAACGCCGGCGCCACCCCGCGCGGCGACTTCCTGACCCTGACCGAGCAGGACTGGGCCGACGGCTTCGGCCTCAAGTTCCTGGCCACGGTGCGCCTCTGCCGGGCCGCCTGGCCGCACCTCGTCGCCAGCCGCGGCAGCGTCGTCATCATTGCCGGCTCCGGCGGCCGGACGGGCAGCGCCGAGTTCACCATCGGCGGCTCGGTCAACGCCGCCCTGCTCAACCTGACCAAGTGCTTGGCCGACCGCGGCGTCCGCGACGGGGTCCGCGTCAACGCCATCAACCCCAGCTTGATCCGAACCGACCGTCTCACCGTGCAGATCCATCGCCTGGCCGTGGACAGGGGGATTTCCGACGAGCAGGCCGCGCGGCAGTTCGCCGAGCAGAAGGGTGTCGCCCGCTTCGGCGACCCGGGCGAGGTGGCCATCGCCGTCGCCTTCCTGGCCAGCGAGTGCGCGGCCTACATCCAGGGCGCGATCCTCGACGTCGAGGGCGGCCTCACGCGGACGCTGTAGAGGCGAGCGCTCACTTCCCTCACAGGATGGCGCCCCATGCACTCGACGCCCGTCAGCCTTCTCGAACGCCTGCGCCGCCCGGACGATGCTGACGCCTGGGTTCAGTTCGTCTCCCTCTACACCCCCCTGCTCTACGCCTGGGCCCGCAGCGCCGGTCTCTCGGAGGCTGACACCGCCGACCTGCTGCAAGACGTCTTTCTCGCCGTCCTGCGGCAGATGCCCACCTTCGAGTACCAGCCCGGCAAGAGCTTCCGCGCCTGGCTGCACACCATCCTTCTCAACCGCTGGCGAACCCTTCAGAGGCGACGTGCGCCGCGGTCGGTTCCAGCCGAACAGCTCGACGGCGTGCCTGGAGAGGGGGAGCCCAACCTGCCCGCCGAGGCCGAGGAGCAGCGTGAGCTGGTGCGCCGGGCCCTGACGCTGATCGAACGCGATTTCACGCCGGCGACGTGGCAGGCGTTTCGGCAGGTCGTCGTGCTGGAGCGCCGGCCGGCGGAAGTCGCCGCGGAACTCGGGATGAGCGTCAATGCCGTCTACCTTGCCCGCTCTCGGGTCCTGCGGCGGCTGGGAGAGCAACTGACGGGACTGATCGATTAGGCGAGCCGCAGGAAATAATCTCCCCTCGGCCCGGTGCTCCGGGGCGAGGGGTCGGGGGTGAGGGGCGATTCCTTGCATTCGTTGCGCGCGGCCGGCGGCGCGCAACGAATCCCGCGCCGCGCAACGAATGCAATGAATGCAACGAATCCTGTTCCCTCAGAACCCCTCACCCCCGACCCCTCGCCCCGGAGTACCGGAGCGAGGGGAGAGTTAGTCCTGCCGCGCGGCCGGTCCCCTTTCCGGCGAGCGCTCCTCCCCCTTCAGCAGCGGCGCCACCGCCTTGAGCAGCTCCCCGGCCGGCAACAATTCCCTCCGCTCCCGCACCGCCCGGGCCAGCGCTTCTCCGGCCCGCGTCTTCAGGTCCGGCTCGAGCGACCGCAGCACGCCTTGCAGCGACTCCTTGAGTTCCGCCCCGGCGGCCTCGACGCCCTCTCCTGCGAGGGTCACACCGGCCCGGCGGAACGAGACCTGTCGGGGCGTAAACTCCTTCAGATTCAGCTGGAGGTCCCTCATCTCTGGTTCGAGGCGCATCCGCGGCGCCCGTCCGGCGTCTATCAGGGCCGCCACGTCGAACTCCAGGCGGACGTTCAGCGCCACGTCGGCGCCCGCCGTCAGGTCCGCGAACAGCAGTCCGTTCCGCCAGCGCTGCACGTCGGCCTCGGCGCGGAGCAGCGCGTCGGCCTCGAACACAACGCGGTAAGTCATCGGGTCCAGCCGCTTGAAGCTGGTGACGCGAACGCGCAGGTCGCGCTCCGGATTATCCACCCGCAGGCGCACTTTGCGCCACGGGCCGTCGGGCACCTCCAGCCGGTCGCCGACCTGCACTAGTGTCCGCCGGGCGCGGGGCAGGCGCAGCCGGTCCGGCAGCGGCACGGTATGGCCCCAGCCGGACCTATCCTCGTAAGCCGGGGGCAGTTTGCTGACGATGGCCTTGTGGATCAGCCGCGCCAGATCGGCTCGGGCGGCCTCTTGCGAAGGCGGGGAAGGAGCCGTCTGCGCCGCCAGCGGGACGGGAGCGAGCAACAGCGCCAGGCCGGCGCACCAGGTGGGGAATTTCATGATTGACCTCCGTTTCTTGGCGGGGCCATCCGCCCCGCTGAGGGCGAGTGTACCGGCCACCCATCACAATAGCATCATCGCACCGGAGGCAACAGGCAAGCCCCCCCTGGCTTGGCGCCCGGCCGGCTCGTCGCCGAGGCGCCTGCTCTCTTGTATGACCTCCCCGCCGCGGGTACAGTCTCGGCAAGCTCCAGGCGACTGGCTCCTGAACGAATGTTCCGCGCGGAACCTCGGGGGCTGGGGTGGTGTCGGCGGGCTACGCCAGCGGGGAAGCGGCCGGACGCCCCGGGAGGTGTGTGCCACGCGCACCGAGTTGCGTGCCAGCGCGTGGCACACACCTATCCCCTGGTCGGCATTCGACTTGCGGCGAAAAAATGAGGTGTGTGCCACGCGCCGCAGGGGTATGGGGGGTGGCACACTACTCCCCACACGAGGCCGGTCCCGCGGCGCGGGCCGAGAGCCGACCGGCCACCCCACAATCCGTGACGGTCAGCGTTTTTTCTGCGAAAGAGCCCTTGATCCTCACCTTGCGTGAGGTCGTAGGATTCCCTCGTCAGCGAGGTTTCCGAAGGCCTGCGAAGGAGGATGTGCCATGCCGTTCGAGGCCCTCAAGGTCGGCGAGTTGGCTCGGCGGACGGGCTTGACCGTCCGCACACTGCACCACTACGACGAAATCGGCCTGCTCAGGCCGTCGCTGCGCACCGAGGCGGGACACCGGCTCTACAGCGAAGGCGACGTCGCTCGCTTGCAGAGGGTGCTGTCGTTGCGGCAACTCGGTTTCTCGCTGGAGGAGGTGCGCGATTGCCTGGACCGGCCCTCCCCTTTGAGCAGCGCGGCCACATCCTCCCAGAGCCGGCGCTCGTCGTAGGGCAGATGGTCGAGCCCCGTCTTGTTGCGACCACTGGCGGGGTGTGGCAACGGGGGGGTAGAATGGCAGCATGGCGAACAAACCGTCCCCGCGCGCTGAAGCCGCTCGGCAACGCCGGTATCGCGGCAAGAACATCCCGATGGGGGTGATTCGCA
>DATFNV010000383.1:0-7106 GCA_035266225.1 Gemmataceae bacterium
ACTTCATGGTGCGCTACCGCCCCGAGTTGCCCACGGAGAAGGATCGCCGCCATCGGGACTGGGTGTTCCTGTTCGAGTCGTCCGGCGACCGCGACCCCTTGCTGGCCCGCGTGCAGATCGACGTGATCCGCACCCTCCTGGCCAACGCGGAGCACGACGACACCTTCGCCATCGTCACCGCCGCCACGCGCGCCGGCAGCTACGCAACAGAGGCCAAGCCGGCCACCCCCGAGAACGTCGCGGCCGCGGTGCAGTTTCTCGAAGGGACGCACCTCGTCGGCCTCCTCGACCTGGGCAAGGCCCTGGCGGCCGCCGAGCCGTTCCTCAAGTCGGCGCAGAACCCGTACCTCGTCCACGTCGGCTCGGGGCTGCCTGTCCTGGGCGAGACGAAGGCCGACGTGCTGGCCAAGCGTCTGCCGGACGGCGTACCCTACGTCGGTGTCGGCGTCGGCAAGCGCTGGAACCGCGCCCTCATGAAGGCGGCGGCCGAGCGCAGCGGCGGCTTCTTCACGCAGATCAACCCCGACGAGCCGGTCAACTGGCGCTCGTTCGAGCTGTACTCGGCGCTGACGGCGCCGCGGCTGCTCGACGTCAAGGTGGTCGATGACGCCGAGAAGGCGACCTTCCTCACCTGCGCCAGCGCCGTCAGCCAGGGCGAGGAGGTTTGCGCCCTCGCCAGCCTGCCGGCGGGCGCGAAGCTGCCCGAGGCGGTGACCGTCACCGGCACCCTCGACGGCAAGACGTTCTCGCGCTCCGTGCCGGTCAAGAACGTCACCAGCAACGCCGGCGTCCTGCCGCGCACCTGGGCCCGGTTGGAGATCGACCGTCTCCTCGCCGAGAATGCCCAGGGGAACCGGGCCCGCATCGTCCAGCTGAGCATGGCCTCCTACGTCATGACGCCGTTCACGTCGCTGCTGGTGCTGGAGAACGAGCAGATGTACGCCCAGTTCGGCGTGGACCGCGGCCGCAAGGACCACTGGGCCATGTACCCGTGCCCGAACACGATCCCCGTGGTCTACGAGCCGGTCGATGGCATGGCGGCCGTGGCGAAGGCGACGCCGGCGGTCAAGCCGAGCGCCGAGCAGGTGCTGGCGACGATCCTCGTCCACGTGCCGCCGCGAGCCTTCGCCGACGGCGCCGCCGCGGCCGAACCTCGCGCCGTCACGATGTACGACCTGTACGCCGGGGCCTTCGGCCTGCCGGTGTCCGCAGTCCTCGACGGCATCGGGAAGGATCAGGTCTTCAACTTCTGGATGGGCTTCGATGACCCGGTGGCTCCGAAGGGGGAGACCAAGGTTCTCGAGACGGGAGCGAAGGATCCGCGGGCGGGCGATACGAAACGGCCCATCTCGCTCCCGGTGGCAGCCCCCCAGACTTCCGCCGGCGGGATGCCGGCGCCGTCTCTGCCCCCTCCTTCGCAGCCGGGCGGATTCCCCGGTGGCCCGTTCGGCGGCGCGGGGCCCGGGTTTGGCGGCGGCGGGATGGTGCCTCCCGGCGGCGGCATCGGCGGCATCGGTGGCGGCGGCATCGGCGGCAGCAGTGGTGGCTTTGGCAACAGCAGCACCGGGCAGTTCTCCTTCGCCGGGGGCACCGCGTCCAGCTTTAGCGGCGGTGGCGGCAGCAGCAGCTTCGCCGGCAGCAGCGGCAGCGGCAGCAGCGGCAGCTTCAGCGGGACCAGTGGCAGCGGCTCCTACCGCGGCAGCAGCAGCCAACTCGGCGGCGTCTCGCCGATGAACGCCTTCGCCTCCAGCTTCCCCAGTCTGCAGACGCCGTTCGGTTCCGGACAGATCAACTACGCACCGTACTTCCGACAGACGGGCATGTCGTGGCAAGGCGCGGGCACGGCTGCCACCGCCAATCCGTATAACTTCGAGTCGCTGCCTCTGCATTATGGCTACGTCTCTCCCTACCTTCTCGGGAAGGGTGGTGACAAGGAGGACAAGGACCGCAAACGAGACATGAAAGAGCCCGACCTGCTCCGCTCCTTTGATGGCATGCCCCCCCTCCGGCGGAACGGTTTCGATGCCCCTCCGGCGGAGGACGAGAAGACCTTCGGGCGCGACGCCGCCGAGCTGATACGGCTGAAGAAGATGCTCGCGGCAGAGGGCAAGGAGCAACCCCGAAAGGGTGCCAAGGACGACGTGGAGGATGCAGATTGGTCCGACCCCGCGCGACGGGTCGCGACCGAGCGGTTGCGATGGGCTGCGGCCCGCGCCGCCGGCCCGAACGGGACGCTGCCGGCCCTCATGGGCGGCTTCCGCCCCGACGGCTTGCTCTACCGCCCGCCGAGCTTCGCCCCCGACGGCCGGCTCTTCACCGACCTCATGGCCTTCGCTCCCGGCCTGAACACGAGCCCCGCCGACGTCCTCGGCGTCCTCGAAGCCGAGGCGGCCCCCGACCCCGCCGACGCCCCCGGTGTGATCGAGCCCGCCGCCCGCGCCCTCATCGACGGCGCCCGCGCCGCCGGCTGGCGCACCCTTGCCCTTCCCGCCGCCGGCGGGGCGGCCGCCTGGTCCGTCTCCTTCGACGGCAGCGGCCGTTACGCCGCCGAGCGCGTGCTCTCCTCCGGCCTCAAGGAGCACCTCATCTGCGACGGCAAGGAATTGCTTCATCTCTACCCCGAATTGGGCCTGGGCAGCCGCCGCACGGTGACGCGCTTCCACCGGGCCGAGTTCGCCGATCTGGTTCCCTGGGTCCTGCCGCCCGCGAAGGATCTGGCCCACGGTTTCGACCTCAAGTGCGTGGGCGAGCGGACCGTCGTCCTGGCGCCGCGCGGCCTCAAGGCCGATCAAGTGGCCCTGGTCGTGCAGATGGTCTTCGCCGACGACGGCCGGCTCGACGAGCGCCGGCTGGTCGAGCTGCCGAAGAACAAGGTCCTCCGCCGCGAAACCTACGCGACCAACGGGACCGTGAAGCTCCTCGACGCCGATGACAAGGAGTTGTCGCAGCGCAAGCTGGCGGTCAAGGCGGGCGGGGCGCCCGACCTCGACCCGGAGACGAAAGACCTCGTCGTGCTGCCGATGCCCCTGCGGACGCGGCCCCACCTCGTCCAGCAGCCCGGCGCCGCGGGCGGCGACGTCAACACGATGGAACGCACGGCGTGGCTGGCGCTGCTGGCGAGCGATGCCGCGACCGGCAACACGATGTACCTGGCGGGCGCCATCGTCACCCGAGCCTGGAACCTATCCGATCCCCGCCTCGGCTTCGACGCCCTGCTGCTGTCGGCGGGCTACGACGTCAACGCGCTGCAGCTGCCGGCCAACAGCAAGGCGCCGCTGGCCCGCTACATCGCCTGGATCAAGCAGACCGAACAGCTCGGCGAGGGGAAGGACGACCTCGACGGCGGGCTTCTGCGCGGCCTGGCGGAGGTGCAGTCGGTCCTTCGCGCCTGGCAGAACCAGGGGGCTCCCATGACGGATGGGGACGCGGCCCGCGCCGTCAAGGCGATTCGCGAGGCGAAATCGCCGATCTTCGCCTGGGCCGTCGTCGTGCAAGTGTTGCGCACCCCGGACAACAGAGTCACCGCGAGGGGCGGCCGGGCGAAGGTGCAGCGCGACGTGCTGGAGGCGGCCTGCACTTCGCTGAAGGACGTCCCCGGCCTGTCCTACGCGGCCCGGTACGAGTTCGCCCGTCACCTCGCGGAGAACGGCGAGCGTGCCGAGGCCCGCAAGCGCTTCGCCGAGCTGTACGAGGAGACCGCCAGGACGGGCTCCCTGCCGCCGCTGGACCGCGGCTTCCGGCAGGCGCTCAAGGCCGACGGCAAGGAGGCGGATCTCTTCGCCGAGCTGCTGCGCAAGAGGGCGACTGACTTGGTCAAGGACGGCCGGCGCGTGGCGGCAGTCGCCCTGGCGTGGCAGTGCTGGGAGCTGGAGGCCCCGGCGCTGGCGGACGAACTGCTGTCCGCGGCCCTCGAGGGCATTTCGGATCGCACGGACCGGGCGGCCCCGACGCTCGCCTCCGTGGAGTACCTGTCGCAGACGCACCAGTACGATCGGGCCGACAAGCTCCTCCAGGGGCTGCTGGCCGACGAGAAGTTTGCCCGGCACCCCGGCCTGTGGCGCATGGGCTACCAGTTGGCGGTGCAGCGCAAACAGCCGGCGCGGGCCTTCACCTGCCTGGCCCAGGCGCTGGAGTTGGAGTACCGCGAGATGCCCGTGTGGATCGACCTGGCGGCGGTGCGCCGCGATTACGGGGCGCTCCTCACCCACTACGCCGAGGTGGTGCGTGCCACGGCGACGCTCGGCCAAAAGCCGCCGGCCGACCTGGCCGCGAAGGTGGTGCGGGCCGCCGACCGCTGGCGCTGGCTCGACGTGGACGGCTCGGCGGCGTGCGCCGCCGCGTTCCAGGGACTGCGCGGGCTGGCTCAGCCGGACCTCGCCTGGGACTACCTGCTCATGTCGTCCGGGGCCGACCGGGAAGGGTTCGCGTGGGCCGGTCTGGCGCAGTCGTTGCAGCAGGAGGAGGACTTTGACCTGGCAGAGCGGGCCTACGAGCAGGCGTGTGCCAGTAACCCGGGGAATCCCGATCTGATGCGGGCCCGGGCCGACAACCTGCTACGGGCCGGCCGTGCGGCGGAGGGACGCGAGTTGCTCCGACAGATCGGCGACGTGCCCGCGCCGCCGCCCGCGCCGCCGCCCGCGCCGCTGCCCGAGCCGACCAAGCCGGAAAAGCCCCGTAGCCCGTAGGGAGTAGGCGCGATGGCCGCTTGCGGCTTAGCGTTCGCTTCACCGGGGTGAAGCGAACGCTAAGCCGCAAGCGCCTTTTACCCCTTCAACTTCACAAACTTCTCG
The DNA here is from genome assembly GCA_035266225.1 of Gemmataceae bacterium. Taxonomy (GTDB): domain Bacteria; phylum Planctomycetota; class Planctomycetia; order Gemmatales; family Gemmataceae; genus DATFNV01. Next base: position 4,791 of record DATFNV010000383.1, read on the forward strand.
AACGCCTCCGCCACCTTCCCTTCCTTGACGTCGCCGGGGTGAACCAGGATACCGTAGCGCAGGTTCAGGCGCTCGCCCTTCGGCACCTTCACCAGGTCTGTTTGTCCCTTGGTGGCGGGAAAGCCGGACTTGTCGCGCCCAAACGGGTTGGCGGCCATGAGGCCATAGCCACGGCTGTGCCAGGCGGCCGCCGCCTTGTTGGCCGGGTCGTCGAAGATGGCGATGCCCGCCTCCTTGCCGTCGAGGGTGCCCGAGTAGTCGCACCACTTCGAGTGCTGGCCCCACACGGCCTTCTCGCCCGACTTGCCGTCGGCGTTGGTCAGCCGGCCCGCCCCGCCCTTGGCCCCCTTCGGCGGCGCCTCGCGGATGACGTCGTTGACGCGCACGCCCATGCTCCCTTCCTTGGTGTCGCCGAAGGTGATGGCTGCCACGCTGGCCTTCAGGTCGATGTCGAGGACGAGCAAGCGCGACTCGCCCAGGGCGTACAGCGAGATGGTCCGCGTCTCGTCCAGCACTTTCGTGCCAGTGGCCGTGCGCCACTCGTTCTTGGTGACGACGCTGGCGTGGTCGTTGGCGTTCTTCGGCTCGCCGACGTGGACGCAGACGATGCGGCCGTGGCCCTTCTCTTCGGACCAGAAGTCGATGCCCTTGCCCGCCGTGCCGGCCTCGAGCCCCTCGGCGCTGACGTCACCGTGGCAGAACCAGGCCGATTTCTGGTGAACGTGGTCGCTGCTGTCGCCCTCCCCGGCCGGCTCCATCGGCCAGGCGCGCGTCACCGCCGCCCCATTGGATGCGGTTAGCGGCCAGAAGTACGGCTTGGCCAGCGACTCGCCGACGTGGTAGCGCGTCACCATCTCTTTGCCAACGCGAAACTCGAGGACGTCCTTGCTGCCCTTGATGACCACGCCGGGGCCGTCGGGCGCCGGGGCGGCCGGGGCGGGGAACAGGCAGGCGGCGCCGGCCAGGGCCGCCAGGGAAAGGCACAGTCGCAATCGCACGGGTGGTTCTCCTTCGCTGAGGGTCGGGCGGTCGTCGCGGCTCTTTCTCGTCCGTATACTGACGGGCGGCCTGACACTTGCAGCGACTATAACGGGTATTGTGTACGTGGTCCACCGTCAGGGCGCGCCGGTGAGCGCCGCGCCCCGGTCCCTGGGAAAAGGAGTTGGCGAATCATGTTCAGGCGATTCCTGCCCTGCGCGGCCTTACTCGGCCTCGTCGCCCTACCCGCCGTCGGCCGCCCGGCGGAGGAGAAGAAAGCAGTCACCCCCGGCGTCGTCGTCCGCGTGCAGTCCCTCGACGAGCTGATGAACAACTTCCGCTACCTCGCCGCCCTCGTCGGCAAGGAGGAGGAGGCGAAGCAGCTCGAAGGCGTGCTCAAGGCGAAGGCCGGCGGCCCCAAGGGGCTCGAGGGCATCGACGCCAAGCGGCCGATGGCCCTCTACGGCGTCTTCAGCGAGGCCGGCATCGAGAACAGCACCGCCGTCGCACTCGTCCCCATTGCCGACGAGAAGGCCTTCCTCGGCCTGATCGAGAACCTCGGCTACAAGGCCGAGAAGGACAAAGACGGCGTCTACCTGGTCAGCGGCGACAACCTCAAGGCCCCGGTCTACTTCCGCTTCGCCCACAAGCACGCCTACCTGACGGCGATGAACAAGGACGCCCTCGACAAGGACAAGATCCTGCCGCCGGGCGCCGTCTTGCCCGCCGGCAAGGGCCCGGTCCTCTCGGTCAGCGTCCGCATCGACCAGGTTCCCGAGAAGGTGCGCAAGCTGGCCATTGACCAGGTGGAGGCCCAGCTCAACACAGCCAAGGACGAGAAGAAGGACGCCGAGACTCCCGCCCAGCACGCCGCCAAGGTCGAAATCATCGATCTGGTCAAGAAGTGCATGGTTTCGGTCATTGAGGACGGCGGCGAACTCGCCCTGCGCTTCGACGTCGACCAGAAGGCGAAGGAGCTGTCTGCCGAGCTGGCCCTCAGTGGCCGGGACGGCACCACGCTGGCGAAGAAGATCAGCGCCCTCGGCAAGACCAAGAGCGTCGTTGCCGGCCTGGTTGCCCCCGACTCGGTCATGAACTTCCTGGTCAATTTCCCCAACGAGGAGAAGCTGGCCGAGGCGATGCAGGCCCTCATCAAGGACGAAATCGGCAAGGGGATCGCCAAGGAGAACGACCCGGAGAAGAAGGCGCGGTTGGAGAAGCTTTACAAGGCGCTCGAGCCGGCGCTGAAGTTCACCGACGCCGACTGGGCGCTCGACCTCCGTGGCCCGCACAAGAACGACCTCTACACGGGAGTCGTCGGCATCAAGGTGGCAGACG
>DATFNV010000384.1:0-6621 GCA_035266225.1 Gemmataceae bacterium
CCGCCGACGCCGAGGCGCTCCGCCTCCTGCAAGGCCCGCCGCAGCGGCAGGCCGAACGATTCCAGGCGAACGCCGATCTTGATTCGGTTCATGGTTCAGAATGGGCAGTCATCGGCCACGGGGGCGGAGCCATGGGTGTAGTCATGCAAGGGCCGGACCAGGCGGCGGAAGACGGCGCCGGGCAGGTCCACCGTGCCCCATTTCGGGCTGCGCACCCGCAGGTGCCGCCGGTAGTCGCGCACCGTGACGGCCCGGAACAGATAGCGCCGGCCGCGCCAGGTCCACAGGTCGAGGGTGTCTTCAGGCAACTCCACGACGGGCGCCAGGCCGTAGGTGAAGACGAGCAGTCCCTGGTAGTCGGCGCCGAACAGGCCCTCCCAGCGCTCCAGGCCGTCGATGTCTTCGCGGGCGCACCAGCACTGCCAGACGCGACGCGGTTTGTCAGGCTTGCCGCCGGGGAAGCGACGCCCCTTGACGTCCACCAGCAGACGGGTGCCGGTCTCGCCGTGGACGATAAAGTCCAGGTTCTTGACGCGCAGGTCGCCAAGCATGGCGCGGCGCGTCTCGTCCACGGCGACGTAGCTGAGGCGGTGCCACTGGAGGTACGCCTCGAACGCCGCCTCGTAGTGATTGCTGCGGTCCATGCGACGACTCCTAGCCGCTTGCGGCTTAGCGCTCTTGCAGAATCTCGCGAATCACTTCCGCCACCTGCGCCGCGGGCACCTTCTCGCGCTGCGTGGCGCTCTTGAGATCCTTGACGTTCCACACGCCCTCGGCGAACTCGTCGGACCCGGCGATCAGCGCCACCTTGAAGCCGCGCTGGTCGGCGTACTTCAACTGCTGTCCCACCTTCTTTGGCTCGGGGAACACCTCGACGCCGATCCCCTCCGCGCGAAGCGCGCGGGCCATCTTCTGATACTCGCCCAGATGAACGGGGCTGAACTGCACGACGAGCACCGGCGCCGGCGTGGACGCCTTGGGGAGCAGGTTCATCTCCTCCATCGCCGCCAGCAGCCGGTCGAGGCCGAGCGACGCGCCCACGCCCGGCAGCTTCTGCTTGGTGTACAGTCCGGCGAGGTTGTCGTAGCGCCCGCCGGAGCAGACGCTGCCGATGTCCGGCTTGTCCAGCAGGAAGGTCTCGTAGATGGTGCCGGTGTAGTAATCGAGCCCACGGGCGATCGACAGGTCGAGGCGCAGCCGCTCCTCGGGGATGCCCGCCGTCTTCGCGACGTCGAGCAGCTCGCGCAGCCGGGCGATGCCCTCCGCAGCCCTGGCGTTGCTTCCGAAGTCGCGCTGGAGCCGGTCGAGGATGTCGGCGTTTGTCCCTTCGGTTTCCGCCAGGGCCAGGATGCGCTCGGCGCGGTCGTGGAAAACCACCGGCCCCGACTCCCCCTCCGCTAGCGTCGTCATCTCGTCCCGGACCTTCTCGCGGCCGATTTTCGGGAGCTTATCGAGGACGCGAAGCAGTTTCACTGCCTGTCCGGCAAGCCCCAGCTCCTCCAACAAGCCGTTCAGTACCAGCCGATTATTGAGGCGCACCTGGAAGCGCTCGAACCCGAGTGCCACCATCAAGTCGTGAATAACGAGCGCCGTCTCGATGTCCGCGGCGTTCGAGGTCGTGCCAATCGTGTCGAAGTCGCACTGCCAGAACTCGCGGTATCGGCCGTGCGCGGTATTCTCACCCCGCCAAACCGGCCCCATGTGATAGCGCTTGAACGGGGTACCTAACTGGCCGATGTACTGCGCCGCGAAGCGCGCGAAGGGGATGGTGAGATCGAACCGCAGCGCCACGTCACGGCCGCCGTGGTCGGTGAAGCGGTAGATGAGCCGGTCGGATTCCTCACCGCCCTTGCCCATCAGGATTTCGGTGTACTCCAGCGCCGGTGTATCGATCGGCGCGAAGCCGTAGGAGCGGTACACCCGCCGAGCTTTGTCGAGGAGCTGTTCGCGGGGAATCATCAGCTCCGGCAGGTAATCGCGGAAGCCCTTCAGCGTGCGCGGTTGAATGAGGTCGGCCATGACGGTGAAATGATCTCCCGTTTACTGCCGGTTACGATAGCGGTCGCTGACACGTTTCAGGAAGCGCTTCTCCTCTTCGGTCAGGGCGCCCATGCCCTCGCGCTGCACCTTGGCAAGCAATTCGTCCATGCGCCGCTCCTCGGCCTCGCGCTGTTCCTGCTCGCGCTGTAGTTTTTTCGCCGCCTGCTTCTGCCGCCAGCGCTGCCACCAGTTCTGTTTGCGGCGCGGCTGCGGCGCCGCGGTGATCTGGTCGCGCTCCAGGCTGGTGTACCCCTGCGAGAAGTCGTAGCCGAACGGCCCCTCCTCGGAGCCGCTCTCCAGGGCGATCCACTCCTGCCGGCAGGCGATGTAGATGAAGACCGCGAGGCACAGCGCCAGCAACTCGTTGAGGATGATCGCCCCCAGGCCGACGAGGAACATCACCACGAAGCCGACGAAGACGGCCACCAGCGTCGCCTGCCGGTAGCCGACGTAGCGCCACAGGGCCGCCTGGAGCATGCGGCCGCCGTCGAGCGGGAAGCCGACGAGGACGAGGTTAAGCAGCGCCAGCACCCAGTTCACCCAGAAGAACCGCGCCAGCACGATCGTCGCGATGCCCCACCCCTGGAATTCCACCCGGGTGGGGAGGTGGGCCGCGTACGGCGACAGGTCCATCGCGCCGCTGTCGCTGGCCCGGAGGACGTAGCCGATCGGGTTGAGCGGCGGCCAGTAGCCCAGCCCCAGCATCAGCAGCGCGCCGGTGAGCAGGCACAGGAAGACGTTCACCAGCGGCCCGCCCGCGGCGGTCACGAAGTGGGCGCGCGGGGTGTGCGGCACCTCGACGTAGGCCAATCCGCCCAGCGGCCAGATCAGGATGTCCTCGGCCTCCCCCTCCATCCAGCGGCCGGCGAAGCAGTGGCCGAACTCGTGCAGCAGGACGGAGAAGAACAGCAAGCCGATGAGCATCGCCACGTCCTGCCAGGCGCCCGCCGGGACGCCCCAGTCCTTGCCGTCCTTTTGCAGCGCCACGCGCAGGATCATCCCGAGGGCGACGACCGGGAAGAGGATGTGGACCCGGATGTTGATGCCGAACAGGCGGCCGAGGGGCAGCGACCAGCGCATCGGATCACTGAGCATCGGAAAGACTCGTCCGTGGGGTGAGGGCGTTGCAGGGCCGACAGTGCGATCTTATCATCGTTGCATCAGCGACGCAATCATCAGGCCGGGTCGAACCTCGAAGTGATCCGCTCTGACGACAAACGCTAAGGAGACTGCCATGCCGCGCGAGATCGTGTTCCGGGCGAAGAAATTCCAGGTGGCCCTCGACGCCACGCCGCTGCCGGATGGCCGCACCGTCGCGCGCCACGTCGTCCTCCATCCCGGGGCGGTCGCCATCCTGCCGGTCCTCGACGCCGATCACGTCTGTCTGCTGCGGAACTTCCGGCCGGCAGTGGGCGAAGAGCTGTGGGAAATCCCGGCCGGCACCCTCGAACCGGGCGAACCACCGGACGAGGCCGCCGTCCGCGAACTGGCCGAGGAAACCGGCTACCATGCCGCACGCTGGCGCAAGCTCCGCGAGTTCTACCCATCGCCCGGCCTCCTCAGTGAAAGAATGTACCTGTACGCGGCCGAGGGGCTGACTCCCGGTCCGCAACGACTCGAAGCCGACGAGCACATCGAGCCGAAAGTGGTGCCGTGGAACGAGGCGATGGCCTGGGCGCTCGACGGGACGATCCGCGACGCGAAAACGCTGGTGGCGCTGCTGACGTGGGAGCGCCTGAAGAAAGTGTAACAACAATGACTTGGCCGCTTGCGGCTTCGCAATCTTTCCTGCGAAGCCGCAAGCGGCAAGAGGGTTGTTCATACAGTTTCTAAACGGGAGCGCGTTCTTGCAATACCTTGCGGAGCTTGATGAGTGCCGTCCGCATCTGCGTCTTGACCGTCCCCACGGGGCGCCGGCGCAGAACAGCGATCTGCTCGTAGGTCAGGTCGCCATTCTGGCGCAGCAGGAACACCTCGCGCTCCTCGGCCCGCAGGTCGAGCAGGGCGCCGCGCAATCGCTCCAGGGCTTCGCCGTGGGCCAACACGTCGGCGGGAGAGACTTCGGCTTGCGGCGGGGGAGCGAGAGTCGGTTCGAGCGGGCGGGACTTGCGCCGCCAGGCGTTGCGCTGCAGGTCGCGGGCGGCATTCAGGGCGATGCGGAAAATCCACGCCTTCAGGTTGCGAACGCCGCGCAACTTCCGCCGCGCCCGCCAGCATTTCAGGAACGCCTCCTGGGCCACGTCCTGGGCGTCGTCGTGACTGCCGAGCATCGAGTGCAGGGTGCCGATCAACTCGTCGCGCACCTCGGCGAAGGCGCGCACGAACTTCTCCGTGGGCGGCGTGCGACGTCGTGGAGCCACCGGCGCCGCTCTGGACATGCGATCACTCCCATCCACGGCAGGACACAGGACTCGCCGCGGCAGAACACGGGTGCTGGAAAAAAAGGACGAACGAACGTGCGGATTCTAACAGGTGCGCCGGTTGGCGCTTGCCTCCGAGGCGGAGTGCGGCGATACTGGGGCGCTCCCGGTGACCCGTGCCCACACCCTTTGGACCCTGAAGGAGCCTGTCATGTCCCGCCGTGTGCTGACCACCCTTGTCCTGTTCCTGGTCGCCGGGGTCGCCCGCGCCCAGGACGCGCCGGAGGCGCTGCTGCCGGCCACCGCGCAGGTCTACCTGCGCTGGGACGGCGTCGAGGCCCACCGCGCCGCTTACGACAAAACCGCCGTGGGCAAGATGATGAAGGGCGACACCGGCGCCTTCTTCGCCGGCGGCTTCGGCGACCTGCAGAAGACCATCAGCGGCCTCCTGACGGCCCAGGCCCTCCTGACCGGCACGCCGCCCGAGCAACTCCAGAAGCTGCAGGCCGACGCCGCCGCGGCCGGCAAGGCGCTCGACCTCCTCGGCCAGCACGGGGTTATCGTAGCCTTCGAGGTGCGCTCCGTCGAGCCGCCGCTGATGCAGCTCACCCTCATCGTCCCCGACGCCGGCGCCAAACCGGACCCCCTGTTCGGGGCCTTCCGCCTGTTGGCGACCCTGGCCCAAACCGACGTCAAGACAAAAAAGATCGACGGCCGCACCATCAGCAGCCTCAACGCCGACCCCGTCCATATCGCCTGGTGGGTCGAGGGCAAGCACGTGGTCGTCACCGCCGGCACCGACGCCCCGGAAGCGGCCGTCAAGGCTGTCACGGACAAGGGGCCGCGCCGCCTTACCGAACAGGCCCTGTTCAAGAAGGTCCGCGACTTCAAGGAGTTCGAGACGGGGACGCGCGGTTTCCTCGACGTGGCGGCCCTGGTGAAGGTGGCCAAGACGCGCGGCAAGGACATGGCGAAATTGCTCGACGACCTCGGGCTCGACGGCCTGCGCGGCGTCACCTTCTGGTCGGGGTTCGACGGGCCGGCGGCGCGGAGCGTCGTCGAGATCGACCTGCCCGGCCCGCGCAAGGGACTGCTGCGCCTCGCCGCGGGCAAGCCGTTCACCCTCGCCGACGCGCCGCCCATCCCCGACGACGCCGCCGCCTGGTCGATGACCAACTTCGACCTCGCCGCGTTGTACGACCTGGCCGTGCCGGCGCTGGAACAGATCGTCCGTATCCTGTCGCCGGACGATGCGAAGGAAATCCCCGGTTACCTCAAGGCGGTCGATGACGCGCTGGGCATCAGCCTGCGGAAAGACCTGCTGGCGGCGCTCGGCGACCGCTTCGCCACCTACAGTTCGCCCGCCGAGGGGCCGCTGACCCTGGGACAGACCTTCCTCTTCACCGTCAAGGACGAGAAGAAGCTGCGCGAGTCAATCGAGGCCGCCGTCAAGGGGCTCGCCAAGACGGCCGGCGTCGAGATCGCCGTCAAGAAGAAGACCTACCGCGGCGTCGAGCTGCGCGAGATCCACGTCAACCAGCCGGGGTTTATTTTCATCCCTACCTACACTATCCACAAAGGCTGGCTGGTATTCAGCTACTACCCGCAGGCGGTGCAGGGCTACGTCCTGCGGGCGACCGGCGAGGTGCCGGCGTGGAAGCCCGACGCCCCGACCACGGCGGCGCTGGCCAAGCTGCCGAAGGAGTTCACCTCGATTACCGTGTCCGACCCGCGGCCGCTGCTGCGCGTGCTGCTGTCGTTCGCCCCGCTCGTGGCCCGGAGCGTGCAGCAGGGGTTGCAGCAGTCGGGGGTCAAGGACTTCCCGATCGACGTGGGGGCGCTGCCCAACGCCCACGAGGCGACGCGCCACCTCTTCCCCAACGTCGCGGTGACGACCGACGACGGCAAGGTGCTGCGGCTGGAGAGCCGCTCGTCGCTCGACCTGCCCTTCGATATCGCCGGCGTCGATACCTACACCGTGCTGGTGCTGGGGTTCCTCGGCGCCAGAGTGTTCTAACAGAAATGGCCCGGCGGCCGCGCGTCGAGCGCGGCCGCCGGGCCGGCCAAAGAGGCCATCCATCAATCGGTTGGGCGTAACCGCCCGTCCGCTACGGTGCCAAGGCGAAGAAGGCCTCACCGGCGACGAGGTCACGGTGAGGATAGAGGCGCTCCACTTCCCGCTCGATGCGCTGCTCCTGGAACGCCTCCCACTGCCCGCCGA
>DATFNV010000385.1:0-14392 GCA_035266225.1 Gemmataceae bacterium
AACTGCTCAAGGAGTCGGCCGGCAACCCCGAAGAGGTCCGTGAAATCCGGCACACGCTGTCGATCGTCTACTCCGCCGCCCACGAGTACGCCAAGGCCGAGGAGCAGTTGCAGACCCTGCTCGACGCCGACCCGAACGACGCGATGGCCAACAACGACCTCGGCTATCAGTGGGCGGACCAGGGCAAGAACCTGGCGGAGGCGGAAAAGCTCATCCGCAAGGCGATCGACCTGGACCGCAAGCAGCGCCTGACCGGCACGTCGCTCGACGCCGACTCCGACCGCGATAACGCGGCCTACGTCGATAGCCTGGGTTGGGTGCTGTTCCGCCGCGGCCAGCACGAGGCCGCCCGCAAGGAGTTGGAAAAGGCCGTGGCGCTGCCGGACGGGGCCGACGACCCGACCGTCTGGGACCATCTGGGCGACGTCTGCGCCCGCCTCGGCGACAGGGACAAGGCGAAGGAAGCGTGGGCCAAGGCCGTCGAGCTGTACGAGGTCACGCGCGAACGTCCTCTCGACGACCACTACAAGGAAATCAAGCAGAAACTGCGGAAGTAGTGGCTGCCTTCCGTTTACGGTTGGCGAACTGTCAACAGCAGCGCGAAACGGACACAAGGGCCACAGCAACTGAGGAGAAGCCATGTCAGGCCATTCGCACTGGGCAACGATCAAGCACAAGAAGGGGGCCACCGACGCCAAGCGCGGCAAGATGTGGAGCAAGCTGAGCCGGGCCATCATCATCGCGGCCCGTCACGGCGGCGGCGACCCCACCATGAACCTGAAACTGCGCTACGCCATCGACAAGGCCCGCGCCGTGTCCATGCCCAAGGACAACATCGAGCGGGCCATCAAGCGCGGCACCGGCGAGGTCGAAGGCCAGCAGTTCGAGGAACTGACCTACGAGGGTATCGGCCCCGGCGGCGTCGCTGTCCTCGTGGACGTGCTGACCGACAACCGCAACCGCACCAATGGCGAGATCCGCAAGGTCTTTGAGCGTGCCGGCGGCAAGATGGGCAGCGCCGGCAGCGTCGGCTACCTGTTCGAGCGCAAGGGTATCTTCCTCGTCCCCGCCGCCGGCGTGGACGAGGACATGCTCATGGGCATCGGTCTCGACGCCGGGGCCGATGACCTGAAGCGCGGCGCCGGCGACACCTTCGAGATCATCTGCGACCCGGCCGCCTTCGGACAGGTGAAGGAGGCGCTGGAGAAGAACCACCTGACGACGACGATGGCCGAGATCAGCCAGGTGCCGAAGTCGCCGCGCGACGTGGACCCGGAGATGGGCGTGAGGATCCTGCGCCTGATGGAGGCGATCAACGACCACGACGACGTGCAGAACGTCTACACGGACATGCAAATGACGGAAGAGATCGTCACGGAGGCGAGCAAGGGGTGATCGCCGCTCATCCCGACCAGCGATGTCCGAAATTGCCGTGCGAGTCAGCGGGCTGACCTACGCCTACCCCAACGGGCCGACGGCGCTCGACGGCGCCTCGCTGGAGTTGGCGGCGGGGGAGAGCGTCGGCCTGGTCGGGCCGAACGGGGCGGGCAAGACGACGCTCTTCCTGTGCCTCAGCGGCGTGCTGCCGGCGCGGCGCGGCTGCATGACGCTGCTGGGCCTCGACCCGGCCGACCCGGCGCAGCGCCGCCGCTTGCCCGAGCACGTCGGCATCGTCTTTCAGAACAGTGACGACCAGCTCTTCAACACGACCGTCCTCGACGACGTGGCCTTCGGCCCACTCAACCTGGGGCTGCCGCCCGACGAGGTGCGCCAGCGCGTGACCGAGGCGCTGGCGCGCGTCGGCCTGAGCGGCTTCGAGGAGCGCGTGCCATTTCACCTGTCCGGCGGCGAGAAGCGGCGCGTGGCCCTGGCCGGTGTGCTGGCCATGCGGCCGGGAGTGCTGCTGCTGGACGAGCCGTCGATGTACCTCGACCCGCGCGGCCGGCGCGAGCTGATCCGGCTCATCAACGGATTGCCGGTTGCCAAGCTGATCGCCTCGCACGACCTGGAGATGATCCTGCAGACGTGCGGCCGGGCCGTCGTGCTCGACGGCGGCAAGGTAATGGCCGACGGGCCGGTGCGCGAGGTGCTCGGCAACGCGGCGCTCATGGAAGCGCACGGCCTGGAGGTGCCGCACAGCCTGACGCATCACTCCTAGCCGCTTGCGGCTTCGCATGCCGTGCGAAGCCGCAAGCGGCGGGGAACTTACTGTCCCATCGGGCGGATGCCGGTCTGCGGGAAGCCGCGGACGCGCTTCTGCACATCGACTTCGACCACGCCGAAAAAGCTCTCGTGCCGCTGCACGGCGAACTGGAGGGCGTTGAGCAGCCGCTTGGCGGTGTAGAAGTTCATCACCAGGCGCGTGCTCAACTTGATCGGCTCGCTCGGCGCCTGCCCCATCTGCGGGTTGAGGCCGAAGTCGATGACCAGTTCCTCCGGGGTTCCGGTCACGCGATACCAGTTGGTGTAGGTACTCAGCAGGCCGGCCGCGTCCACGGTGAACTGCGGCGCCTGCGCCTGGGCCGGCTGTGCCGCTTGCTGGGCCTCGCCCGCCGAGGTTTTCGTTTCGTCCGCCATGATGAATCTCCGTAGGTGAGGGGGAACGATGTTTTAACCCGCGTCCGAGCCGGGGGGTGCCGGCACTCAGGACAACCGGGGCATTCTATAATGTTTTCGCGGCCTCAGTCGGCGACCGTGCGGATTTTCAGCGAACCGCCCCCAAGGATCTTTTCCAGCTGTGACGCCCCCTCCCACGACTTCGCCGCCCCCTCGTCTTTCTCGTAGAGGATCACCTTGCGCGGGAAGACCAGGGCCAGCGCCTGCGGCGTGTCGAGGACGCGGCGCACGTTGAGGAAGGTCGGCCCCTGGCGGTGCGACGGCGGCAGCCGCCACAGGTCCAACCGGGCCACGTCCGGCTCGAAGATGCCCGCGTAGAGGACGATGCCGGCCATGTCGCCCTTGCCTTGCAGCCACAGCGGGGCCCCCTTTAGTTCGTCCACGCCGCGCAGCACGGCCAGGCCGCGGCGTACGTCCCAGACGCGCTGCCCGTCCAGCGTCTGGCCGAGCAGGGCGAAGCGGCGCTTGACGTGGTTGTCCGCCGGCTGACCCACCTCGGCGTAACACGTCGGGCCGACGCCGCGCGGCGCGACCGTGGCGAAGGCCCACTTGTTGGCCTCCAGCACCTTCCTCGTCTGTGCGAACTTCGTGCCGTCCAGCTTCGGCGCCGCGGCGAGTTGGAGGACGTCCTGAAACGCCGGCCCGAGTTCGCCGGTCCAGTGCGCCCAGCCTGCCTCGTCCACCGCGGTCAGCACCACGAGACTCGGCTTCTCCACTTTCTCCGCGGTGAGCAGCCACAGGCGCAAGTTGATTGCCTCCTCGCTGGTGAAATCGAACGCCCGCAGGCGCAGGCCGTCGCTCTTCACGTCGTCGGCCGGCTTCACCCCGAGCGGCGGCGCCTTGTCCGGCCAGCCGTGGAAGCACTTCGCCAGCAGGTCCTTTTTCAGTTCCTCGCTCTTGCCCTTCCACCAGTCGCGCACCTTCTCCGGGTCCTGCGGCGGCTCGATGACGGCCGGCTTGATGAACCTCTCGTGGACCGTGGCGTTGATCGCATCGGCGGGGGCCCTGTCGAACACCTTCAGCTTCTGCGGCTCGAGCCGCGGGTATTCGCGCTCCGTCACATCGCCCGTGTCGTCCTTCAACCACTTGTTGAGCCAGGCGAAGGCTCCGCGGCGCAGCTCCGGCGTGTCCTTGTGCGGCCCTTTCGTTTCCAGGAGGACGAACCGGTCCGCGGCCCCATAAAGGTCGTAAACGCGGTTGGCCTTGTCGTAAAGGCGGCGGTAGCCGGGGACGGGGAAGATGTCGTCGGCGTCGCTGTTGCCGAGCATCAGCGGCCGCGGGGCGCACAGTGCCGCCACCATCGCGAAGTCCCAGCGGTAGGTGTTGACGAAGTACATGCAGTCGCAGTGGCCGGTGATGACGCCCTTCCTGTAGCGGTCGGCGACGCCCTCGACGACGTGGGCCCGCAGGTCGCCGATGCCGGCCATGGGGACGATGCACTTGACGCGCTCGTCGGCGGCGCCGACCCACCAGCTCGTCGCCCCGCCGCCGCTGCGCCCGGTGACGCCGAGTCGCTTCGCATCGACCTCCTTGCGCGTCTCCAGGTAATCGAGGGCGCGGATGGCGTTCCACAACTCGACGCCGGCCGGCGTGTAGCCGAGCGTCTGCCACCACCACATGCCCTTGTTATGCGTGCCGTGATGCTCCCCCTGCAATTCGCCCAGGTCCAGCGTGTCCAGGATGAGGCAGACGTAGCCGTGCTCCGCCAGCCAGGCGGGGTGATGCTGGTAGGTGACCTTGTTGCCGTAGGAGACCTTGTCCACGATGGCCGGGCCGTGGCCGCAGACGTAGAGCACCGCCGGCGCGGGGAACTTCGCCTTTTTCGGGACGTAGAGGTTGGCGGTGACGTACAGGCCGGGGACCGACTGGAAGTGCAGCTTCTCGATGGTGATAAGCTCGGAATCGACCGTCCCGGTGATGACGGGCTTGAGGGGGGTGCGCGCGGGCAGCGGCCAGAGGCCCATCATGTCGAGGAACTGCCGCCGCAGCTCGGGGCGCTTCTTCTCCCAATCGCCCCTGGTCTTCACGTCGGCGAGGCAGGCGTCGGCGATCTCCTTTGTCTGCCGGCGGAAGTAGGCGTCGAGCATTTTGTCGCCGCGCGTGGTGTCCGGGGCGGGGTCGGCGGCGAGGCAGGGGAAGGCGAGGAGGCAGGCGGCGAGGGCGGCGACTCGGCGGGTGAGCATGGCGGGCTCCGTGGTGAGGGCGCGTATGATCGTACTGCGGGTGGCAGCAAGTGCAAGGGGCGAGTTTGGGACTACATCCCGGCCGCGATGCGAGTATACTGGCCGACAGAGTGCCCACGATCAGAGGAGGCTTGCCGATGAATGCGCCATTGGTCCAGGACCACTACACCCCTGAAGACCTGCTGCAGTGCGAGCCGGGGTACGAACTGCTGGACGGCCGGTTGGTGGAGAAGCCTATGGGTGCCAAAGCAGGCGTCGTCGAGTTGAACCTCGCTGCCCCCATCCGTCTGTTCGTCCGCAAACATTCCCTCGGCTTCGTCATCATCGGGGACGGGGCAGGATACGAACTGTGGCCCAACAGGCCCCGCGTGCGGAAGCCGGACGTTTCGTTCATCGGGCGCGGGCGTTTGCCCGACGACATCGTCCCCGATGGGTGGGTTACTATCCCTCCCGATTTCGTCATCGAAGTCATCTCGCACAACGACAACGCCGATGATGTGATGGCCAAGGCGATGGAGTGGCTGGGCGTCGGCGTCCGACTCGTCTGGGTCGTCTATCCGAAGAGCCGAACCGTCCTCGTCCTGCGCCCGGGTGGAGTCGCCGCCTGGGTCGGCGCCGGCGGGCAGTTGAGCGGGGAGGACGTACTACCCGGTTTCACCTGCCCCGTCGAAGAAGTCTTTATCGACGTGTGACCCCGAGACCCTCTTCATGAACCCGCACTACGTCATCCGCGACACCTCCGCCGTCTTCACGCCGGCGCTGGTCTTTTACAAGGACCTCATCCGCCAGAACATCGCGCGGGCCGTCGAGATCGCCGGCGGCCCGGCGCGTCTGCGGCCGCACGTCAAGACGCACAAGACGCGCGAGATCGCCCGCATGGAACTCGACGCCGGCATCAGCAAGCACAAGTGCGCCACCATCGCCGAGGCGGAAATGCTCGCCCAGGCCGGGGCGCCGGACGTGCTTCTCGCTTACAACATGGTCGGCCCGAATTGTGGCCGGCTGGCCCGCCTGATCCGCAAGTATCCCGGCTGTCGCTTCTCCGTCCTCGCCGACCACCCCGCTGCTGCCAGGCAACTCTCCGCGGCGCTGGCCGCCGCCGAGACGGCCGTGGACGTGCTGATCGACCTCGACGTGGGCCAGCACCGCACCGGCATCGCGCCCGGCCCGGCCGCGGCGGCATTGTACGAGTCGTTCGCCCGCCTGCCCGGCCTGCGCCCCGGCGGCTTCCACGTCTACGACGGGCACAACCATCAGGAGAGCATCCACGAGCGGCAGGCGGCGGCGCTGGCCGGCCTGGAGCCGGTGCTGGCGCTGCGGCAGGCCGTCGAGAAAAAGGGGCTGCCCGTGCCGTGTGTCGTCGCGGGCGGCACGCCGACGTTCACCGTCTACGCCCGCCTGGACGTGCCCGGGTTGGAGTGCGCCCCCGGCACCTGTTTCCTGCACGACGACGGCTACGGCTCGCGTTTCGCCGACCTCGCCGGCTTCCAGCGTGCGGCCCTGCTGCTGACGCGCGTCATCAGCCGGCCGACGCCGACGCGGATCACGCTCGACCTGGGCTACAAGGCGGTGGCCAGCGACCCGCCGGCCGGCAAACGCTGCGTGCTGCTCAACGTCCCCGACTACCAGCCGATCCTGCAGAACGAGGAACACTTCGTCGTCGAGACGCCGGCCGCGGAGCACTTCGCCCCCGGCGACGAGGTCTACGCCGTGCCGACGCACGTCTGCCCGACGGTCGCCATGCACCAGCGCGCCCACGTCGTCGAGGACGGCCGGGTCACCCAGACGTGGGACATCGCGGCCCGCGACCGGATGCTGACGGTGTGATTCGGGCCGCTTGCGGCTTAGCGTTCGCTTCACCGGGGTGAAGCGAACGCTAAGCCGCAAGCGGCATAAGGGAGAGTGCCAATGTCACTTCGCCGCGTGGAGGCACGCGAGGCCGGCCCGGGTGCGCTGGGCATCCTGCTGCCGCCGGGCCCGCGTACCGTGCTGATCCTGCGGCCGCGGCGGGTGCCGTGGGACCTGCTCCTGGTGCGCAGCGGCGTGGGCGGCGACGCTGGGACGCCGTTCCTGCACCTGGAGCCGGAGGAGGGGCAGGCGATGGCCGAGGGAATACTGCGGGCCCTGCAGCGCTGGGCGGCCGGCGGCCCGGGAAAGGTCGATGCGGCCTACGCGGCCGACGGCGCCGGCTACTGGGTGCAGGCCGAGGTCGGGGCCTTTCCCCTGGTCGCCTGCGAGCGCCGGCCGGGACAGCCGTACCGCCCCGCCGCGTTCGCCAGCGCCGCGGAAGCAGAGGGGGCGGCCGCCGCCATCGGCGCCGCGCTCTGCCCGCCGCCCGAGACCGGCCTGGAAGTGTACCTGAACACGCGCCACTTCGGCAGGGACCAGGGACCAGGGGGTCGTCCCCCTGATCCCTGATCCGTTAACTCGCTTACTTCAGCGGCACGTCCTTGAACGAGAAGGGAATCTCGACGGTCGCCATCTTGCTGCCGGAGAAGACGAGCTTCGCCGGCTTCTGGTCCTTGTCGAGCTTGTACTCCTGCGTGAACTCCACGATCGGCGGCTTGCCCGGGGTGAACTGACCCTTCGGCGGGGCGCCGCCGGTCTGCGGGATGGTCTTGCCCTTGTCATCGACGAGGGTGACGCCCGGGGCGGGGAAGCCGGCGAACCCCGGGAAGCCGAGGCCGGGGGGCGCGCCGCCCGGGGGGAACGGAACCGGGGGCTGCTCTGCCGGGGCGGGGGGTGCGGGTGCCTGGAAGAAGGGGTTGGCGCCGTCCGGCCGTGCGGGCTTTTCGCGCGGCAGCGGCAGCGGCAGGCCCTTGATCGGCGGCACACCGCCGGGGATGCCAATGGGGCCCGTGGTCGGGGTAATCACGTCCTTGGGCATCTCCAGCTCGAACTTGATGGTGATCTTGCCGTCGTCCTCCTTCACGTCGGTGACCTTGATCTGACCGCCATCCTTGCCCTTGAAGGTTTCGCCGGCGGCCTTGGTGATCTTGTCCGCGGTGATGAGCGGCTCGGCCGGGGTCAGCACATGGGCCTTGATCGTGCCGGCAAACTCCTTCAGCGCCTTGGCCTCCTTCTCGCCCTTCTTCAGCGGCACGGGGTAATGCTGGGTGTCGCCGAAGCCACCCATCCCGAAGCCGCCGAAGCCACCACCGAAGCCGCCGCCGAGCGGGGCAAACGCGGGCCGAGGGCCGGGGGCGGGCCCGCCGCCGGGGCCGAAGCCCGGGGGGGCCCCGGCGGGCGGCTTCGCCATCTCCAACTTCTGGTCCTTGTCGTCGGTGGCCTTCTCGACGGCGACCGACTGCAGGAATTGCAGCTGAACCTTCGGCTCGGCCCGCACCTCGAGCCAGACCAGGGCGAGGTCGTCCTTGGCGGCTGGTCCGCCGGGCGGCGCGAACGGGCCGCCGAAGCCAAAGTTGGGGCCTTCCTTCAGGGCGCGGATGCGGACGGCGCCTGCGTAGCAGGTCGGCACGCTCTTCGGTTTGCCGTCCACGACGACGATGGTCCCCTGCGGCAGGAAACCGGCGATGGGCATAAAGCCGGGCGCGAAGCCACCCCCGGGACCGCCGCCGAAGCCGCCGACCTGGACGGGTGCCGGCCTGGCCGCCGGGGCCTCATCCTTCTCGCCGTCTTCCTTCTTCTCGCGCGGCGGAGTCGTCCGACCCGGCGGCTCCTTCTTTTCGGGCGACGGGGGTTTCACCGGGACCCGCTGGTCCGGCGGCGGCGCCAGGCCGCCCCCGGGGCCCTGCATCGTCCCCTCGACGAGGTCGGCCTTCTCACAGAACTTGTCGAACGCCTCCCAGAACGTGACTTCACCCGTGTCGAGCGTGACCGTTCGCTCCTTGAGCTTCTTGTGGGGGTCGTGGAGCACGATGGTGTAGCCGCTCTTCTTGTTGAACTCGGCGATGGCGTCGGCCAGCGGCGTCTCCTTGAAGACCAACTTCACCTTGGTCGGCGCAAGGAGCTTGTCGGCGGCGGCCTTCGTCTCGACCTTCTTGACGAGGGCCTCGGCGCGCGACTTCACGTCGCCGTCGCCGTCCTTGGCCGCCTCGCGCAGCGCCCCCAGGGCGGGCGCCCCAATCTCCTCCAGTTCCTTGGTCGCCTTCTCGACGTCCTCGCGGCTGTCGCTGCCGAGTTGCTTGACGAGTTTGGCGATGCGCTCGGCGTCGGCCTTGCGGGCCTCCGCGGCGGGCGCCGCCACCAGCGCTCCCAGGCCCAGTGCGAGGGCCAGGAGCCAGCACCGTGTTACCATGTGCAGTCACTCCTCTACGAGATCAGAGACTTGGGTTCGGAGCGGGCGCACCCCAGGCGCGGGGAACAAGCCTTCTTGTCTTACAGACGTGAGACGAGCGTCGGCGGATGGGTGCAATGGGCGCGGAGCGAAGGTGGGCTATGTCGGCGTCGGGGTCCCCGGGTAGAATGCGGGCGGATTAACTGGTCCGCGACCTTCAGGTGAATGGATGCACCGCCTCCTCCTGGTCCGCGCGCCGCGCCGCTGGTGGCCCCCTCGACTCCGGCCCCTTTGGGTGCGCCTCCTGAGACCCGTGCGTCGCTTCTGGCAGCGCTGGCAGTTCAAGCTCCACCGGGTCGAGGTGCGGGGTCAGGAACATCTCCGCCAGGCCCTGGCGGCCGGCCACGGCGTTCTCATTACGCCCAATCACTTCTCCTACGCCGACCCTTTCGTGTTGTTGGAGGCGTCGGACCAGGCGCGGCTGCCGTTCTACTTCATGACGGCCTGGCAGGTCTTCGGCGCGGCTGGCCCCCTGCGGCGGCTGCTGCTCCGCCAGCACGGCTGCTTCAGCGTCGATCGTGATGGGGCAGACGTTCGCGCATTTCGCCAGGCGGTGGATATCCTCCGCAGGCAACCGAATCCCCTGGTGATCTTCCCCGAAGGGGACATCTACCGCCTCAAGGGCCGCGTGATGCCGTTCCACGAAGGAGCGGCCAGCGTGGCGCTGACCGCCGCCCGAGGACAGCGGACGATTATCTGCCTGCCCGCGAGCCTCACTTACCGCTACCTCGAGGATCCGACGCCGAAGCTCGAGCGGCTCCTCGACCGCCTCGAGCGGACATTTCGCTGGCGACCCGAACGAACCAGGACGTCGGGGCAGCGCGTCGAGCGCTTGACGGAGGCCGCCGTGGCGCTGAAAGAACTCGAGCACCTGGGCGCCACGGGATCGGGCGCTCTCCGGGAGCGCATCGACTCCCTGGCCGCGGACATCCTGGGCCGGCTCGAGTGGGACTACGGTTTGGGACCGCGCGACGCCACGGTCCCGAAGCGGGTCCACCGGCTGCGACGACAGGTCGTAGAACGGCGGGACCGACTGAGCCCGGATGACCCGCGCCGACGCCAGTCGCAAGACCATCTCGACGACCTATTCTCCGTCCTGCAAGTGTTCTGCTACGGCGCCGATTCCCGGTCGGGGCAGGCCGACCGGGAGCGCGTGGCGGCAACGCTCGATCACCTGGAGGAGGACCTCCTCGGCGTACCCGTGGCCGCCGCACGCGCCGCCTGCGCGGCCCTCCTGACCTTCGGGCCACCTGTGGCGGTCGATCCCGCCCGCGCCAGGCCGGGTGCGGCCCCGGCTTTGACCCGCACCATTGAAGAGCGGGTCCAGGCGCTGCTCGACGGCACGCTCACCCCCGAACCGGTGCCGGGGGGTCGGAAGGTAAGTCGTGGGGATTGTTCTGTCGGGTCCAGGGCCTTCGGCTGCTGAAGACTTGCGCCTTTATCCCATCGCCGTTGCAAAACCGACGTTTAGCCCGGATGATGCAAAGCCTTCGCCGCGCGGCTGCCGGCCGTGGGCCCGGTGCGCCCAACGCGCTGGTCGAACTGGCGGATGGGGAGCAATCCGGCGTCGCTGGACAGTTGGCCCTGGGACGACTCGATGACGAGGGGCGTGCCGAAGAAATCGAGGATTTCTGTCCAGGCGGCTGGTATACTCATCGGCAGTCTCCGTGCGAGGGAATCGACCGGGCCGCTCAACCGGTTCGACGCGAAAGAGAGCGATACCATCCCCAAACCGGCCAGAGCATGGCCGTCGCAGCTTTCTGCACCGGGCTCGTGCCTTCCGGAGCGCGTCGATGAACGAAGTCACGCGCATTCTGTCGGACCTGGCACAGGGCGACGCCCACGCCGCCGGGCAGTTGCTGCCGTTGGTGTACGAGGAGTTGCGGAAACTGGCGGCCGCCCGGATGGCCGAAGAAGCCCCCGGCAACACCCTGAACGCGACCGCCCTCGTTCACGAGGCGTATCTGCGGCTCGTCGGACCGGCCGACGCCGCCCGCTGGGACAACCGCGGCCACTTCTTCGCTGCCGCGGCTGAGGCCATGCGGCGTATCTTGGTGGAGGCCGCCCGCCGGAAGCAGCGCGAGAAGCACGGCGGGAACCGGCAGCGCATCGCCCTGGACGCCGCTCGACCCACCGCCCCGGACGTCCGCCACGACCTCGTCGCCCTGGACGCCGCCCTCACTCGGCTGGCAGCCGAGGACCCGCAAGCGGCGAAGCTGGTCGAACTCCGCCACTTCACCGGGCTTTCCGTCGCGGAGGCGGCCCTGGCCCTGGGAATCTCGCCGCGCACCGCGGACCGGGTTTGGGCGTTCGCCCGGGCGTGGCTGCACCGGGAACTGGCTGACACAGCGGCCGATCCGCAAGCGGAAAAATAAATCTGGCGTGATTTCGGCGCGGCGTCGCATTGTTCGTAGGACGCCTCCCCAAAGACACCCGGAACCGGCCGGCCGCAACGCCTGCGCGTCCTCCCGAGGGCCTGACGATGAGCGAACGTGAGATCTTCCTGGCCGTGCTCGACCTCCCCGACCCGGCGGCCCGTGCCCAGTACCTGGACGGTGTTTGCCGCGGCGACCCGGCACGGCGGGCCCGGGTCGAGGCCCTGCTCTTGTCGCATGACACGGCCGGCAGCTTCCTCGCCAACCCGGCCGTCAATCCACCGGAGCCGAACTTGTTGCCAACCGAGGAGGTGGACAGCGTGGCGACCCCAGACGGCCACGCGAACGCGGCTGACGACGGCCTCGAGTTCCTTGCCCCGCCCCGCCGGCCGGATTCCCTCGGCCGGATCGGACACTACGAGGTCCTCGAAGTCCTCGGCCAGGGCGGCTTCGGCATCGTGTTCCGCGCCTACGACGAGGCGCTGCAGCGCGTGGTCGCGGTCAAGGTGCTGGCCCCGCAGATAGCCGCGACTTCGCCCGCCCGCAAACGGTTCCTGCGCGAGGCCCGGTCGTCCGCCAAGGTTCGGCACGAGAACGTCGTCCAGGTGCATGCGGTCGAGGAGCAACCGCTGCCGTACCTGGTGATGGAGTTCATCCCCGGAGAAACTCTCCAGCAACGGCTTGATCGGACGGGCCCTTTGGAGACGGTGGAGGTAGTGCAGATCGGCCGGCAGATCGCCGAGGGGCTGGCTGCCGCCCACGGCACGGGCCTGATTCACCGGGACATCAAGCCGGCAAACATCCTGATCGAGGCCGGTCCGCACGCGTGCGTCAAGATCACCGACTTCGGACTGGCCCGTGCGGCCGACGACGCCAGTTTGACCCAATCCGGGATGGTCGCGGGGACGCCGCTGTTCATGGCCCCGGAACAGGCGCGCGGCGAAACGCTCGACCATCGGGCCGACCTGTTCAGCCTCGGCAGCGTGCTCTACACGATGTGTTCCGGGCGGCCGCCGTTCCGGGCGAGTTGCACGCTCGCGGTCCTCAAGCGGGTGGTCGAGGATACGCCGCGTCCGATCCCGGAGATCATCCCCGAGGTGCCGCAGTGGCTCTGCGAGATCATCGCCCGGCTGCACGCCAAGAAGCCGGCCGATCGGTTTGCGTCGGCACAGGAGGTGGCCGACCTGCTCGCCCGACACCTGGCCGAACCGCAGCGTCCAGGGAATGTCCCGAGGCTCCCGGTTGTCCTGCCGGCGGCGGTGGAGAAGATGCCGCCGCCCCAGGAAATCCCAGAAACCGCGCCTAATCGCCGGCCGCGTTTCCGCACCGGGCGCTGGGCAGCCGCCGCGGCCATGCTCCTGATGCTCCTGGGAGGCCTCGGTTTCACGGAAGCGACCGGCGTCAGCGATTTTCGCGGCACGGTCATTCGCCTGTTCTCCCCGGAGGGCACGTTGGTCGTCGAAGTCGATGACCCCGGAGTCAGCGTCAAGATCGACGGGTCGGAACTCGTCATCACGGGAGCGGGCGCCAAGGAAATCCGCCTGAAGCCCGGGAGCTACACGGTCGAGGCCAGCAAGGCCGGCAAACTGGTGAGTCGGGAACTGATCACCGTCACGAAAAACGGCCGGCAGGTCGTGCGGGTCACCCAGGAGGCGTTGGCGTCTGACACGAAGGCCGCCAAGGAGAAGAGCTCAGGCGCGCAAACCAAGAATCCCGACCGCCGTGCTGCCGAGTATGTGCTTTTCATCGGCGGGACGGTCAAGGTCAACGGGCAGGGCCAGGAGATCAGGGCAGCCGCCGACCTACCCCGTGAGTCGTTCCGGCTGACGTGGGGCGATTTGTCCTCGAAAAGGCAGGTGAGCGACGCGGACCTGGCCAACTTCAAGGGCTGCAAAAACCTGACCTTCCTCAACCTGATGGACACGCAGGTGAGCGACGCGGGGATGGCCAATTTCAAGGACTGCAAGGACCTGACCTCCCTCAACCTGTGGGGCACGCAGGTGGGCGACGCGGGGTTGGTCCACTTCAAGGACTGCAAGGACCTGACGGAACTCCAGCTACTCGGCACGCAGGTGAGCGACGCGGGGCTGGCTTACTTCAAGGACTGCAAGGACCTGAGGTTCCTCGACCTGAACTGGGCGAAAGTGACCGACGCGGGGGTGGCCCACTTCAAGGGCTGCAAGGACCTGACGTTCCTGTGCCTGGCCCACACGCGGGTGAGCGACGCGGCCCTGGCCCACTTCAAGGACTGCAAGAACCTGACGGGCCTGTCGCTGGGCGATATGCCGATAAGCGACGCGGGCTTGGCCCACCTCAAGGACTGCAAGAACCTGACGCACGTCCACCTGGACGGCACGCGGGTGAGCGACGCAGGCCTGACCCACTTCAAGGACTGCAAGAACCTGACGGAACTCTTGGTGCAAAAGACGAAGGTCACCGCTGCGGGAATCGACGAGCTGAAGAAGACCTTGCCGAAGTGCAAGATCGAATGGGACGGCGGGGTGATCGAGCCAAGGTGAGTCTCGACCTTGACCGCAAGGCCGCCCAGTTCTGGAAGGAGGTCGATGCGAAAACTAACGATTGATAGGCAACGTCGCCCTCTCAGACAGCAACGACACAGCATTCGGTGACCCGTTTCACCCGCTAGCGCTCCTCGTGCGTACCGTTCGTACGTTCTGGGTTCGTGATTTCCTGCGCTCTTCCGAAGTGTTGCATGGCTACGCGAAGTGCCCCCGCCAGCCTGACGCCGGACCCGGGCCGCCCCAGGACGGAGGACCCGCCGCCGCTGCGGGCTGTCCACACGCCGAACTTCCCCGCGCTGTTGCGGCAGATCGGCGCGTCGCTGCTGGTCACCACCTACCAGGCCGGCAAGCTTGTCATGGTCCGTGATGAGGGCGATCACCTCAACACCCACTACCGCG
>DATFNV010000386.1:0-10748 GCA_035266225.1 Gemmataceae bacterium
CGACACTCCGCGCCCATCCCCACCGGATTTCGACGTAACATCCTGTGGGGAAACGGTTTAACTGTCGTTCGGCCAATGCGGAGGAGGCGGCCCGGCGAAACGCCCCGCTCATGTACGCGGGCGGGCAACCGTCAGCAGAATACCCCGAGGAAAACCGGCCTCTGCTGCGTGTTCAACACCCGTACAGGTCCGTTCAAGGCCCTGTAAAGCGGTGGGGATGGGCGCGGAGTGTCGCTGACACAATCGGCTTTCGCGTCGTCTGTCGCCTGAGGGCGAGGACTTCGTAACGGCCTGATTACCTCGTTAAATCTCGTGGCTCCTCAGTCGAGCGACTACTACCAGCGGGGGCGGTCATCCTCAGCACCTCTCGCCAGCTACTCAGTTCCGGAAGGCGCAGCGCCTTCTGCTCCAAATCCTCTAGGTGATCGATGATGTCGAGCTGCGTGCGCACGTCCACGTCCGGGGCGCCGAAACACTGGCGGCCCAGCAGGAGGACGAAACGTCGCGCCTCGTCGAGTCGTCCTCGCTCGGCGCCCTCGCCGCCTCCCTGTTCGCGCATTTGTCGGTAGGTAGACGAGTCTTCCCACAGAGAGTTGGGTTGGTGGTCGATAAGCCCGGATCGCGAGCCGTCGGTTTCGTGTCGCCGCCTGTGGCGGAGGCGCAAGAGGGTCATTCCCGGCAGGTCGCGCCAGTCGCCGGCCTTCAGCAAGTGTCGGCCCATCCGCTCTAGGGGCTCGATGTCGGCGATGGCGTTTATGACCGCTGGCGTTGCAGCGTCCGGAGTGCCGAAGAACTCGTGTCCCAGGAGGAGGATAAGTCGCCGTGCTTCCTGGAGTCGGCCCACCTCGTACCCTTCGGCGACGAGGTGGCGATAGATCAGCGACTCCTTGATCCACCACTCCGGGCTCGCGTTTGCCGTCGCGGCGGCGCGCCCGGGGGCGGCACCGCCACGTCCGGTGCCCCGCCGCGGCGCACGACCCGACAGCAACTCTTCCCAACTCGCGACGTCCAGCAGCCGTTTGCCCAACGTGTTCAGTTGCTCGGCATCGGTGATGGCGTCGAGCGTGGCTTGTGCGGCGGCGTCCGGCGGACCCAGGTACTCGCGCCCGACGGTCAGGAGCATGCGCCGCGCTCCTTCGGCGACGATCGCTCGACGTGCGGTGGACTCTCTCATGCGGAGCCCCTGTCGAAGAAGAACTGTGACCGCGTCCGACCGTGCCGGTCAGGCGCACTCGATTTGACTCTCACCCCATCTTCGCCGACGTGGTCGCGCCTGCGCTCGGTCCGGCCGCGGGTCCGTTCGTCGGCGCTGCCATGACGGACGGTATCCTTTCCGCCACTTTATTCGCCCACCAGCACCGGGAACACGTCCCGATCCGGGCCGCGGCAAGGGCGGCCCCCTCGGCGTCGGTCCGGCTCAGGAGCCAGAGGTAGGCAGCCAGGGCGGAATCCCAGGGATTCTCATAGTCCGGGTCGAAGTCTTTCCCCGCCAACTCGGTGACCCGCACAAGGACGGACGCTCGTACTTCTGGAGACGACATCGCCACGGCCAGCTGTCGAATCTCCGGCTGCGCATCAAGCGCCCGCAAGAACGTCTTGAGGTTGCTCGCCACGTTCACCAGCGCCGAGAAGCGGTGACTCTCGATGCCGTTGAATAGCTCGTCCAGGGATGTCATACGCCCCTCCGATCAGTCCAGAACTCGGCCGCCACGCCGAGTAGATAAGGCACCCGCGACATGTCGTGTAGGTACTCGCCGTCGGCGCCCCACTTGCTGAGTACCTTCAGGGGATCCGTCGGAGTGCTGGGAAGAGCGAGGTTCTTTTGCACGACGATCCCGACATGGCAAATTTCTCCATCCGGGTCGTGGTAAGCAACGACGTCGCCTGGCTCGGCTTCCGCTGCACTGCCCAACCGCCGAAAGCCGTCCTCCCGAAGAATGCGGATCAGGTGTTCGGGGTCCACCCATGTCCTGCGACTCGCGACCACCAGACCCATGCAGTTGTAGGTCGCCGTGATCGACCGCAGCCGGGCATCGGGGAAGGCATCGCCGAGAATGCGAATCGACTCGGCCAGGGCAATCATCGGCCGTTCGGGGCGCAGTTCGTTCGGGATTCGCCACCTGCCCCGTGTTTCCAGCAAGAGTGGTGAGTCTCGTTGCGGCACGCGGCTTCCTCCAGAATACCAGCCGTCCCGGGGGATGCAAAGGACAGAGTTATCCCATCGCCGCCAGCACGCCGTCGGTCACCTCGACCGTCTTCGCATGCCCGCCCAGGTCCGGCGGCTTGGGCCGATTCCCCTTCAGGTACGCCGCCACCCCGCCCTTCACTGCCGCCGCGCTCTTCGCCAGCCCCAGGAAGTCGAGCAGCATCCCCGCCGACAGGATGGCCGCCAGCGGGTTGGCGATCCCCTTGCCGGCGATGTCCGGCGCCGACCCGTGGACCGGCTCGAACATGCTCGGGTATGCCCGCTCCGGATTGATGTTGGCACTGGCCGCCAGACCCATGCTTCCCGTCACGATGGCGCTCAGGTCGGTCAGGATGTCGCCGAACAGGTTGCTCGCCACCACCACGTCGAACACCTCCGGCTTGCGCACGAAGTCCATCGCCGCGGCATCGACCAGGAGCGAGTTGGTTTGCACGTCGGGGTAGTCCTTCTTCACGTCCCGGAACACCTCGTCCCACAGGACCATGCCGAACTGCATGGCGTTGGACTTGGTGATCGACGTGAGCTTCCTGCGCGGTCGCTTGTGGGCCGCCTCGAAGGCGGCGCGCATGATGCGCTCGCAGCCGCGGCGCGTGAAGGTGTTGGTCTGGATGGCGACCTCGTGCGGCGTCCCCTCGTAGAGGCGGCCGCCGATGGGGGCGTACTCGCCCTCGGTGTTCTCGCGGAAGACGAGCATGTCGATCGAGCCGGGCGCCTTGTCGCGCAGCGGCGTCGGCACCCCCTCGAACAGGTAGGCCGGCCGCAGGTTGACGTACTGGTCGAAGCGGCGCCGCATCGGCAGCAAGACGCCGTGGATGGTGATGTGGTCGGGCACCTCGGGGCTGCCGATGGCGCCGAGGAAGATGGCGTCGTGCTGGCGCAGCGTGTCCCAGCCGTCCTCGGGCATCATGCGGCCGTGCTGCTTGTAATACTGCGTGTTCCAGGGGAGGCGGTTCCAGGCGAGCGAGGCGCCGTCGTGCTGGGCGGCGGCGTCGGCCACGCGGATGGCCTGGTCGATGACTTCCGGCCCGATGCCGTCGCCGCCGATCACTGCGATGCGAAATGATGCCATTGCTGCTCGTCTCGATGGTTGGTCCGTGGGATCGAAGATGCCTCTACAAATACGCACACGGGCCGCTTGCGGCTTCGCACACCCTGCGAAGCTGCAAGCGGCCCGTCGCGATTGTCTCCTCAGGTCAACGCACTTCCGCCATCTCTTTTCGGGTGGGGGTGGCGGGCGACTCGGCGGCCGACTTGCCGAAGAACGCCTGCGCCAACAGCAGGAACGCCCCGCACACCAGGCAGCAGTCGGCGAGGTTGAACACCGGCCAGTCGAACGACTGGTAGTGCAGGTGCATGAAGTCGCGCACGCCGCCGAAGACCAGGCGGTCGAACAGGTTGCCGAGCGTGCCGGCCAGGATCAGGCCCAGCGCCGCCGACAGGCCGCGCTCGTGGCGGGCCGACGGCCGCGACGACCACCAGGCGATGGCCCCGGCCGCCGCCAAACTGATGACCGCGAACAGGGCGTTGGCCAGGGCGACGTGCTGGCCCAAAAAGCCGAACAGCGCCCCGTGGTTCACCTCCGGCATCAGGTCGCCGCCCCAGGTGCGCAGCGGGCCACTGCCCGACTCGCGCGTGAAGCGGGCCAGCAGCTCAAAGGCGCTGGGCACCACCTCGCGCTGGTCCCCCTGGCCGCCGTTGTACAGCCAGCGGAAGACGCCGTACTTCGACACCTGGTCCAGCACCAGCCCGACCACCGCCAGGCCCCAGAACAGCTTTCGATAGGATCGTTCCGCCATCGGCTCCTCACGCGCTTTGTTGGAGCTTCCTCGCACATTCGACGCAGTGACGGGTGTACGGCAGCGCCTGCAAGCGCGCCCGGGGGATCTCCTTCTGGCATTCCTCGCAGCGGCCGAACGCCTGCTGGTCCAGCCGGTCCAACGCCCCGGCGATCTCGTCCAGCGCCTGCTCCTCGTTCTGGATCAGGCCGAGCGTGAACTCCTGCTCGAAGTTGTCGGTGCCGAGGTCGGCCATGTGGATCGGCGTGTTCGACAGGTTGCCGCTCGCCTCCCCACCCGTCTTGTGCAGCGCCTCACTGGTCAGGTGCGACACGTCGCCCCGCAGGCGGCTGCGCAAGTCTAGCAGTTGTTGACGGAAACCTTCGAGTTCGGCATGGGTCATCGGGTTGCTCGCGTCAGGGTGCCTCTTCACGGTCCACCGCCGCGCTTCTCACGATAGCCCACCGCATGAGGCCCGTCAAGAACGGCGCCTATAGCGGGTTCGCCGCCGTGGGACAAGCGAGGTTTCGCACTGGCCGCTTGCGGCTTCGCACGGCCTGCGAAGCCGCAAGCGGCAAGGCCAGGGGCGTCAAACTCTGCCGGTTATGCCGGCGCACCTTGCCCCAGTCCCCCGACGGACGGGGCGCCGGCCGCCAGTCCGCCTTGACCTGCCGGGGAACGGCGGTAAGACTCGCATAGCATCCGGCGGTATTCCGTGTCCGTGATTGCGGAGGCTCTGGCGGCCCGTGGGGGCCGTGCGGCACGACGCCCATCAGTCACCCGGCCTGTCTGGACACGATCGAGCGAGGGCCAAGCCGTGCGCGTCGTGGCCTGCATGGGTTTGCTGGCGCTTTGCCTGGCACTGAGCGGCTGTAGCAGTCTCGGCAAGAAAACCGCTGCGCCGAAAGCGGGGCCGGACGAGCGCTCGGCCCCGGCTGGCCGGCGCGACAACCCGCCGCCCGCGGCACCGCCCGCCGCCCCCGCCGGGGAAGTGAGCGGTGTCGTCACCGGCCGAGTCCTCGATTACTTCGACCGCACTCCGCCGGCCGACGTCTGGATCGTCCCCCCGGCCGACGGTAACGGCGCCCCCATCGCCCAGCACGTCGAAACCCCCCAGGATGGGTACTTTACTTTCGATCACCTGCGGCCGGGCCAGACGTACCGCCTCGTGGCCGTGACAAAGGAGGGCGACGTCAAACAGGGCGGCGAGATGACGGTACGCGCGCCGGCTACACGGGGCGTCATCATCCAGGTCAGCCAGAATCGTCTGCCGGCCATCCCCGGCGGCGCCGACACGGGATCGCGGCCGACGATCGGCCAACCGGTGCCGATCCCGCCGGCGGGCATCCCTTATCCGGACCAGGGGCCCTCCGCGGTCATCGGGCAACCGGTGCCGATCCCCCCCACCGGACCCGCCTCCGGATCGACGACGCCCATCCAGCCGGAGCACTTCGCGGGGCCCAACCGGGGTGGCTCGCGGGAGTCTCCGGCGGCCAACCTTCCCAACCCGTTTGGGCCGCGGGTCGTGCCGCCGCCGCCGGCCCCGCCGCCGCCCCCGCCGCCGGCTTCTCCTTCGGGTGGTCTGGTGCCCCTGTCGGGCCCGCCGCGTTCTCCGGTGGGCGTGGCGCCGATGGTGTCCTGCGACCTGCGCGGCAAGCAGCTCTCCAACTTCACCCTGGCCGGCCTCGACGGGCAGCCGTGGGAATACAAGCGCAGCCGCCTCCCCGGTACCAGGCTGATGCTCCTTGACTTCTGGGGGTCGTGGTGCGTCCCCTGCCGCCTGACGATCAAGCAGCATCTGAATGATCTGAATGAGGTGTACGGCCGACTGGGGCTGGAGGTCGTCGGCATCGCCTACGAGCAAGAACCCACCTACGCGGCGCAGGTGCGGACGGTGGAAACCTCTGTCCACGACCTGGGCATCAAGTACCGTATCTTGATGGGCTATGGCAATAACTGTCCGGTGCGGCGCGACTTCGCCGTCAACGCCTTCCCGACCCTCGTCCTCATCAACGACAAGGGGCAGATCATTTGGCGGAAAGACGGGATGCCCACGGCCCCGGAAATCGAGTACCTGAAGGCGGAGATCCGCAAGGAACTCGGCATCCGCTGAGCGAGATCAGGGTGGACATGGCGATCAGTCCGGAGCCGATCTCCAGTGGCCCGCTGAGGAGGAACTGCCAGATGAACAGAAAGGCCATCAGCCGGCCCCAGCGCTCGCGGCCGTAGCACTCCAGCAGGTAGAGGTACGACCCGCCGGAGCCCGGCAGCGCCGCGCCCAACTCGCCCCAGACGAGGCCGTCCACCAGGATCAGCGCACCGGCCCCGAGCCAGCCGAGCAGGGCGTACGGCCCCGGCAGCACGCCGAGCATCGGCGGGATGATGACGAACACCCCGGCGCCGACGACCATGGTGACGTTCAGGGCCGTCGCCTGAAGCAGGCCGAAGTGCCGTCGCAAACCGCCTGGCATCTCTCCCACGGGATCCTCCTTCACGCCACGGTACAGGCCGCCCTGCGAAGCCGCAAGCGGCAGGCGGCGGTTGCTCTCGCCGCGTCGCCCGGGTAATCTGACTCGGAGGATCCGCCCCCCCCCCCGCAACCGCTCGCTCCCCCGGAGGTCACGATGCTGCGATTCGCTGCGGCCCTCGGCCTGCTCGGCGCCCTGCTCGCCTTCGTCCCCGCCTCGGCCGAAACCTGCCTGTCGCCGTACGTCAAGCGCCTCGACCGCCCCGAGAAGATCCTGTACGTCTTCTGCGTCGATGCCGACGCCAAGGACGACGACTTCCTGGCCGTCATCGACGTGCAGCCGGAGTCGAAGACCTACGGCACCCTGATCCACCGGCTCGACCTCGGCTCGTCGGGCAACGAGACGCACCACTTCGGCTTCACCGACGACCGCACGCACGTCTGGGGCTGCAGCCTGTTCTCCAGCAAGATCTTCATCATCAACGTGGCCGACGACCCGGCGAAGCCGAAATTGGTGAAGGTGCTGGACGACGTGCCGGAGAAGGCCGGCCTGAGCGGACCGCACTCGCCGTACGCCATCCCGGGGCGGATGCTGGTCTCGTTCCTCGCCGGCAAGGACGGCGGGCTGCCGGCCGGCCTGGCCGAGTTCACCAACGAGGGCAAGTACGTCCGCACCCTGCCGATGCCGGACGACGCCCCTTACGGCTACGACGTGGCCATCAAGCCGGACCGGAATCGCATGGTCACGTCGAGCTTCACGCCGCTGCGCAACTACAAGAAGCCGTTCGCCAAGATGGACCTGAAGGACTTCGGCAAGGAACTGCTCGTCTGGGACTTCCGCGAGCGCAAGGTGTTGCAGAAGCTGACGACCGGCGGCGCCCCGCTGGAGTGCCGCTGGTCGCTCAAGGAGAAGGGCAACCACGGCTTTACCAACTGCGCCCTCGACGATTCGATCTGGCTGTGGGAGGGGACGGCGGACGGCAAGTACGAGGCGCGCAAGCTGTGCGAGACGGGCAAGCTGCCGGCCGACCTGCGCCAGTCGCCGGACGACCGCTTCCTGTACGTCAGCTGCTTCGGCGGCAACGAGATCCAGCAGTGGGACGTGAGCGACCTGAAAAAGCCGAAGCTGACCAGCACCGTCCACCCTGGCGTGCAGCCGAACATGATGCACGTCACCGGCGACGGCAAGCGGATGTACATCACCAATTCGCTGTTGAGTACGCTGGACCGCTCGGAGAACTTCTGGGTGCGGCTGGCGCACGTCGGTCCGGACGGCATCAAGATGGACCCGTTCTTCAACGTCGATCTGACGAAGTTCAAGACCGGGCCGGCGCGCGGGCACGATATGCTGCTATACTGAAGCCGCTTGCGGCTTCGCGTTCGCCCGGGAAGAGAGGTGCGTATGACGACCCTGACCACGCCGCTGCCGCCCCTCAGTACACCGCTGCCGGACCACAAGCAACTCCCGGAAACGGATGGATCCATCGTGCAGAACTTCCAGGAACATCCGCAGAGCATT
Organism: Gemmataceae bacterium; assembly: GCA_035266225.1. Lineage (GTDB taxonomy): Bacteria > Planctomycetota > Planctomycetia > Gemmatales > Gemmataceae > DATFNV01. The sequence continues at coordinate 7,968 of DATFNV010000386.1, forward strand.
CTGCTTACCGATTCCATCACTCCGGTCCTGGCAGGCGCGTTCCCCGATGGGCAATACGCCATCGGCCAGGATTGTGGCATCTACTGGCGCGTAACGACACCGCCGCTGGAAGGCTGCAAGGCGCCGGACTGGTTCCTGGTGCCGGACGTTCCGCCATTGCTCGACGGCGAGGTGCGGCGCTCGTACGTCCTGTGGCAAGAAATCGAAACTCCGCTGATCTTGATCGAGTTCGTGTCCGGCGACGGCTCAGAGGAGCGCGACCGGACACGCCTCACCGGCAAGTTCTGGGTCTACGAGCGTGGCGTGCGCGCGCCCTATTATGCCATCTACGAGGTCGAGCACGCCCGCGTCGAGGTTTACGAGTTGAAGGAAGGGCGCTACCGTCGGATGCAGCCCAACGAGCGCGGGCACTTTCCCATCGAGCGGCTCGGCGTGGAGTTGGGCATCTGGCAGGGGCGCTATCGCAACATGGAGCTGCCGTGGCTCCGCTGGTGGGACGCGAAGGGCAACCTGCTGCCGACCAGCGACGAACGGGTTGCCGCGATGGCGGAACGCCTCCGCGCCCTCGGCGTCGATCCGGACACCGTCTGACCGCCCGGAGGAGGCACCCATGTTCACCGCCGCGATTCTCGCGCTGGCCGCGCTGCCGGGCGCCGACCCCGCGGCGGCCTCGCGCCTGGCCGTCATCCAGCAAGCGCCCGACTTCACCCTGACCACGCAGGACGGCGGCACGCTGAAGCTGTCCAACCTGAAGGGCCAGGTGTGCCTGGTCAGCTTCGTCTTCACCACCTGCAACGGCAGCTGCCCGGCGACGACGCACCGCATGGGACAGGTGCAGACGGCGCTCAAGGGGCGCAAACTGCCCAAAGACGACCGCGTGCGGCTGCTATCGATCACGCTCGACCCGGGCCGCGACACGCCGGAGGTGCTGCGCAAGTACATGGACCTGTACGACGCCGAGTCGGCCAACTGGACCTTCCTGACCGGCGACCGGGAGCGAGTCGGCAAGGTGATGGCCGACTGGGGCATGTGGGCGAAGCCGGCGGCCAACGGACAGCTCGACCACCCGTCGCGCGTCTTCCTGGTGGACAAGAAGGGGCGCATTCGCGAGATCTATAACCTGAGTTTCTTCAAGGCGGCGTGGGTGCTGGAAGACGTGGACTTGCTGCTCCAAGAATAGCCGCTTGCGGCTTAGCGATGGAGGCCCAATGGTTACGCAAATCGCGCCGCCGGACCTGGCGGCGAAGTTGCGCGCGGGCGAAGCGGTCTACCTGCTCGACGTGCGTCAGCCGTCGGAGTACCAGGTGGCGGCGCTGCCCAACAGCGTCCTGATCCCGCTGAACGAACTGCCGGCGCGGACGGCCGAGGTGGCGCCGCCGGCCGGGGCGCTGGTGGTCGTCTACTGCCACCACGGCATGCGCAGCCTGCGCGCGGCGGCCTTCCTGGAGCAGACCGGCGTCGCGAACGTGGCGTCGCTGGCCGGCGGCATCGACGCCTGGTCGTGCGAGATCGACCCGTCCGTGCCGCGCTACTGAGTTTAGCGGCGGCTCGCAGAGCCGCGCGGCTCTGCGAGCCGCCGCTAAACGAACACCTCCCTCGAAGCCGCCCGTCAAAAGCCCACATCCTCGAACGTCTGCACCTGGTAGCCGAGCCTTACCGTCACGTCGAACACCAACTCGATCCTGAGCGACTTGCCGGGCGCCAGTGAGGCGTAGGCGGCCGCCGGAACGGTGATGACGGTGTAGCCGGTGGGGGTGCCGCCGATCATCAGGCTCCGGGTGCCCAGGGACGCAGCGCTCTTCCAGGGCTTCGATCCGGGGTCGGTAATCCGCCGCGCCCTTCCGGCCCCTCTGGCCGCACGTACAATAACCCGATCTTCAACCCGCGAGGCCCCGAGCGATGACCGAACTCACCCACTTCGACGAGCGCGGCGCCAGCCGCATGGTGGACACCAGCGACAAGCCCGAGACGCACCGTCTGGCCCGCGCCAGCGCGCTGGTCCGCATGGCCCCCGCCACCGCCGCCCTCATCCGCGACCGCGCCCTCGCCAAGGGCGACGTCCTCGAGGTCGCGCGCCTCGCCGGCATCATGGCCGCCAAGCGCACCGGCGAACTCATCCCCCTGTGCCACCCCCTACCTATCACCTCCGCCACGGTCGATTTCACCTTCGAGGGCGACGAGCTGCTGCGTATCGAGGCGACGGTGCGCGTCTTCGGCCGCACCGGCGTCGAGATGGAGGCGCTGACCGCCGTCAGCGTCGCCGCCCTGACCGTCTACGACATGTGCAAGGCGGTCGATCGTGTTATGACCGTCGAGCGCGTGCGGTTGGAGGAGAAGAGCGGGGGCCGCAGCGGCACCTTCCGGCGCGACGACTAGCCGCTTGCGACTTCGCACGACCTGCGAAGCCGCAAGCGGCTAGCCGCCGCCGGTTGACGCCTCCCCCGCCTCCACGTAGGATTCAAGGCAAATTGAAAGTTCAGAAGTTTTCTGCGGCGGGAGGGTTCCGCGCCATGAGCCAGCTGCTGATTACGCCCGCCGCACCCGACCTGTACGCCCCCATCAAGGCCGACCTGCTCGAAGTCGAAGCGCTCCTCGCCCGCACCCTCAAGAGCCGTTACCAGCGCATCGCCACCCTGGTCGATCACGTCCGCCACTACCGCGGCAAGCGCCTTCGCCCCGCCCTGCTGCTGCTGGCGGCCCGCGCCTCCGGCCGGGTCGTGCCGGCGCACCACGTCCTCGGCGCCGTCGTCGAGATGATCCACACCGCGACGCTGGTCCACG
>DATFNV010000387.1:0-14625 GCA_035266225.1 Gemmataceae bacterium
AGCGGAAACACACGCCGGGGGTCGGCCTGGGGCTGACGGTGGTCAAAGAGTTGGTGCAATCGCTTGGCGGGCGCATCGAGTTGGAGTCGCAGGTCGGCAGCGGTAGCACATTTACCGTCGTCCTGCCGTCGCTGAGCGGCGGTGGGTATAACGCACCGAGGGCTGCCGCGGCAAGAATAAAACTTGACGCGGGGTCTTGCGTCATGGATAAGGGGAATCAGAAACCTCGCCTGGATTCGTGAAGCAGCGCAACAGGAGGATCGCATGAAGCGCCAAGTGATCACCGCTGTGACTATTCTCGCCGCGTTCCTGTTTCTGGTCCTCGCGCAACAACCGTCGCCGGCACAACGCAAGCCCAGTTCTCCGGAATGGGAATTCAAGGCCGTTTCCTTTGATACCGGCGAGAATGAGGGGACCAACAAGCTGAATGTCCTGACAGCAGAGGGCTGGCAGTATGTCGGTCCGCTCGCGAATGGCCTGGTCGCGTTCCGTCGTCCGGCCGCCGAGAGGGCCGTCAGGGGCACCAGCCGAACCCCCCCCAGGGAATCACCGGAGAAGGGCGCGGGGGACGGAGAGGCTCCGCCTCGACCCGCGGCCAAGCTCCCAAAGGGCGCCATCACTCTCGACTTGCCGGACGAGCCGGTGAGGTTCCATTACGTCAATCAGGACGGCGAAGGGCTTGTCGAGGTGGCAACGAAGAGCCTGAAGCTGCGGCTGCCCCGGGTCTTCGTTCGGGACGGCGACAACGTCTTGTGCTTTGAGGCGACCAAGGATCACTGGCTGAGTACAATGGTACCCAACGGACAATCCGGGTGGTACTTCAACGACCTCACGGTGGGGGGGGGTGCGCATGTGGTACCGGGGAGTCGGGACGGCGGGTTTGGGCTGATCCGGCCCGGTGACGTCGTGGTGACATCTCCGCGGTTCAAGATCGAGATCAGTTCACCAAAATGACCAACGCCGCGGCTCACGCCGCTCTGGCTCGCGCCTGGGCAAGCAGACGGTCCAGCAGGGCCAGCGTTCGCTCGGTGGCTCCCTGTTGCTCCTTGACGAAGTAGCGCGCCGCGGCCCCCATTTGCGCCCGCTCCGCCCCATCGGCCAGCAGCCGGCGCACCGCGGCCTCCAGTGCCGCGGCGTCCGCTACCTGGAGCGCTCCGCCGGCGGCGGTCAACCGCGCCGCCGCGTCGCGGAAGTTCCAGACGTGCGGCCCGAACAGCACCGCCGCCGCGTAGGCCGCCGGCTCGATCATGTTTTGCCCGCCGCGCTTGCCGTCGAGGCTGCCGCCGACGAAGGCCACGTCCGCCAGGCCCCAGACCGCGCCCAGCTCGCCGATCGTATCCACGAGGACGACGGGCTTCGCACCTGTTCTCGCTAAGCCGCAAGCGGCCAATTCGCTGCGGCGCACGAACGGCTCGCCGGAGCGCTTCAGCAGTGCCGCCACCTCGTCGAAGCGCTCCTTCTGTCGCGGCACGACGAGGAGGCGCAGGCGGGGAAATTCCTCGCGCAGCCGGCGAAAGATGCCGAGGGCGATCTCCTCCTCGGGTTCCTGCGTGCTGCCGGCGATGAGGACGAGATCGTCCGCCCCGACGCCGAGCAGGCGGCGCAGCTCCTGCGTCTTCGGGTTGCCGCGGTCGGCGCTCGTGCCGTCGTACTTCACCGAACCGGTGACGTGGACCCGCTCGGGCGCCGCGCCGAGGAGGCGCAGGTGGGTGGCGTATTCCGGCGTCTGGGCCGCGAACAGCTCGATCTTCGCCAGCAGGCGCCGGGTCAGCCCGCCCAGGCGCCGGTAGCGGCCGAAGCTGCGCGGGCTCATGCGGGCGTTGATGACCGCGACCGGCACCCGCCAGCGCTCGGCGGCAAGGAGGAAGTTCGGCCACATTTCTCCTTCGGCAAGGACCACGAGCGACGGCCGGACCCGCCGCAGGGCGCGCCGCACCGCCCACGAGAAGTCCAACGGCCAGAAGAAGACCGGCAGGTCGGCGAAGTGCTTGCGGGCCTCGTCGAACCCGGTGTCGGTCGTGGTGGACACCACGCACTGCCACTCCGGATGGCGCCGGCGGAACGCCGCGATCACCGAGCGCAGGAGGTGGACCTCGCCGACGCTGACGCCGTGGAACCACGCGCACGGGGCGTCGCCGGGGCGCGCGAAGGCGGCGCCGGTCAACTTGCGCCACATCCCACGGCGATATTTGCCGGTCGTCAGCGCTTTGCAGACGAGCCAGGGGGAAAGGACGACGAGGACCGCGAGGTAGAGCGCGTTCAGGAAGAACGGCATGGGGGACATCCTGTCCGAGGAATCTGGGAGGGACCAGCGCGGCCGGGCCGCTTGCGGCTTCGCAGGAACGATTGCGAAGCCGCAAGCGGCCCTCCGTCATCCGGTGGCTCGCATGTGGCAGTTCTTGTACTTCTTGCCGCTGCCGCACGGGCACGGGTCGTTGCGGCCGACCTTGTCGCCGCGGTTGCGGATCGGTTCCGGCTTCTTGTCGCCGGCGGCGTTGGTCGTCATGCCGTCCTGCCCCGCGGCCATCGAACGCGGGGCCGAGTCGTGTCGCGCCGACGAGATCGTCCACACCGCCGACTCCTGGAAGTCGTCGGCCTCCTCCATGCGGAAGACGCTGTCCGTCACCTTGTCGTGGACGCCCTCCCACATGCTCTTGAACTCCTGCATGCCCTCGCGCTTGTACTCGATCTTCGGGTCCATCTGCCCCATGCCGCGCAGGCCGATCGAGGAACGCAGGTGGTCCATCGTGTACAGGTGATTCTTCCACGACTGGTCCAGCTGCGACAGCGCCAGGCTCCGCTCCATCGTCCGCATCTCCGGACGGTAGCGGGCGTCGAAGGCGTTCCACAGGAGCGAGCGCGCCTGCTCGGGCGTCACGCCGGTCAGGTCCGCCTCGGTCACGTCCACGCCGAGCGCCGAGCGGGCCCACTCGGCCAACTCCTTGGCGTCCTCGGCCTCGGACGTCTTGGTGCCGCTGAAGGCATCCTCGACCTTGGCGTTGATTGCCTCCTCATTCACTTGCGGGTAGGCCTTGCGGCTCGCCTCGAGCAGGACCTGCTGCAGGCGGGCGCGCGACTCGGTGCGGAACGCCTCCTCGTTGATCAGGTCGGCGACGCCCGGGAAGCGCTGCCGTGCCCAGTGGTAGAGCCCCTCGCGGTCGTAGCGCTGGCCGCCGGCCTGCTGCGTGCCCGCGCGCTCCGCCATGAAGCGGGCCATGCCCACCTTCACCGGGAACTCGATCTCCTTCTGCCGGTACAGGGCCATGACCTGCTCGTGCAGCAGCGCCCGCAGGTCGGCCTCGCTCTTGCCGGCCAACCCGCCCGGCTCCAGCTTCAAGCCGAACTTCGCCCGCGCCCAATCGCACAGCGACTTCAGGTTCCACGTCGGCTCGAGGAACGTGGCCCCCGGCGACAGATCGACCGCGGCCACCGCCGTCTCGGCCTCGGCGATGATCCAGGTGGACAGGTTGTCCTTGCCCATCTGGCGGAACTGCCGATCGGTCGTCTTCAGGCCCCAGCGCTTGTTGACGGCGTCCGACAGCGCCTTCCAGTTCCACTCCTTGGGGTCGTCGGCGCCGAGGTTCTCCTCAAGCGCCTCCTGCACCTGCGTCTGGATTTGCCGGACCGCCTTGTTGTGGGCGGTCTTGTCCGCCTCCTCGAAGCTGCTGCGCACGAAGGCCGCCGCGTCGAACTCCACGCCCAGCCGGCCGGCCGCGAACTCGGCGAACGAGGCCGGGCCGTAGTCCTCGTCGGTGAAGCGACCCACCGCCAACTCGATCTGGCCGTCGATCATGGCCAGGATGCGCAGTTTGCAGTTGGCCCCCTCGAGGACCTCCTGGCGGAAGCCGTACACGCTCTTCCGCTGCTGGTCCATCACCTCGTCGTACTCCAGCAGGTTCTTGCGGATGTCGAAGTTGCGCTCCTCGACCTTCTTCTGGGCCGCCTCGACGCGCCGCGACACCATGCCGCTCTCGATGGCCTGGTCTTCCTCCATGCCCAGGCGCGTGAGCATGTTCGCCACCCACTCGCCGGCGAAGATGCGCATCAGGTCGTCTTGCAGCGACAGGTAGAAACGCGACGAGCCGGGGTCGCCCTGGCGGCCGGCCCGGCCGCGGAGCTGGTTGTCGATGCGCCGCGCCTCGTGCCGCTCGGTGCCGACGATGTGCATGCCGCCCATCTCGGCCACCTTGCGCCCCTCCTCGCGCATGTTGCCGCAGAAGCCGATCTCGCGCACCTCGCGCGTCTCGGCCGCGATATCCTCGACCACCGCCTGCCACTCCTCCGCGGGCACGTCGAGGCGCGTCGCGTACTTGTTCTTCAGCTGCGCCCACGCCAACGTCTCGGGGTTGCCGCCCAGGATGATGTCGGTGCCGCGGCCGGCCATGTTCGTCGAGATGGTCACGGCGTGCATCCGCCCCGCCTGGGCCACGATCTCGGCCTCGCGCGCGGCGTGCTCGGGCAGGGCGTTGAGCAGTTCGTGCTTGATCCCGCGCCGCTTGAGCATCTCGCTCAGCTTCAGCGACTTATCGACGTCCACCGTCCCGATCAGGATCGGCCGGCCCGTCTTGTTGACCTCGGCCACTTCCTCGATCACCGCCTTCCACTTCTCCTTCTCCGTGCGGAAGATGACGTCCTGGTGGTTGACGCGGATGAGCGGCTTGTTCGTGGGAATGGCGATCACTTCGAGGTGATATATCTTCCAGAACTCGTTGGCCTCGGTCATGGCCGTGCCGGTCATGCCGGCCAGCTTCCTGTACAGCTTGAAGAAGTTCTGGATCGTCACCGTGGCCAGCGTCTGCGTCTCCTCCTTGATCTTGACGCCCTCGCGGGCGTGCTTGGCCTCGACCGCCTGGTGCAGCCCGTCGGACCACTGACGCCCCATCATCAGACGGCCGGTGAACTCGTCGATGATGATGATGCTCATGTCGCCCGATTCCGGGTGGCGCATGACGGCGTAGCGCTTGTCCTTGTGGTAGAGGTGGTGGGCCTTGAGGGCGTTATCGACCAGGTGCGGCCACTCCATGTTGCCGGCCGTGTAGAAGCTCTCGACACCGGCCAACTCCTCGGCCATGCGGATGCCTTCGTCGGTCAGGTGGCAGGTGTGCTCCTTCTCCTTGACCTCGAAGTAGCGGCCGGGGCTCTGCTTTTGCAGCTCGGCCAACTGCACGGCGATCTCGTTGGCCTTGCCGTAGCGGCGCACGTCGCTGAAGGCCGGGCCGCTGATGATCAGCGGGGTGCGCGCCTCATCGACGAGGATGTTGTCCACCTCGTCGATGATGGCGTAGTTGAGCGGGGTGCGCTGGCACTGCTGCATCCAGGGCGGGTAATGCGGGTCGTTCCAGCGGGCGGGCTTCATGTTGTCGCGCAGGTAGTCGAAGCCGAACTCGCTGTTGGTGCCGTAGGTGACGTCGCAGTCGTAGGCCTTGCGCTTCTCGACGGGGTCCTGATCGCTCTGGATGTAGCCGGCGTTAAGGCCGACGGCGCGGTAGATGGGCAGCATCCACTCGCAGTCGCGGCGGGCCAGGTAGTCGTTGACGGTGACGATGTGGACGCCCCCGGCCTCCAGGCCGTTGAGGAAGGCCGGCAGCGTCGCTACCAGGGTCTTGCCTTCGCCGGTGACCATCTCGGCGATGTTGCCGCGGTGCAGCACCACGCCGCCGAGGATCTGCACGTCGAAATGGCGCATGTTCTTGGCGCGGCGTCCGGCCTCGCGGCAGGCGGCGAAGGCCTCGGGCAGCAGGTCGTCGAGGGTGGCCCCCTGGCTGAGCTTCTCCCGCAGCCGGGGCGTCGTCTGCCGCAGCTCGTCGTCGGACAGGGCCTTCGTCTTCTCTTCCAGGTCATTGACCTGCGCGAGGATGCTGCCGGGGGTGATGATGGGCGGCCTGGCGGGGTCGTTGGAGGGGATGTAGCCGAGCTTGCGGACGTAGCGCTCGTTACTCGCCCCGAAGAGCCGCGTCAGGAAGCGGGAGACGCCGTCCGAGGCGGCGGTCAGACCGTCGGTGAACTTGTCCCACAGATCCTCCAGCGTCGAGGACGTTGTCGTCGTATCAGTGGCCATCGTGCCCCAAGCCTCCGCGGCGGATGTTGCCGTCCGTAGGTCCGGCCAGACCGGACTCGTGTACTTCCCCAAATGGTCAGTCTAAGGAAGGGGGGTGAAGAGGGTCAATACAGACCGATCGCAACAGGTGCGCCGGATCGGCCGACAACGGCGGGACATGTACAGATGCCCCCCACACCCTTATTACATGGGACGGCTGAAAGAAGGATTCTCGCCGGGGCTGCCACCAACCTCTCACAGCCGTTTTTGTCGATTAACATGAAGGACGCCTTTGGCTACTTTGCGCCGTCTCGCGACGGATGAGCGTGACCCATGAACGACCTTTTGCGGCCGCCGGAAACGGAGTGCCCCTGGTGCGGGCGACGTGACATCGCCTGGGGTGGGGAGCCGAGCGGCCCGGCGCGCCTCTTCGTCGTCCGTCTCCTCAACCGACTGGCCCGCCGGCTCGTCGGCCTCCGTCTCTGGTGCCGGGTTTGCCGCCGGGCGTTTCCCCACCTCCACGTCCTGCCGAGGACGGTCGTCGGCTACCACGGCTGCCATCGGGACTTCGCCCGTGACCTGGTTGCCGGCCATGTCAGCCTCGATGACTGGAAGGCCAGGCAGAACGAGTACGACTGGCTGGGCGAGGGCGTCTACTTCTGGGCGCCCGGACGCGCCTGGCAGTGGGCGCGGGAGCATTACGGCCCGGACGGTGCCGTCGTGGCGGTGGAGGTTCGCCTCGGGCGCTGTCTCGACCTGGCGGACACTGCCTTCACCGACTTGTTGCGGCGCTCCTACCAGGGTACACTGAGCGTGTACGAGAGCAACGGTTTGACGTTGCCGAGGAATGGCGGCAGAGACTTCAAGCTCCGGAAGTTGGATCGGCTCATCATCGACCGCTTAACGAAGGCCAACGACACGCCCGGCGGCGGCTACTACCAGACCGTTCGCTGCCCTTTCAAGGAGGGTGATCCGGTCTACGAGGGGGCCATGTTCAAGGCGCAGTCGCACGTCCAGGTCGCCGTCCGCGACAAGGCGTGCATCGCCTCGCGGGTCTTCCTGGTCGGACCAGAAGGCGGAGAAGATGACTAAGAAAGAACTCGTGGAGCGGAGCATCCGGGCGCTTGCCGCGTTCGACGCGCTGCCGCCGGAGGAGCAGATCCGCCGGCTCATCGCGAACGGAACGATCAACGAGAAAGGCGAAGTCCTCATGGGAGGCGTGGAGGAGAACGGGGAGGACCGGCCGCAGGAGGAGGGGGAAGGCCGGTGCGCTCCCGAATGAAACTGACAGGCTACGGAACCGGATGGCTTGCCGTGTGATGGGCTGCTTGAAGGCGCAGCGCACATTGCGCCTTCGGCAGCGGCCGCACCAGAGGATCGGGGGCAGCGATGGCTGAGTTTACATACCTTTGGACGAATCAAGGCCGCATGAACATGATACGGCATGGCTCTCAGGGGAAACCCGTGGACATAGCGGCGGGGAACGTTTTCAGGCAACGAGGAGTCAGGGCGGGCGACGCCATTTACATCACAGTGATCCATGATGGCGATGTTTAGGGCCTGTAAATCAATAATCGTTACACTGAAATTGCACTGTCACTATCTTTGCCTTGCGTTTTACCTGCGATTCAGGCCATTCCGGCTCATATACTATGAGTGTTGTATCATAGTATTTGTAACGATTATTGATTTACGGGCCCCAACTCGACTTGACCTCGGATGACACGCGCGTTGACGGCACGGTCGTGGCGGCTCGCCGGGGGGGCTGTGGCCCTCTTGGTGGTGCTGTCCTGCGCCCCAACGGTCGGCCGCGCGAGTTGTGGCGATTACGTCGTCGTGCGTACCCCGCCTTCCGGCGAAATCGGTCCGATGGGGCAGCACGCGGCCGAGATGTCGTCGCCGCTGCCTGCCAAGCCTCACAAGCCGTGCCACGGCCCGAATTGCTCGCGCGGCCCCTCGGTGCCGCCGCTGTCGTCGCCGACGGTCAGCCCCCCGGTCCCTCCCGAGTGGGGCTGGCTGACCGGGATCCTGCCCTTCGTCCCTTCCGGCGAAGGCGCCCGCTTCCCCGACTCGTCCGCGCCGCTTCCCTTCTCTCTCGCGTCAAGCATCTTCCACCCGCCGCGCTGCCTGAGCGAGTTGGCATGACGTCCCGCGCGCACCCCGGCGTCCCGGGTCCGTATCGCGCCGGGACCGTTCTGCCACCGCGTCGTCCCCACACCCTGGAGAACCAGAAGTACCTGCGCAGGGTGCCGTCCAACCAGGCCGCGATCCAGGCCGACCAGGAGACCCTCCTGAAGTGACGCTCGCGTCACCCGCCCGGCCGCCCGGCCGGCTCCGACGACGTGGGCATCCTGCGGATTGCGCAGATCGCCGCATTCTTCAACTCCGTCAACCGCGTCGCCGACGCCCTTGAAGTCAGCAGACCCGACCCGTGATTCGGACATTATTCTCTCTTGTATCACTTGAGGCGGTCTCGTGCCGCCGGGAAGGAACAGTTATGCACTCCCGTCACGTGCTCCTTTGCCGTTGGCTCGCCGTCCTGCTCCTCTGGGGCCTGGTCGCGGGCGGCCTGAAGGCCCAGTCGCCGGAGCCGCCGGCCAAGCCGAAGGCGGACGCCGAGGCCGCGCAGGACGCCGCGCGGGCCGCGAAGTGGCTCAAGGAGGCCTTCAAGGGCGAGCCGACGCCCGAGGCGGCCGAGATGCTCATCGCCATCGCCAAGGGCTCACAGATGGGGCCGGGCGACGGCTGGTTCCACCCCGGTCAGAGTCGCTACGGCTGGAAGTGGCTGGCGGAGAAGCACGGCCTCAAGTCGGGCGACGCCATCCCGCGCGACAAGTTCCTCGGGCCCGAAAGGCTCTTTACCCGTCTGGACCGCAACAAGGACGGCCTGCTGCGCGCCGACGACTTCGACTGGTCCGAACGCACCCCCTACGCCATGCAGACGGGGGTCGTCAGCTACTGGTTCCGCTGCGTCAACAAGGCGAGCGACGGGCGGCTGACGCGCGAGGAGTGGACCAAGTTCTTCGACGACGCGGCCCGCGGCAAGGACCACGTCACCGTGGACAACCTGCGCGACGCCCTCATGGCCGGCCCCCCGGGAAAGGCGGTCCCGTTCCAGGAGCCGACGCCGGAGATGCTGGTGCGCGGCCTGTTCCGCGGCGAGATCGGCTCGATGAACGAGGGCCCCAAGCTCGACGACCCGGCCCCGGACTTCACCCTGAAGACGCGCGACGGCAAGCAGACATACCGCCTCGGCGAACTCGTCGGTAAGAAGCCGATCGTGCTGGTTTTCGGCAACGTCACCTGCGGCCCGTTCCGTTCCATCTACCCGCGCGTCGATGACCTGGCCCTGCGCTACAAGGACGACGCGCTGTTCCTGGCCGTGTACGTCCGCGAGGCCCACCCCACCGACGGCTGGCGCATGGGCTCCAACGACCAGGACGGCGTCACCTTCGCCCAGCCGCGCGACTACGCCGGCCGCGCCGCGCTGGCCGAGCGCTGCTACGCCAAGCTGAAAATGAACATGCCGTTGCTCGTCGATGAGATGGACGACCGCGTCGGCCACGGCTACAGCGGCATGCCGGCCCGGCTGTACGTCATCGACCGCGAAGGCAAGGTGGCCTACAAGAGCGGCCGCGGCCCGTTCGGCTTCAAGCCCGACGAGATGGAGCAGACGCTGGCCATGCTGCTGATGCTCGACCACTCGAAGGGCACCGCGCCCGCGAAGGCCGCGGAAGGCACCGGCAAGTGACTGTCCGTAGTGTACGCGGCTCGCGTGCCCTGTGGTCAAGGGGCACGCGGCTCGCGTGCGCTACGGACAAGACCTCCGTTGTCTCCGACCCCCGCCCGCAGACCGGGTCCGCATTGGACGTCGCCCTCAGGCCACGTCCCCCGGCGCCCCATCCGGATTATTCGCCCTTCGGAGGTGCTCTCCCATGAGGCTGTCTCTTGCGACGTCCGTCGTGGTCGCGCTGCTCGCGGCCGCTCCCTGCCCCGGGGCCGAGCCCGTGACGCCGGCGCGGACCCGTGTGCCGCTGATCAAGGACGCCGACGCCTGGAAGCGCTTGCCGGCGGCGGAGAAGAACGGCGACAAGCCGCTGCCGTCGTGGGCGCGGGCGCTCGCGGACGCGCTGCCGCGCACCACGGCGGCGATGCTGGAGTTGGACTACCTGCATCGGGCGCGCAGCCCGCTCGACGCCCCGCTGCGCGGGAAGATGCGCTGGGTCGCGGCCCACGCCAACCGCTGCGCCTACGGCGAGGCTTGTGCCGCCGCGGACCTGCGCCGCGCCGGCGTGGACGAGGCGGCGATCAAGGCGCTGGCCGGCGACCTGGCCGGGCTGGCGGAGAAGGAACGGGCGGCCCTGGCGTTCGCGCGCAAGCTGACAGTGGCCGCCGACACCGTCACTGACGAGGAGGTGGCGCGGCTTATCAAGCTGTACGGCGAGAAGCAGGTGGTCGCGATGGTGCTGCTGCTGGCCTACGCCAACTTCCAGGACCGGCTGCTGTTGGTGCTGGGGGTGGAGGTGGAGGAGGGCGGACCCCTGCCCCCGCTCGACGTGCGCTTCGCCCGCGACGGCGACCCCCCCAAGGTCCCGCACCGCAAGGTGGCCGATGGGCCCCCCGTCAAGAAGCCGGGGAAACCGGCCGCCGAGGAATGGGACACGATCGACTTCGGGGGCTTGCAGGGGCGCCTGGACAAGCAGCGCGAGCGACCGGGGCGCATCGCGGTGCCGTCGTGGGAGGAGGTGCGCCGCGGCCTGCCGGACGGCTACCCGGCGAGCCGGCCGGTGCGCATCAAGTGGAGTCTCGTCTGCCTCGGCTATCAGCCGGAACTGGCCGTCGGCTGGTCGGCCTGCACGCGTGCCTTCGGCGAGGAGGCGAAGCAGGACCGCGTTTTTGAGGAGAGCCTGTTCTGGGTAGTGACGCGCAGCTTGCACTGCTTCTACTGAATGGGGCACTGCGAGATGCTGCTCGCGGTCGCGGGCCTCGATCAGGACGCCGTCGCCGAACGCACGCGCCGGCTGGCAAGCGGCGACTGGTCCACCTTTCCGGTGGGCGAACAGGCCGCTTTCGCCTTCGCGCGCAAGCAAGCACGTCAGCCGTGGTCCGTCACGGACGACGACTTCGAGGGACTGGTACACCACTTTGGGAGGGAGCGGGCGCTGGACGTGGTGTGGTGGGCGTGCCGCTGCCATTACATGACGCGCGTCGCCGACGCCTTCCAATTGCCGCTGGAGCGCGAGAACGTCTTTCAGCCGGCCAGGCTGCGTTGACGCATCACCTTACGCCGCCCGGCCGCCGTTCGTCGCTACTGGACCGTATGGGCAACTGGGCAACTCATCGGCCGGCACCCCGAGCCGCCGCCGTTCCCCCTGCGTGCGGTTTCAGCGCGCACCTGTGCGGTTCCGACCCGAGGCGGATCGGTGAGACGTGTCTCAGGGGGACAGAGGGCCCGCCGGCGCAGCCGCTCACGTATCGACGTGCGACGTCTTTTCAGCGATACTTACGACATAAAATAGACTTTATATGGTCAGACATCGCGTCTGATAGAGAAAACCACGGCGTCCCGCGTCGTAAACCCTTGCCTGGCCGAGTGCTTTACCACAGGATTGTTCAGGTGACGGCTCCCCGCGGCACCATCCTTGCGATACCTTCCGGCCATTGCGTAGGACAACTGGAGATGCCGCGGGCCTGAGCCGTGCAGGCCGTGGCTGTTTCCCCTCTCACGGCGCAAGGAGTCTTGGACATGGCAACCGACCCGGTGATCGTGAACCAGCGGGAGATCCTGGGCAACCAGAAGACGATCCTGGCGAACCAGGAAAAGCTGGCGAAGGTGCTGGCCAACCAGGCGGCGATCGTCGCCAACCAGGAGAGCATCCTGGGCAACCAGGCCAAGCTCGACAAGGTCGTCGCCAACCAGGGAACGATCCTCGCCAACCAGGACACCCTCCTGGCGAACCAGGGGATGATCCTCGGCAACCAGCGGCAGATCCTCTCCAACCAGGAGAAGATCATGGGCCGCTAAGGCGCCCGCGTGATCCGGGGGGAGCAGGCTTCGCCCGCCTGCCCCCCTCATCTCAGATCGGGAGGGTCTCCCTGTGACCGTCAAGCGCTTGCTGCTCGTCGGGGCCGTCCTCCTCGTAGGAGGCATCACCCTCCTGCAGGTATTCATCAACCAGGGCGGCAAGCCCTTCGGCAATAATCAGGAGGAGGCAAAGGAAAAATTTCGGGTCGGCTTCCTGCCGGTCACCTGACACCTGACCTGCCCCGTCACCCACTTCATTGACGAGCAGATGAGCGGGGAGGGGGCTTATGAACCCGTGCGGTTCAACGGCTGGCCGGAACTGAAAGAGGCGTTCATCAGCAATAACCTTCAGGCGACGTTCATCCTCGCGCCGCTGACCATGAAGATGCGCGAGCAGGGCGTCCCGGTGAAGATCGTCTACCTGGGCCACCGCGACGGGACCACGCTCATGGTCCACAAGGAGTCCGCAATCCGCCGCATCGAGGACCTCCCGGGTAAGCGGATCGCCATCCCCAGCAGGTACTCCAATCAGCACCTGATCCTGTACAAGGTGTTCAAGGAGCGCGGCCTGAAGATCGACCCGAACCTTCTGGTCGAGATGCCGCCGCCCGAGATGCCGGCGGCGCTATCCAGCAAATCGGTCGATGCGATCATCGCCGGCGAGCCGCTCATGGCCAAGACCGAGATGGACGGTTACGGCCGGGTCCTGTTCATGACCAAGGACGTCTGGCCCGAATTCATCTCGTGCGTCCTGGCCGTGCGCGAGGACGTGATCGAGGCGCGCCGCGAGGAGGTCCAGAAGTTGGTGGACGGCATCGCCCGCAGCGGCCTCTGGATCGACCAGGACAAGGATGGGGACATGAGCCACCGCCTGCAGGCTGCCGAAATCGCCGCGCAGAAGCGGTACTACAACCAGGATCCCAAACTGATCCGCTACGTCCTGAGCAAGCCGCCGGACCGGGTCAAGTACACGAACCTTCGGCTGGTGCGCAAGGACTTCGAGGAGATCGAGAAGTACGGAGTGGAGGCCGGCATCCTGGGCGGGAGGGCCCACTTCGACGACTACGCCGACCCGTCCTTCGTGCCGGAAGGGCGGGACCTGCAACCGTGGCAGTGGGAGATGGCCAAATGACGCCCGTTGAAGAACCCGTGCCCCGGGTGCCTGTCGCCCAGCCGTCGCGCGACGACGCGCCGCGGGGGCCGGCGCGGCGGTGGCTGCCGTCCTCGGCCGGAGCGGTCGGCCTCCCCCTCGGGGTGGTCCTCATTCTCCTGGCCGGCTGGCAATTGGCCGTGACGTGGACGCACAGCCTCGTCTTTCCGACGCCGCTGGAAGTCGCTCGGGGCGGGGTCGAGCTGGCGACCCAGGGCGTGTTGCACCGGTACGTCATCGCCTCGCTGTTCCGGGTGGTCTGGAGCTTCCTGCTGGCCACGGCGGTGGGAGTGCCGTTCGGCCTGGCCCTGGGCTGGTGGTCGCGGGCGGCGCAGGCATTCAACCCGATCATCCAGGTGCTCCGGCCCATCTCGCCGATCGCCTGGATCCCGCTGTCGATCTTGTGGTTCGGGCTGTCGGAAGCCGCCCCGATGTTCCTGATTTTCCTGGCCAGTGTCTTCCCGATCACGGTGACGGCCATGGCGTCTGTGCAAAACATCCAGGTCAATTACCTGCGCGCGGCCCGGAACTTCGGGGTGACCCGGCTGGGGCTGTTCCGGCACGTCATCCTGCCGGCCACACTGCCGCAGATCCTCACCGGCTTGCGGATCGCCCTGGGCATCGCCTGGTTGGTGGTGGTGGCGGCCGAAATGGTCGTCGTCAACCCGCGGAGCGGCGGCCTGGGTTACCTGATCCTCGACGCCCGCAGCGCCGGCCGCTACGACCTCGTGGTGGCGGGCATGGTCATCATCGGCGTCATCGGCCTGGTGCTTGACTTCCTCGTCCGCCAGTTCGAGCGGCTCGACGAGGTGCGCTGGGGCTACGCCTCCAAGTGAGCAGGGAACTCTGGCATGCACAACTCTCTTCCCGGAGCAGGACCTGACGGCGCCGCGGATGTGTGTCCCGGGCCGACCGGGCCGCGGCCGGCGGTGCTCCTCAGGGACCTGACCATGACCTTCCCGGGGACGCGCGGCGGCGATCCGGTCCACGTCCTCGACCACATCGACCTGGTGGTGGAGGAGGGCGAGTTCCTCTGCCTGGTGGGCCCGTCCGGCTGCGGCAAATCGACGATCCTCAACATCGTCGCCGGCTTTCAGAAGGCCACTTCCGGCCAGGTACTGGTGGAAGGCGAGCCGGTGCGCCGCCCGGACCCACGGCGCATCTTCGTCTTCCAGGAGAGCGCCGTCTTTCCCTGGCTAACGGTCGAGCGCAACATCGGCTTCGGCTTGCTGCGCCGGCAGCGTGCCGAGCGCGAAGAGATCATCGACCACTACGTCGAGATGGTAGGGTTGGGCGGGTTCAAGAAGGCATACCCCCGCGAACTGTCGGGCGGCATGCGGCAGCGGGTCGAACTGGCCCGCGCCCTGGCGGCGAACCCGGACGTCATCTACATGGACGAGCCGTTCGGCGCCC
>DATFNV010000388.1:0-16118 GCA_035266225.1 Gemmataceae bacterium
GGCTTGTGTGTATATCTTCTTTATAGGTAGAATATATCCCCGTTTGGCGTTGGGCTTGTGCCGCGGGCTCATCGGCCGGGTTGATGGGAAAGCACAAACCGTTCCAGTGCCTCCAGGTCGCGCCGCTGCCGTTCGTTGAGCGACAATTCTCTTCCCGCGCGGCATGCCTCCAGGGCCGGGTCGGCCTCGCCGAGCTGGGCGTGCAGCATCGCCAGCCCCCAGCATGCCTCGGCCAACCGTGGGTCCGCAGCCCGCGCCGCGCGGAAGTGCCGGGTCGCGGCGTCGAAGTCCCGCTCCACCCAGAACGTGGCCGCCAGGCGGCACTCGAGCACGGCCGCGGACGGGCAGTCGGTCGCCTGCCGCCAGACGCGCCTGGCGTCGGCGGGGCGGCCCAGGTGCATGTAAAGTCCGGCCGCTTCCTCGGCGAACGGCCAGGGCCATTGTGCCGGGCCGTCCCGCCCCGCCTCGTCGAGCAACCTCGCGGCCGCCTCCGGTCGGTGGCGCTGCAGCAGGCGCGTGACGGCGCCCGCCAACTCCCCCGCGGACGGCGGCGCGGGCGCCCCGGCCTCGTTGGCCAGCTCGTCGCGCTGGTGGCTCGCCCTTTCGCGCTCCGCCTCGTCAGCCATCGGGTCGTTCCGGGCGCAGCGCTCTTCCGCGACGACCCGCGAATCGACCATCCCTCGCAACTGGTACGACTGGGCCAGGTAGCGCCAGGCCTCGGCGTGGTCGGGGTGCCGCTCCAGGGCGCGCCGGAAACACCAGGTGGCCTGCGCCAGGTACAGGTTTCGCTCCAGCCTCCAGGCGTCGGTGGGCGTGGGCGGCGGCGCGAGCAGGTGGGGGTCGAGGAACCAGCAGCAGTTGCCGAGCATCACCCAGGATTCCGGGCGTTCGGGCTCCTCGTCGAAGGCAAGCCGTGCCCGGTCCGTCGCGGCGAGCAGGATGGGGATGCGCCAGCGCCAGGCCACCACGGGCGTGCGCGGGAGGGCGGCGGCGAGGTAGAACAGCGCCTTCCCTTCGCGGGCGGCGGCCCCGGGCGCGGCGGGCACCGAGGGGACCGTCGTCGCGCCGAAGTGGCGTTCGGCGAAGTCCACCGTGGGGAAGTCGGCGGCGGCGTCGCGGCGGACGAACACGGACGCCAGGGCGTCGTAGTAGACGCAGCGCCAGCGGGGGTGGGTGAGGAGACGGGCCTCGGCGACGTTGTGGTCCTGGTGCTCCAGGAGCAGCAGCGGGTCGCCCATCGCGGCGACCTTCGCCTCCCAGAGCGGTTTCCCCTCGCTCAGCCAGGCCTCCACGTTCACGTAGGTCTCGAAGGTGGCTCGGTCGGGCATCTCCAGCCGGGCGTCGAGGAACGGCTTGCGGCGCGGGGCGTTGTGGTAGGTGTAAACCGACGCCGCTCCCAGACCGTAGACGAGGGCGCGATCGGGCATCCCGGGCCGGCCGGCAAAAGCGACCGCGTCGTGGGCGAATTCCAGGGGCTGTTCCCGGAAGGCGAAGTGACGCACCTCGCCGGTGTGGACGTAGTAGCGGTCGGACGCCAGGGCCGCCAGCCACAGGGCCAGGGCGGCGGCCAACCCGGCACGCAGGCCCCAGGTGAGGGCGGCCCGCTCACTCCCCGGTCGGCGCAGGGCGGCTAGCGCTGCCGCCCACTCGCCGAAGTTCCAGGCCAGGACCGTACCGGCCACCAGGGCGAAGCGGCTCCAGTTTTGCAGCGCCTGCAGGCCGAAGTAGGCGAACACCGCCGTCAGGAGGATGCGGAACAGGTTGCCGCCCCAGCGCAGGACCAGGCCGGCCGCCGCCAGGCCGGCCGCCGCGGCAACGATCCCCCAGAAAAGCGGTGAATCGAGGCCGACGAAGGGTCCGCGCCCCTTGCCCAGGAGGCTCACCCGCAGCCACGCCGCCCACGCGGCCAGGGCCAGCGCCCCCACGCCGGCAACGATAGCGGCCTGCGGGGAGCCCTTCCACATCCTGAAGGCGAGTGCGGCGCCTGCCGCCAGCAGGAGGCGCGGGACGTTGTTCCCCACGGCGATGACCCAGTCCGGAGCCCCCCTTCCCAGGATCGTCAGGGGCCCCAGGGCCAGCAGCCCGACCGCGGCGCCCAACCCGCCGAGCCAGGCGCCGGCGGCCGCGCCGTCCCCGGGGCGGGAGGCCCGCCAGGCGCGCCAGAGCGCCGGGAACAGGAAACTCAGCGGCACGAGCGCCAGCAGGAAGTAGAAGGCCAGGAAAAACCAGTTCACCCCCGCGGCGGCGACCGTCCCTTTCTCGACGAAGTCCTGGGGACTCTGTAGCTCGCCGATGTAGCGTTTATACGGGTCCTCGGCCGCGGCCACCTTCGGTAACAGCTCGAGGGGGAAGCGGGCGCCGTCGAAGCAATAGGGGTTGAGCAGGCAAGCGACGACGACGGCGCAGGCCGCCCCCCCGACATGAAGCCACCAGCGCCGCCGCCCGTCGTCCCACTTCAGGGTGCCGCGCCACCGCGCCCCGGACAGCCGGGCGGCTTCCGAGGCGACGAACAGCCCCAGCAGGATCGGCCCGAAGACGAACAGCCCCTGCATGTTCACCCACAACACCTGCACGGCGGGGAGCAGCCACGCCAGTTTCGGGCGCTCTTGCAGGCGCCAGAGGACCCCCAGGTATAAGCCGATGTAGAGAAGAGTGAAAATCTCCGGACGCGGGTCGAGGCGAAAGGCGAACAGCGCCAGGGCCGGCGCCCAGCAGAGGACCGCGGCGGCGACGGGCCACTGGCGCCGCCGCGCCGTCAGGCAGGCCAGGAAGGCGGCCGCGCCCACGGCCGCCCCGAGCACCACCAGCGCGCCGGCCCCGCCCGCCCGGTAGACGAGGGCGAGCACGACCTCGTAAGACCAGTGGATATCGACCCATTTTTTATCCGCTGACCCGAAGGTGAACGGGTCGAGGTCGGGCACGCGGCCGTTCTCGAGGATCCATTCCCCCCCGCGGAGGTGCCACCAGACGTCGGAATCCCCCAACTCGTAGCAACCCAGCAGGAAGGCGATCGCGACCAGCAGGGCGAACAGCACGCCGTCCGCGAGTCGTCGGCCGGGCGCGGGAGTGGACGCGGGCAGCAAGGGAAGTCCTCCTGGGAACCGGCGATGGAATCGGCCTCGCGGCGAGATTGGGAGGCAGGCCGATAGTTTACGGGCGGCCGCCGGGCGGGAAATCGGCGGCGGAACAACTCATCGAACTCCCGCGGGATGCTCACGGTTCATTCACATCATGTTCACGGGCAAGTTGACATAATGATTACACTTACCTTGAGCGGTGTTACCGCAGCCGATTGCGACTTCGCAGGTCCGACGTGCGAAGCCACAAGCGGCTTCTCGGCGTTTGTCCTCAACCCAAAACTTCAGGATCCCGACCGCGCGACCATGCAACACCCCCGGGCCCAACCCGCCGACGCCTCCGACCCCGTCTCCGCGAACGGGGCCGAGGAAGCTGCGCAGGCTGACGGCAGCGCGGACGCGGGGACGGCCCAACTGCGGCTCGGCCTCTACCACCTCCAGCAGGGCGAGTACGAGCGCGCCATCGTCGAGTTCACCGGCGTCCTGCGCCACGACGCGCCGCACGGCCCGGCGCGCCCTTCGGCCGCCGCCTTCGCCCACCGCGGGGAGGCGTACCGCCTCAAGGGCGACTACCTGCGCGCCCTGGCGGACTTCAACGCCGCCCACCGCCTCGACCCCGACAACGCCCGCATCCTGAGCCAGCGCGGCCTGGTCCGCTGGGCGATGGGGCACTTCGAGGGGGCCAGCGACGACTTCACCCTCTCCTTGAAGATCGAGCGCTACTGCGCCGCCACCTACGTCCACCGCGGGACGGCTCGCATCGACGCCGGCAACCTCGACGGCGCCCTCCGCGACTTCAGCCGGGCGCTGCGGCTGGACCCCGACGCCCCCTCGGCCCGCGAGAAGCGCGGCGACCTCCTGGTGCGCAGGGGCCGGCTCGACAAGGCGATTGCCGACTACACGCGCGCCCTCCAGGCCAACCCCTCGTGTGCCCTGCTCTACATCAAGCGGGGCGACGCCTACCGGTTGAAGGGAAAAGTGAACCGGGCCATCGGCGACTACAGCAACGCCCTGTCGCTGGACCCGCTCAGCGCGGTGGCCTACCTTAACCGCGCCGCGACTTACCGCGGGCAGCGGCAATACGACCTGGCCCTGACCGATCTGCGCCACGCCTTGCGGATCGACCGGGACAGCTTCCGTGTCTACCGAGAGCGGGCGTTGACCCACCGCGACCGCGGCGACTTTCTCCTGGCGGTGGCCGACTTCGACGAGGCGGTGCGCCTCAACCCCGCCAACCCCGAGTTGGTCTACCAGCGTGGCCTGACGCTTCAGCGCCACGGCCGCCTCGACGCGGCGCTGGACGACTTCAGCGCGGTCATCGGGGCCGACCCGACCTTCGCCCGCGCTTACGACAGCCGCGGTTCGGTCCACGCCGCCCGGGGGAGCCTCGACGAGGCCCTGGCCGATTTCGGCGAGGCGATCCGGCGCGAGCCCGCTCTGGCGTCGGCCTACCTCAACCGGGCGGCCGCCTGGACTCGGATGGGGCGCTTCGACCTGGCCGTGGCCGACTGCGACGCGGCCCTGGAGCGCGACCCGCAGCTGGCGGCGGCTTACCTGGCCCGGGGGCTGGCCCACGCCGACCAGGGGGCTTACGAGGCCGCCGTCGCCGACTTCGGGCGGGCGCTGGAGCTGGATCCCAGGAGCGCCGCGGCTTACCAGCTGCGCGCCCAGACCGACATGAAGCGCGGCGACCCCGCGGCGGCCCTCGCCGACCTGGCCGCGTCGCTGCGGCTGAACCCCGATGACGCCCGCACTCTCTTCCTCCGCGGCACGGCCCAGGCGGCGCTGGGCCACGACGAGGCCGCCCTGGCCGACCTCAACCAGGCGGTCCTCCTCGACCCGCAGTACACCGCCGCCTACTGCGCCCAGCAGGCGACCGTCCACGTGGCCCGGGGCGAATACGACCTGGCCCTGGCCGACTACGCCATCATCCTCCAGCTCGACCCGACCAACGTGACCGCCCTGGCGGGGCGCGAGCAGGTGGCCCTGGCCCTGCGGTCGGCCCCGCCGCGCGACCGGAAGTCGTCGCCGGACGACGTCGCCCGGACCACGCAGGTCGGCCGTCTGGATAAAGCGACTCAGGAGATGCCGGCGGTCGAGGCGGAAGAGACGAAGGCGGGCGAGGGGGAGCCGCAACCGACTGCTGACGAGGTGGTGGTGGTCGAGGACGACATCGAGCTGACCCCGGCGGACAGGATCCTGCTGAGCGACGAGGGAGAGAAGCCGGCCGACCCGCCGGCGCCGCGCGGCGAAGTGGCCGCGGATCAGGCGGT
This sequence comes from Gemmataceae bacterium, assembly GCA_035266225.1. Taxonomy (GTDB): domain Bacteria; phylum Planctomycetota; class Planctomycetia; order Gemmatales; family Gemmataceae; genus DATFNV01. Next base: position 5,351 of record DATFNV010000388.1, read on the forward strand.
GGACCCGCCCGCCGCGAAGGGAGAGGAGGCCGAGCGCCCGCTCGGGCCGGTCGAGGCGCGGGTCGCCAAGGTGCAGCGCGACGCCGAGATGCAGGAGCGCGCGGCGCTGTGGGCGGCCATGCGCGAGCGGTTCAAGCAGGCCGACCAGGAGGCCGACGGGAAGGAGAAAGCCAAGGCACGCGAGCAGGCGCGGACGAGGTCCGAGCGAGGGCCTTTCCCGACCCGGAAAGTCTTCATGGCCGCGGCGGCGCTGCTCCTGCTGGGGCTCGTCGGGGGCGGGGCCTATTTTCTCTTCTTCATGCAGCACGACGTCAAGGTGACGGCCCCGGCAGTCTGGGACGAGTTCGCCAAGGACAACTCGGCCGCCAACGCGAAGTTCAAGGGCAAATTCGTCCAGATCACGGGCAAGCTCGCCACCCGCTTGAACAAGAACAACACCGAGCAGTTCGTCCTGGACCCGCCCCCCGATGCGGCCTGGTACATCGAGTTTTCCCTGCGCCCGGCGGACGCCAAGGACCTGAAAGCCGGCCAGGAGGTCACCCTTCGCGGGCGCTTCGCCCCCCGTAAAGAGGACGGCAACCTGCTCATCAGCAACTGCACCCTCGTCAAGGCCAATTGAGATCGCAAGGGCGGCCCTGCCCGAGGGCGAAGGGGCTGTTCCCCCCTCGCCCCGGTACTCCGGGGCGAGGGGAAGATGGTCCTTTTGCCTTTTGCCTTTTGCATTCTGTATTTTGCATTTTTCAGTCACCATGAAGAAGGCAAAATACAGAAGGCAAAAGGCAAAAGGAGAAGACCAAAACCCCCGACCCCTCTCCCCGGAGTACCGGGGCGAGGGGAGTATTATTCCCGCCGCTCGCCTTACCAGCGAATGTCCCCCTGGACCGGCTGGCGGTGCATGTCCTTTCGCCCGGCGATGGGCCAGGCGCGCAGCTCGCCGACCAGATCGACCAGGCCGGTGACCGCGGCCTCGAAAAGGAGACGCCCCTTCTCGGCGGTGGCCTTGGTGGGATCGCCGTGAACGCCCGTCTGCGTCCAGCGGCCCCAGAAGTCGTTGAAGCGCACCGGGTAGTTCCGCGTGCTGTCGCTGCTGACGTACTTGCCCATCCGGTCGTTGTCCTCGACGGCCAGGTCCATCCGCACGCGCTCCGGGGCCAGGTGCAGGTAGAGCGAGGTCTCGAACTCGTCGGCGTGGGCCATCACGGCCGACGCGCGGATCGGCTCGAACGCCTTGAGCAAGAAGGCCGCGTAGCCGGTCGCGAAGCAGAGCGACTGGGTTTCGAGCACCGTCTTGCGGGCCACGATGTCGATCAGCGGAGTGTTCGACCCGTGGCCGTTGACGATCAGGATCTTCTGGAACCCGTGGTAAGCGACGCTCTTGGTAATGTTCAGGCAGAAGGCGATGAAGGTTTCCGGCTCGATGTGGATGGTGCCGGGAAAGTCGATGTGGTGCAGGTTCAGCCCGTAGGCGATGGGGGGAAGCACGAGGACCTGGTCGGCGGCCCGGCGGCCGACCTCCAGACAGACCGATTCGCACAGGAACAGATCGACGTCCAGCGGCAGGTGCTTGCCGTGCTGTTCGGTCGAAGCGGTGGGCAAGATGACCAGCTTCTGGGAGGCGATCGCCTCGTTCATCTCGGCCCAGGTGAGACGGTTGTAGCGGTGCTCGATCTGAGAATTGGAAGGCATCCTGATTCCTCGATTGGGTCTCGAACGGTGTGAGGCGTGCGACAAGGCAGCCGGTCCTATCCGGTACGCTCCCTGCGATGGTAAAGGTCGGCGGATAGGGCGGCAAGGTCTTTGGGGCTTCTGCGGACTCGACGTTTCCTTGTCGGCCGGCCGCGGCGCGGCTACCATCCACCTGTCGCCGCCCCGCCGTCCCTCCCCCGGAGTCTTCCCGCCATGCTGAAGTGCTGCGCGCGCCTGGCCGCGGTGGTCGGGCTGATCGTGCTGCCGGTCGTGCTTGCCCTCTCCTCTCCCCGCCCCCCCGCCGAGCCGCCGTCGCGGCCGCGCCTCGCCGTCCTCGTCTTCTTCGACCAGCTCCGCGGCGACTACCCGCAGCGCTGGGACGAGCTGTTCGGCCGCGACGGCTTCCGCCGCCTGGAGCGCGACGGGGCGTGGTTTCAAAACTGTCATTACCCCTACGCCAACACCGTGACCGGCGCCGGCCACGCCTCGGTGGCGACCGGCTGCTCGCCCCGAACGCACGGCATCGTCGCCAACGAGTGGTACGACCGGGCGGCCCGGGCCAAGGTGAACTGCGTCGAATCCGAGCGCTACCAGCGCGTCCCGCCCGCGGCCAAAGTCGAGTCGAAGGAGACGGCCGGCGGGGCCCGCAGGGCGAAGGAGTACACCGGCGTGGCACCCGACCGGCTGCTGGCGCCGACCCTGGCCGACGCGCTCAAGGCTGAGACCGGCGGCCGGGCGCGGGTCGTGTCGCTGTCGTTCAAGGACCGCGGCGCCGTGCTGCCCGGCGGCCGCCACCCCGACGCCTGCTACTGGTTCGACACCGACGGCGGCCTGTTCGCCACCTCGACCTGGTACCGCGAGCGCGCCCACCCCTGGGTGGCGGAGCACAATGCCGCGCGGGCGGCCGACCGCTGGTTCGGCGGGGCGTGGACGCGCCTCCGCCCCGACCTCGATTACGAAGACTACAGCGGCAAGGACGACGCCCCCGGCGAGGGCAAGGGCGTCGCGCAGGGCGTGACCTTCCCGCACCCCTTCGACGGCGGACCCAACAAGCTCAAGAGCGTCTATTACGGGGCGCTGTACAACTCGCCGCAGGGCAACCAGCTGTTGCTGGAGCTGGCCAGGCGGGCCATCGACGCCGAGGAGTTGGGACGGCATGACGTACCCGATCTCCTCTGTCTCAGTTTCTCGTGCAACGACCCAATCGGCCACACTTGGGGGCCGGACTCCCAGGAAGTCCTCGACGTGACGCTGCGTACCGACCTCGTCATCAAGGAACTGCTGGACGCGCTCGACGCCCGGGTCGGCCGGGGGCGCTACGTCCTGGCACTGACGGCCGACCACGGCGTCTGTCCCCTACCGGAGGCGGCCCGCGCCCAGGGCAAGGACGCGGGGCGGGTGCCGGCGGCGCTGCTCAAGGCCCGGGCCAACGAGTTCCTCGTCACCCGGTTCGGCGGCGACGCCAAGACACGCTACGTCGAGGAGGCGATTCATCCGTGGGTGTACCTCAACCACGACCTGCTCAAGGCGAAGGGGCTGAAGCCGGCCGACGTGGAGGCCGCGCTGGCCGCCTGGCTCGCGGAGCAGACCGGCATCCTGGCGGCGTACACGCACACCCAGCTGACGGCGGGCGTGGCCGGCGACGACACGGTGGGGCAGACGGTGTGGCGCTCGTTTCACCCCGACCGCGCGGGGGACGTGGGCGTCGTGATGAAGCCGTACCACATCATGTACGGGCTGACCGGCACCACCCACGGCTCGCCGCACGCGTATGACACGCACGTCCCGCTGATGGTGTACGGGCCAGGCGTCAAGGCGGGGGTCCGCACCGACCTGGTGCGGCCGCAGGCCACGGCGGCCATCCTGGCGCGGGCGCTCGGCATCCCGCCGCCGACGAACGCCGAGGAGCCGGTGCCGGACGGGTTGTTCGAGAAGTGACCGCCAACCGCTTGCGGCTTCGCAAGGCCCTGCGAAGCCGCAAGCGGCTCTTCGTTTCCCCCCTTCAGCAGCTCATGTCTTCTCTCACCTCTCGGCTTGTTGTTTTTGATTATTTATTGTTGTTTTAACTTGTTGTTTTCCAGAGTTTTGCGCCGATAACCACGTCTATGCGCACTGATAACCAGAAAAAATAAAAAAAATCCGCTTGACAATAGCGTGAACTTCCATATACTGGAAATATGTCCCAGGTAAGAGGAGAGGAACGCCGATCTGACATCCCCGAGGTGGACGCCCAAAGAGGAGAGCGACCGATGGATAGCTGGAAAAAAGTGTGGCGTGACGGCCTGGCCCCGTTGATCTCGACGGAGGGCCTGGAGGCGCTGCGGACGGCCCTGTGCAACGACGACGCACGGCTGCTGCAGGGAGCGACGACGACGCCGCCGCCGTTGCAGTGCGTGCAGGACTGGCCGGTCGAGGCGGCCTGTGCCCTGGGCTACTGCGGCTGGCAGGGCGAGGGGCTGGAGAGCGTGGCCGAGGTCGAGGAGTACTTCGCCCGGCTGTGCTTCGAGGTCGATCAGCGCCTCGGCGAGCCGGCCGCCTGCCGCTGGTTCCTCAACTGGTTCGACGAGACGCCGCGCGACGAGATGCGCGTCCTGCTGCTGGCCGAGGTCAGCCGCACGTTGGCCCAGCGCCGGGCGGGTTCCGCCGCGGACGCGGAGGCCGCCGACAGCGAAGAGACGGCCGCGGCCTGAACGTCAGGGCGCGAAACCTGAAACCTGAGATTTTCCGAGGGGGTGTGTCATGATTTGTCGCCATTGCAACCGGGTCCCTGCCAACCGCCCGCGCGGCCTGTGCTGGAGCTGCTACTACAAGCCGGGCGTGCGCGAGTTGTACCCGTCCACGAGCAAGTTCGCCCGCCGCGGCGTCGAGGACCGTATCGGCCGCGTGCCGCTGCCCGACGCCCCGACCAGCGCGGTGCCCGGCAGCGAGGAGAAGGTACACATCCTGATGGAGCGTGCCCGCAAGCGCCAGGGCCTGTGGCACCCCGCCGACGCGCCGATGGATGTCGAGAGCTGCAAGCTCGGCGTCGCCTGAGACACCCACCCGGTGAAGGTGTCTGGTTTGGGGAGGGTCGGCAGGCGGAGCCTGCCCTACGCGCGTAGGGCAGGCTCCGCCTGCCGACCCTCCCCGAACCGGTTTCGCGCGTGAGCGGAGCCCCGCCGTTTACCGCATGTGGGGGATGCCGTAGAATAGTGCGAGCGATTGACGGAGTCTGCAAGCGCCGAGTCGTGGTGGTTGAGGCCGGCAGAGAGCCGGAGGAGTGACGTCATGCCCGCCGACATGCTGGACCGACTGCAGGAGAACAAGTTGCGCGGGTTGGAGGAACTCATCGATTCCTACCAGGCCGCTGCCGCTACGGGCGGCGGGGAAGACGAGGCGGCCGCAATTGCCGATTTCTTCGTCGATGAAGGGATCGGGGTGAGGCTGAGTTCCCTGCGTCTCTGGGACTACCACTGGACGATGGCGCTGGCTGGTCAGGTCCCGGACCGGGGGGCGCGGGGCGCGAAACTCCGGTTGCTGCTGGAGCGGGGTGGCCGGCTTCTGGGGCGTGTTGCCGCCGTCGCCCGAGCCTACGCCGATTTGGCCGGCCGCGAAGTCGCCCGCCTGGCCCAGTTTGAGGAACAAAGCCGGGCGTTCCCTCTCTGGGTCGAGGAGTGCATGGCGCGGTGGGAGCTGCTCGATCACCCCCGCAAGTCCCCGGACCGCGAAAGGATCGCCAGGGCCCAGGAGGCGTTCCAGCGGGGCGAGTGCGAGCCGGCCTCCGACATCCTCGCCCGACTGGAAAACGGCAGCCCCCTCGCGCAGGAGTGACCCGTGCGCCGCACCGTAGTGTCCCCGGAGATCACCCGGATGATCGGGGAATGCCGCTTGACGCGGCTCGGTGCCGTACGGGTCTATGCCGGCCTGCACGGCGAGTTGCCCCAGCGCTATGACCGCTACCGTGGGCTGCGCCACCCCGAGGACGGCCGGCTGTTTTTGTTCTTCGACGCCTTCGCCGACGGCGACCTGATGCACACGTTCACCTTCCACGTTGACGATTCCACCTCAGCGGAACATCTGATCGTCATCGACCTCGAACACGAATCGCGGCAGCTCCGGCGATGAGCGTCAGAGTTGTTGCCCTTTCTGTCTCCGACGGAGGGTGGCGTGCGCTCCGTCGCCCCCGGCATCAGCCAGGCAACCTTCTGGGGCGCCGCCACGCTGGCGGGCGGCTCCTCGCTCCGCTCTGAAGGGAAGAGGAAAAGAGACCAGAGGGCATAGTGCAAATTAGTCCAGGCGGAAGGCGACGCGGCAGCCGTAAAGGCCGTAACGGTTGGCCACCACAGGCCCAGTGCGGTCGGCAGCGCGGCAGTACGCTGGATGCGTCTCCCAGGAACCACCCCGTAGAACATGATATTTATCATCCTTTATACTGTATATCCTCACTGGATCTTTATTCGGCAGACCGGCATACGGCCCGTACCAGTCGGCGCACCACTGGTACACGTTGCCGTGCATGTCGCACAGGCCCCACGGGTGCGGCGCCTTGCGCGCGTACGACCCCACCTCGCACGTCCGCCTCAGGTACGGCCCCTCCTCCGATGTGCCGTACGGGAATCTGCCGTCGCAATTCGCCTCCGTGCCATTACACGACGAGCCGAAGTAGAACGCCGTTTCCTTCCCGCCGCGGGAAGCGTACTCCCACTCCGCCTCCGTCGGCAGACGATACTTCCGGCCGCCCGCACCGTGCTTATCCGTCAGCTTGTCGCAAAACTTCACCGCATCCTCCCAGGAAACGTTCTCCACCGGGAACCGCTTGGTGTCCAGCTCCTTGACCTTCTCCTTGCCGTCACCGCCGGGCGAGAAGTAACTCGGGTTTTCCCCCATCAGCCGCTCGTACTGCTCCTGCGTCACCGGGTACTTCCCCAGGTAGAAATCGCGCGTGATCTCCACCTCGTGGCGATCCTCGTTGTCTGACCGGTCCTTCTCATCCTTCGGCGACCCCATGAAGAACTTCCCCTTCGGGATGTATACGAACTCCATCTTCACCCCGCCACCCAGGTCCACGACGACTTCCTTCGCCAACTCGCTGCTCTCGGAGAGGACGACGCGCTCATCCAGGTTGATGAGCTGGTGCGGCGTCTGGAATTTGAGTCGTTCCAGCGCAACCTCCTTGTTGCGCGCCTCACGCTCTGCGATGTCCGGCAACCACTCCTTCGCCCGCCGGTTCACGTTGTTCGTCACGTAGCCCGCCAGGCTGTTCCACGTCACCTTGCCGTCCTCCGGGTCCTTCGCCTTTCCGCGCAGTCCCTCCAGGACGTGGTAGAAGAAGATGCCGTTGCCGTCGCGCGAATCCTCGCCGTACATCCGCGTCGTCTCGAACGACTCCTGCCCCGCCGAGCAGCTGAACAGCACCGCCGTGTTCTCGGGCAGCCCGTCCTTCAGCCGGTTCCCCTGGATGCCCTTCACGCCGCGGCCCGGGTCGTTGCGGCAGGCGTCCACCAGCAGCAGGTTGACCCCCTTCGGCCCCATCTCCGCCACCAGGTCGGACAGGCTCACCAGCGTCTTCACCTTCGCCTTGTCCGCGTCGCTGGGGCAGAAGAAGGCGTCCTCCTTGCCCTCGGTGTCCTTGGTCTGCATACCGTGCCCGGAGAACGCCACCAGCAGCAGGTCGCCCTTGCCGCGCTTCTTCAAGAGCGCTTGCAGGGCGTCCTCGATGCCTTGGCGGGTCGCCTTCTGGTTGGTCAGCAGCACGACCTCAAAATCGCGGCTTGCCAGCTCCTCCTTGAGCTTCTCCATGTCGCGGACGGCGTGGCGGAGCGAGTTGAGGCCGGTGCCGTCGTAGTTATTGACGCCGGCGAGCAAGGCCAGCTTCTTCGGCCGCGCCGGCGGGTCGGCGGAAAGCAGTGGGACCAGCACGAACAGAGGCAGAGCAAGAAGGACACAGCGACGCATGGGAAGACTCCTGTTTCGTGGGGCAGGCCGCTGGCCTGCCAACCCTCGGCAGGCCGGCGGCCTGCCCCACTCTACCCCGAAGGGGTAAAGACAAGCCCGCAGCCCGTGTGCCCAGCACTCTTGCGGAATGCCGAGGCGAGGGGGAGAAGCATTGCTGCCACTCGCCTTACTGCTCGCGCGTGTAGCGCACGGCAATCGAATCCAGCTCCTTGCCGACGCCGTAGCGCACCGGCTTGACGATGCCCGGCACCCCGGGGCCGAAGCCGGTCTCGTCGCCGCCCTTGGGGCTGTCGCCGTCCTTGAGCGGATAGCACTCGAAAATGCCGACGCGGATGACACCGACCTGGCCGCGTGCCGTGATCCCTTCCTTCGATGCCGCCCCCTGGCCGTATCCCACGACCAGGAACGACAGGAACGTGTCCTTGCCCTCCTTGGAGTGGAACCAGCCGGGCACGGTCAGCACCTCCCGCGGCTTGCCCTTGCCGTCGTCGGTCAGGATCCAGTGCGAGAAGGCCGGCCGGCCATCCTTGCGACGGTCCTTGCTGAAGTGGAACTGGTCGATGCCGTCGATCGACAGCGACACCGCCACCTCCTTGCCCGACCCGTTGAAGACGCGCACCTCGTACAGCTCGCCGCGGTCGATCTTGACGAACGCCTGTCCCTTCTCCTCGACGGCCTGCCGCGGTTTCGCCTCCAGCTTATCGTGGTCCTTCAGCGGTTTCACGAGGATTTCCACGGCGAAGGGGCTGTCCTTGGCGGAAGAGACGCGCGTGTTCCCGTCGCCGTGGAGGAAGACGGACGGGTTGCGGGCCTGTTTTTCGATCTCCTTGCGGCGCGTGTCCTTGTCGCCGTCCGGCGGCAGGCGCCCCGTCGGCTGGAGGATGTCGCCGATGGCCTTGTTGTCGTCGATGACCACCGTGACGGGTTGCAGGTTGGCGACCGGCTCGCCGGTGCTGGCCTCGACGACCTGGGCGCGCACCTTGACCACCTTGCGCGTGGACTCCTTCGTCTCCTGGGCGAACAGGACGTCGCCGGTGATGACGAACTCGGCGTTGAGATTGACGGACCCCGGCCGGGCGATTTGAAGCTCCTGGATGAGGAGCTGCTCGACGCCCGGCGTGGAGTTCACGCCCGGGAAGCCCTCCGACTTGAAGGAGAAGATGCCAACCTTGACCGTCTTGCCCTCGCCAACCGCTTGCAGGATGGTCTTGGCCAACTTGCCGATCTCCAGCCGCAGCGCGTCGGAAGCCGGCGCCGCGGGGGCCAGCAGCAGGAGCGTGAGGAGGCTAAGGGTTCGCAGGTATCGCATAGGGTAAACCTCTCGGAATAGGGGGGATCGTGGGGCAGGCCGCTCGCCTACCGCACGGGGATTTCGGGCGTCCCGCCGAGCCGGCGGGCCACCCGCTGCATCAGCGACAGTCCGTCGAGCACCTCCCACTCCAGGCGGCTGATGACGGCGCCCTTTGTCAAGAGCACGTCCAGCCCCAGGGCCTTGAACTCCCGGCCGCCCAGCAGCGCTCGGAGTTCCTCCGGCTTCGGCTCGAACAGCTCGGCGGCGATCTCGTCCAGGTCGAGGTATCCCAGCCGGTAGCGGCGCGCCACCTCGCCCACCGGCTCCTTGAAGTCGCGCACCGACTTCCCCCGGCCTTCCCCGGCCGCCAGGAACCGGAGCGTCGCCTTGTCCGCCGCCGCGAGGAAGCGGTCGCCGTCTTCCTGCAATAGCCGATCCATCTTCTCCTGCTCGGGGTACAGTTCCTCGACCTTGTCGCGCGGCTTGCCGAACAGGGCGTTGCCAAGGCGAACCTGGTCCTTGAACTCGATCACGCCGCCGGCATGGCAGCTCATGCACGAGACGCCGCTGACGATGGCCGGCGTGCCGGACGTCCGCGCCGGATCGCTGACGACCTGCACCGGCCCCTCGTCGATGCGCTCGTCCTTGCCGTTGATGAGCAGGTAGGCTTGCAGGTGGTTGGGCAGGTTGAAGATGATCTCGCCGCCGTCGTGGACGAACGCCTGGTCGCGGAAGTCGTGCTTGCCCTCCGGGAACAAGTTGAGCGGGCCGAGCGGGAAGCGCGTCAGCTTGATGCGGGCGCTGTCGGGCTTGAAGTCGTAGCTCTTCCAGTAGGCGCCGAACTTGGCCGCGCTGCGCTCGACCAGGCGATTCTGGCCGGACACGCCGCTGCGCGTGAAGCCGGCCCGCGCGATCTGCTCGGGGACCGGCTCCAGGAAGCGCTTCGCGATGTCCACGTCGAGGTACTCTTCCAGGTCCTTCGCGGTCATGCGCTTGGGGTTGCCCTGCTGGGCCGCCTTCTCGTCCGGCTTGCGCTCTCTCAGCGCGGGGAGAAACTCGTCGTAGAGCAAGGTGTGGTACAGCGGCGGGCGCGTGGCCGTCGCCGCGAACCAGTCGGCCCGGACGACCGGCACCGCGCAGCCGTCGCCCCTGGGGTCCTTGGTGTAGTCGTAGATTTCCTCGTCGAGCTTGCGCAGGGCCTTGTCGGGATGATTGTTGTAGCGCACGCCGTAGGGGTAGAAGCTAAGGACCTTGTTCCAGAGGTTGTACTGGTCCCAGCCGAGCTTGCGCACGTCGATGACGTAGAGGGTGTCGTGGCTGCCCTTGACCACTTCCGGCAGGACGATGCCGCTCTGCCAGCTGAGGCTGTTGATCGCCTTGGACAGGGCGGCCCGGACGCCGTTGAGGTCCTCGTCGGGCAGGCGCTTGTTGTTGTACAGGTGCGTGAGGGAGAAGTAGCGGCGGAACGGGCGGTCCCTGGCGTCGGCGCCGCGCAGGTCGTCGCGCACGGCGGTCAGGCTTTCCACCAGGGTGATGAACGCTCGACTCGCCTCGACAGGGAACGCCGGCGCCCCGGCCTCGATCCACTTCTTGAGCAGTTCCTTCTCGCCGGCGGTCAGCTTGTCCTCGGTCTCCGGCATGCGGTCCGACCGGACGTAGGTGTACAGTTTTGACTTTTCGGGATCGCCCGGTATCACCACGGGGCCGCGCTTTCCCAACGCCGCCTTGAGCGTCTCGTCGCGGAGGACGTCGAAGCGCTTGCCGCTGCTGGATCCTTCGCCGCTGTGGCAAGTGTAACAGCGGTCGCGGAGCAGGGCGCGGGCCTGACGGGCCAGCGCCGCCGGCTCGTCGGCGGCG
>DATFNV010000389.1:0-5304 GCA_035266225.1 Gemmataceae bacterium
CGGTCTTCGCCCTGTCGGGCCGCGAGGGCAAGTACTTCCACCCCCTGGCGTTCACCAAGAGCTTCGCGTTGCTGGGCGTGGCGCTCATCTCCGTGACGGTGGTGCCGGCGCTGATCCCGACGTTCATCAAGGGGCGGCTGCGCTCCGAGGAGGACAACTGGATTGTCCGCAGCTTCATCCACATCTACAAGCCGGTGCTGACGTGGTTCTTCCCGCACCTGAACCTCGTCATGTGGCTGTTCGCGGCACTCTTGATCCTGGCGGCCGGCATGTTCCCGCTGCAAGCGATCCTTGGCCTGGGCGCCTCCGAAACCGCCTGGCGCGTCTGTTTCCTGTCGGTGGTGGCCCTCGTGCTGCTGCTGACCGTGTGCCTCACCCGCGGCCTGCACAAGCAGGCGCTCAGCCTGGCGAGCCTCCTGCTGTTGGCCTTGTGGGCCTACCACTTCCGCAAGATCGGCGTGGAGTTTATCCAGCCGCTGGACGAGCAGACGCTGCTGGACATGCCGGTAACGGCGCCGCGCATCGGCCTGACGCAGGCGGCCGACGACCTCAAGGCCCGCGACGCCCTCTTGCGGGGCTTCCCGGAGGTGGAATCGACGATTGGCAAGGTCGGCCGCGCCGACACGCCCACCGACCCGGCGGGGCTGGACATGGCCGAAACGCTCGTGAACTTCCGCCCCAGGGAACTGTGGCCCAAGCGGGTGCTGAAGTTCAAGGAGGCCGAGTGGCAGACGCGGGCCGCGCTGGGGCTGCTGGAGGAGCGGGGCTTCGTCCGTCGCGCGGGCAGTGCCGACGACCGCGACCGCCTGGTCAACGACGCCGCCCAGAAGGCGCTGGAGCGGTTCGACGAGGTCATGCGCGAGCTGGCCCTGGCGCGCTACACCGAGTACGACCGCGAGCTGGGGCCGGTCCTCACGCGCTTCGTCCTGGACGAGGCCGTCGGGCGCTTCCGCGACGCGAAGATCCTGTACTGGCCGGACGGCGCCGACGAGGGTGCGGAAATCGGCCGGCTGGCCGAGGCGCTGGCCCCGGAGTTCGGGCCGGCGCTGTCGAAACATCCCGCGTTGGAGGACGTGACCAAGCTCTGCCAGGAGGCGGCGCGCCACCTCGCGGCGCTAGGCGCCTTGAAAAAGAAGGATCCCGACGGCCTGAAGGACCTCGACGCCGCCGGCGCACTGGCCCTGCACGAGTCCGTCCCACAAATGCTTCTGAACCGGACGGCGGAGGCGCTAGGAGCGGGGCGCCAGACGTTCGCCGGCGAGGTGTTCAACGCGCTGGAGGCGCGCCGGATGGATCTCTGGCGCGCCCGCGTGAAGGAGAAGATCAACTGGGAATTGTTCGACCGCGGGACGGAGGCCTACACCTGGCTGGCCCTGGAGGAGTTGGCCCGGGGAGCCAAGGGCCTGCAGCTCCTGGACGGCGCGCCGCACGGCGAGCAGACGGTCCAGTTCACCGAGGAGGCCGTGAAGGCCCAGCGCGACCTGGGCCAGGAGCGTAACCGGCCGGCGCTGCGGCCCTTCACCCCGCTGGCGGCCGAACTGCACAAGCCGTTCGTCGAGAGAGTCGTGACTCTGTGGCCGCGGCAGAGCGGCCCGGACGGCGACCTGATCCGCGACGAGATGGAGCGGGTCTTGCAGGTGCCGGGCTGGAAGAACGTCACCACGCAGCCGATCATTGCCCGCATCGAGATGCTCTCGACCGGGGTGCGCAACGACGTCGGCGTGAAAGTGTTCGGCGCCGACCTCAAGACCATCGACCGGGTGAGCAAGGAAATCGCAACGGCGCTGGAACCAGTCAAGGGGGCGCAGGGTGTCTTGGCCTGGCAGATCCGGGGCAAGGATTACCTGGAGGTGCAGATAGACCGCGACCGGGCGGCACGCTACGGCGTCAGTGTGGCCGACGTGCAGGACACCATCGAGGTGGCCCTGGGCGGCCGCGTCATCACGCAGACCGTCGAGGACCGCAACCGCTTCCCGGTCCGCGTCCGCTACGCGCGGGCCAACCGCGAGGACGAGGAGGCCGTCAAGCGGCTGCTGGTCAGCGGCAGCGGGATGGCGCCGCCGGCGGACAGCGGCGGTGACATGGCTTCGCCGGCGATGGCGGCCGGACGGCCCAAGGCGGGGCGTCCCGCGGGCGAGGGCGGGCCGGTGCAAGTGCCGCTCAGTTCCGTCGCCGACGTGCGCGTCGTCGAGGGGCCGGCCACGATCCGCAGCGAGAACGGGCAGCTGATGAACTACGTCACGCTCAATGTCCGCGGCCGCGACATGGTCGGCTTCGTCGAGGAGGCGCAGCGGGTCGTGGCCGAGAAGGTCGCCTTGCCGGAAGGGGTCCACGTCGAGTGGAGCGGCCAGTTCGAGCACCAGATCCGGGCGGCGAACACGCTGCGCTCTATCTTCCCGGTGGTGATCGTGCTGATCTTCGTGATCCTGTACCTTACGTACAAGGACGTGGCCGACGCGGCGCTGATGATGCTGGCCGTGCCGGAGGCGCTGGCGGGCGGCGCCTTCTTTCTGTTCCTGTGGCCGAAGCTGCGAGCCTGGGACTGGCACGCCGAGCCGTACCCGTTCAGCGTGGCCGTCTGGGTCGGCTTCATCGCCTGCTTTGGCATGGCGACCGAGACCGGCATCATCATGCTTGTCTACCTGCGCGAGGCGCTCGACAAGCGCGGCGGGCTGGAAAAGATCAGGTCCCTGGAGGAACTGCGGCAGGCGGTAATCGAGGGAGCGGTCCACCGGCTGCGGCCGAAGCTGCTCACCGAGGGGGTGGCGATCATCGCCATCTTCCCGATGGTCTTCGCCTCGGGGGTGGGCGGCGAAATCCTCGCCCCGATGGCGCTGCCGGTGCTGGGCGGCCTGCTCATCTCCGACGAGGTGGTGGACATCTTTCTGCCGGTGCGCTTCTACTGGGTGCGGCGCGCCCGCTGGCTGAAACTTCAGGAGCAGAAGCGTGCGGCCGCCGCGAAGGAACTGGCTGAGGCCAACGGGCAGCCACAGGCGGCCGTTGCCGTGACGGCCTGACGGACGGGCGACGACTGGGAAGCAAACTTGGGAAACAGTCAGCTAAGGGGTGGTTTCAGACCCTCGTAGCGCAGGCGTCCCGCCGCTCGCCCTGCTGGCCTTGCTTTCACTGGGGAAGGCGGTCGCTGGGGCGCCGGAAGCGCTGTCGGGCAAGATGCTGTTCGTGGACAAGGTCGCGGACGGCCTGCGGCAATACCGCCCGGAGAGCGACTCGGGGAAGCGCATCGAAGGGCTGATGAAACTGGCGCCGACTCACCTTCGCCGTCACACGCCCCTCGCGGCGGCGCGGCCGTGTTTACTTCCCCTTCGCCAGTTCGGCCAATGTCACCTTCGCCAGCCGCTGGCGCACCAGCGCCGCCGCCTCGTCGCACACCGCTTGCAACCGCTTGTCGAGGGCAGCAACTCCCTCCTTGCCCAGGTCAGGCGCCTCGCCGTGTATCGGCCCGTCCACGGCCTCAACTACTTCCAGCAGGGTCACGTCCTTCGCCGGACGGGCCAGTCTGTAACCGCCGCCCGGCCCCCTGAGAGAACGGAGGATGCCGACGTCCGCCAAGGAACCGAGCACCTTGAGCAAGTACCGCTTGGGGGTGCCCTCCGCCTTCGCCATGTCGTGTGAGGCGAGAGGTGCGTCCGGTTTCTCACGGGCAAGGTGGGCAAGGGCGGCCAGGGCGTAGCTGCTGGCGCGGGACAACTTCATCAGGTCACGTCACCTTTCCGCGGGCGAGGCCGCGGCGGGGCGGGGAGCGGCGGCGCTTGTTGGGGGAACGTCGTTGCGACCGTTCCTCCGCGGGTGTAACCTCAGCCGCTGGAGTCGCAGCCGAGGCCCCAGGGGGACACGGCGGGGTGCCGACCGCGTGAAGGCGGGGGGAGCACCCGCCGGGCTTTGGGGCCAGTGAGCCGGGAAGACCCGGCTCACTGGCTTTGTGGCTCATTTCCCCACCAGGTTCAGCACCGCCAGGGTCATGGTCTTCACCCCCGTCTTGATGCTCGGCTCCGGGATCGGGTAGTAGACGTCGGAGTGCAGCGACGGCAGCGGCTTGCCCCCCTCCTTGGCCGCCTCGGCGATGCGCTCCGGCGGCAGCGTCCCCAGCCAGTACATGAAGATCGGGATGCCGTCGCGGCCGTAGCGGCTGAAGTCTTCGCCGCCCATCACCGGCGGCCGCTCGTGGACCTTTTCCGCCCCCAGCACCTCCTTGAACAGCCCCACCGTCTTGCGCGTCAGCTTCGTCTCGTTGACCAGTGCCGGCGTGAACTCGCCCAGATCGACCTTCACGACCGGCTCCGGCGCCCCCGCCCCCTGCGCCGCGGCCTTGGCGATGCGCTCGATCGCCTCCAGGGTGTGCTTGCGCGTGGCGTCCTTGGTGGTCCGCACGGTCAGCTGGAGCTTGACCTCGTTGGGGATGATGTTGTGCTTGGTGCCGCCGTGGATCGAGCCGACCGTGACCACCACCGGGTCGGTCGGGTTCGTCTCGCGGCTGACGATCGTTTGCAGGTCGAGGACGACGCGGGCTGCCAGCACCACCGGATCGACCGTCGTGTGCGGCGCCGCCCCGTGGCCGCCCTTGCCCTTGACCACGACGTCCACCGAATCGACGTTCGCCAGGGCCAGCCCCTCGGTGAAGCCGACGTGCCCGTGCGGGAAGAGCGGGTTGCAGTGCAGCGCCAGGCAGTAGTCGGGCTTGGGGAACTTCTTGAACAGACCCGCTTCTAGCATGAGGCGGGCGCCGGTGCCGATCTCCTCCGCCGGTTGGGCGATGAAGACCAACGTGCCCGACCAGCGGTCTTTCATCGACGCCAGGACGCGGGCCGTGCCTGTCCACGCCGCCATGTGTAAATCGTGGCCGCAGGCGTGCATCACGCCCACTTCGTTGCCGTTCTTGTCGCGGACGCGCTCCTTGCTGGCGTAGGGCAGCCCGGTCGCCTCGGTCACCGGCAGCGCGTCCATGTCAGTGCGGACCAGCACCGTCGATCCCTTGCCGTTCTTCAAGACGCCGACGACACCGTAACCGCCGACCTTCTCCGTCACCTCGAAGCCGATGGCCTTCAGCTCTTTCGCCAGGCGGGCAGACGTCTTTTCCTCTTGGAGCGACAGTTCCGGGTGCGTGTGCAGGTACTTGTACAGCGCTTCGAGGTTGTCGTATTCGGCCGCCACACGCTTCTCGACCTCGCCGGCGCGCCCCTTGAGCTTTTCCTTGTCGGGCTCGTCGGCGAGGACAGCCGGACCGATCGCGAGCAGGATCACAGCAGCGGAGAGAGAGCGGCAGAGAGTCATAACGTGGCGGCTCCG
>DATFNV010000390.1:0-4518 GCA_035266225.1 Gemmataceae bacterium
CGGGTCGCTCAACGCCGACAAGCCGTATGACCGCTTCGTCAAGGAGCAAATTGCCGGCGACGTGCTTGGCCCTTCGACGCCGGAGGGGATCATCGCCACGGGCTTCCTGGTCTGCGGCCCGTGGGACGAGGTGGGGGCCACGCAGCAGGGCGCGGTCATGCGCCGCCGGGTCCGCGAAGAGGAACTGGAGGACATGATCGCCGCCGTCAGCCAGACCTTCCTCGGCCTGACGCTCAACTGCGCCCGCTGCCACAGCCACAAGTTCGACCCGATTCCGCAGCGCGACTACTACCGCTTCAAGGCGGCCCTCGAAGGGGTGCGGCCGGCCGACCGCCCCGTCTTCGCCCCGGACCACGCGAAGGAGCGCGAGGCACGGACGGTCCAGGTCGGCGAGCTGGAGAAGGAAATCGCCGCCGTCGAGGCGGCGGGGCGTGAGGCGGTGCTCCGCAAACAGGGTCGCCCCGCGGCCGGCGACGGTCCCCGGCCGATGGCGCGCTGGACCTTCGAGGGCGACGCCCGCGACGACGTCGGCAAGATGCACGGCACCCTGCACGGCGGCGCGATCATCGTCAACGGCCGGCTGCGGCTGGACGGCAAGGGGGCGCACCTGGCGACGGAGCCGCTGCCGCGGGCCGTGCGCGAAAAGACCCTCGAAGCGTGGGTCGCGCTACCGACCCTCGACCAGCGCGGCGGCGGCGTCATCTCGCTCCAGACGAAGGACGGGCGGGTGTTCGACGCCATCGCCTTCGGCGAGCGTGAACCGCGCAAGTGGATCGCCGGCAGCGACGGCTTCACACGGACGCGCGACCTGACGGCCGCGGCCGAGACGGCGAAACCCGCCGACCTGGTCCACGTCGCCGTCGTCTACGGCGCCGACAGCGGCATCGCCGTCTACCGCAACGGCGTCCCCTACGCCGATGCCTACGTGCCGTCCGGGACCAACGCCGGCCTCCGCACCTATGCCGCCGACGAGTCGCAGGTGCTGATCGGCCTGCGGCACACCGGCGCGGGCAACGGCTTCCTGACCGGCGAGGTCGCGGAGGCGCGGCTGTACGACCGAGCCCTCAGCGCCGCCGAGGTGGCCGCGTCGTTCCGCGCCGGGCTGATCGACGTGCCGCTCGGGGAGGCGCTCAAGGCGCTGACGCCCGAGCAGCGGCAGCATCGCGACCACATCCTCTCCGAATTGACGAAGGCGCGGGCCGCCCTCGCCGCGCTGCCGCCGGCGCTGGGGCTGGCCTACGCCGCCAACCCGGGCAAGCCCGAACCGACCTTCGTGTTGCGCCGCGGCGACGTGGAGAAGCCAGACGAGGAGGTCTCGGCCGGCGCCCTGTCGGCGGTGAAGTCGCCGAGGTCGGACTTCGGTCTGACGGCGGACGCGCCGGAGGGCGAGCGCCGCCGCAAACTGGCCGACTGGCTGGCCGCCGCCGATAACCCGCTGACGCCGCGGGTGATGGTCAACCGGTTGTGGCAGTACCACTTCGGCCGCGGCCTCGTGGCGTCGTCCAGCGACTTCGGCTTCAACGGCGATCGGCCCTCCCATCCCGAATTGCTCGACTGGCTCGCTGACGAGTTCGTGCGCTCCGGCTGGTCGGTCAAGCACCTACACCGGCTCATCATGCTGTCGGCGACCTACCGGCAGTCGTCGCGCCCCAACCCGGAGGCGGCCGCGGTCGATGCCGACGACCGCCTGCTGTGGCGCTACCCGGCGCGGCGGCTCGAGGCCGAGGCGGTGCGCGACGTGATGCTGGCCGTCAGCGGGCAGCTCAACCCGCGCATGGGGGGGCCGAGCTATCGTCCGTTCACAATCACGGTCTTCAATTCGACTTTTTACACCCTCATCGACGAGGCGACTCCCGAAATGCAGCGGCGCACCGTCTACCGCATGAACGTCAACTCGGCGAAGGACCCCGTGCTCGATGCGCTCGACTGCCCCGACCCGTCGGTCAAGGCGCCGCGCCGCGCCGTGACGACGACGCCGCTGCAAGCGCTCGGGCTGATGAACAACGCGTTCGTGATGCGCCAGGCGAAGCACTTCGCCGAGCGCGTCGCGAAGGAGGCGGGCGACGAGTCGGCGGCGCGGGTGGCGCTGGCGTACCGCCTCGCGCTGGGGCGGGAGCCGACCACGGCGGAGAAGGAGCGGGCCGCCGGCCACGTGCGTGAGCAGGGGGTCGAGAGCCTGTGCTGGGTGTTGCTGAACGCGAGCGAGTTCCTGTACATTCGGTAAAGCCTGTGGATGGCGAAGTCAAGGAGAGGACTATGGGCGGCGAAGAGATTACCCTCCGCGGCGTGGTCAAGAACGGCATGATCGTCTTCGAGCAGCCTTTGCCGTTTCCGGATGGCACTTATGTCACTGTTACCGTCCACACAATCGTTCCCCGCAGCGAAGCCGAGGTTGCGCAGTTATCGGCAGACGCTATCCGAGAGGTTGACCAGTGGGAACGGCAGGAGTAGTCCTGTGGACTTCGAGACAATCAGTTTTCAGTGCGTCGTCAAGGACGGCGTCATCGTGCCCCCGCACGACGTCAAGTTGCCCGAAGGCGTTGCGGTGAGCGTCAGCGTATTCCCTCTCGTGATGGACCCCGAACTCCAGGCGGAAACCGCCGCTTGGCAGCGCCTCAGCGACGAGGGCTGGGCCATGATCGATGCATGGGAACGGCAGGAGTGAGCCTGGCAGCGGGTGATATACCCTCGCCGCTGCAAAACCAACGTTTAGCGGCCGCCCTCGGGGCGGCGCTGGGAGCGCCGCCCCGAGGGCGGCCGCTAAACAACCGGAAATCGCATGGCCTGAGTATGTCCCCCACGGCTCAGGGCTGAGCAATCACCAGCCGCAAACGGTTGCGACCGGAGAGACACTTGTAGTCCAGCTCCTCGACCAGGCTGCGCACCAACTGAATACCCATTCCCCCCGCCCGCCGTTGCTCCAGAGGCAGCGATCTGTCGAACTCGGGTGCCGACCGCGGGTCGAAGGGGGTGCCGTCGTCCTCGATCAGAACGACGACGCGAGCGGGTTCCACGTCGAGCCGCACGTCTATGAGCCCCGTGGCCGACCCCGTGCTATGGTTAATCAGGTTGATCATGATCTCCTCGAGGACGACGCGCACCTTGCCCACCGTCTTCGACGACACGGCGTGCCGGGCGAGGAAGTCCTCCACCTCCGGCCCCAGCGTGATCAGGTCGGCGACGTTCCTGTTGAGGGTCTTGTGAAGCGTCGTGCTCATGCGGGGCGGCCGGGGAACAAGATCTGCATCGCCTCTTCCTGGCTATGGACGATGGGGATGGCCTCACCGAGGCCGATGGACTTCATCGCCTCCTCGACCAGGGGCTGGGGGTTGAGCAGGACCATTCGGGCGCCGAAGCGCTGCATCGACCGGGCGCAGGAAATGAACACGCCCATGCCCAGCGAGGTGATGAATTCGACCCCGGAGAGGTCCACCAGCGTCGGCCGGCGCCGGGCGGCCGTGTACCCGTGGAACTTCATGTCGATGGCATGGACGCCGGCAATGTCCATCTTGCCGACGAGCGCCAGGTGGGTCATCTGATTGTCGAGGCGGATCTCGTTAATCTGCATTGCGGATCGGCTCCTGTGGTCGGGACAGGCGAGGCTCACCGACGCCTGCCGGTCACCTGCGTGGGCTCCAGGTTTGTCAGGTCGTTGCGCGGCGGTGACGGGCCGGCCAGGCGCCCCCAGCCGACCAGGCACATGTCGTCGCTCTGCGGGTGGCTCCCGAGGAAGCCCTGCACCTCGCGCACGATCCGCTCGCCGGCCTCGGTCACACCGACAGGCCCCCGCAGCAGCAGCTCGCGGAGACAGTCGAGGCCGTACATCTTCCCGGCGGCGTTGATGGCTTCCGTGAAACCATCGGTGTATCCGAACCAGAGGTCGCCGGACTCTACCTCCACCTGAAGCTCCTTGTAGTCGCGTCCCGGCAGGATGCCCAGGGCGACGCCCCGGTGCGACTCGCCGACCTGCTCGACCACTCCGGACGCCCGCCGGCGCAGCGGCAGGAGATGGCCGGCGTTGATCAGCGTCAGCCGCGGCGCCGTGCGGTCGATGACGGCGAGCAGCAGGGTGACGAACCGGCCGGAGCCGCCGTCGCACAGACTGTTGTTCATGCGGCCCACGGCAGCCGGCGGCGGCTCGCAGGAGAGGTAGTATTTCAACTCGCCCGACAACTTGGCCATGAGGAGCGCGGCCGAGACGCCCTTGCCGGCCACGTCGGCAACGACGACGGCCAATCGCTGGTTGGGGAGTTCGATGAAGTCGTAGTAATCGCCGCCGACCTCGTGGGCCGTCTGGTAGTAGGCGAAGAACTGGTAGCCCTCGCAGGGGGGACACTCGGCCGGCAACAGGCTGAGCTGTACCTGCCGGGCCAGTTGCAAGTCGCGCTCGACAACCTGGCGGCGCAGGCCCTCTTCGTACAGGCGCGAGTAGCGGACGGAGACGGCGGCCTGGCTGACGGCGCCGGCCAGCACCTCCAGGTCGTCCGGGGTGAACAGGGAGCGCAGCTGGCTGCTGTC
>DATFNV010000391.1:0-6204 GCA_035266225.1 Gemmataceae bacterium
CTCCGTCCGCCCGCGCCTCCGACAGCGCCTTGTGCATCAGTTCGCGGCCGTAGCCGCCGCCGCGCGCCTCCGGCACCACGCCGACGTAGGCCACGTCCCACGCCGCCCACTCCGGCACCTCGCACAACAGCAGCACGCCGAGCGGCCGCCCCCCCCGCCAGCGCCAGCCACCAGCGCCCAGGGTTGTGCTTCCCCTGAGCCCGGTGCCCGGCGATGATCTCGTCGGCACTGCGGACCCCGGTGATCTCGGGGCAGTCCTCCGTCCTCTCGTAAGTACGCAGCAACGTCTGGTGAAACGCGGCCCGATTGAGCAAATGACTGTAGGGCACACAGCGCAAACGCCCGCCATCTCGCAGCGGCGGGGACTCAGCGAGGTCGTGCTGCATGTAGCAGAGGGCGGTGACGTGGGCGAAACCGTTCCGCAGCAGCGGCCCCGCCAAACCCGTCTCCTCCTCGGACAGGAGACATTGGGCCAACTTGGCCCCGCGCTCGCGCAACCAGGCGCTCGCCCGGCCGACGAGGGCGTCCTCGACGGCGGCCTGGGCCGGCCCCTCGATGGCCTGCGGCGGCCAGAGCAGCCCGCTTGCCCCCGGGACCGGCAGGCAGGCGAGGGCGCCGACCGCCGCGCCGTCCACGGACGCCACCAGGATCCCGGCCGGGTCCAGCTCGCCCTGACGCACCAGGTGCAAGGCGTTGGCGACGCGCGTGTCCCGTTCGGTGTCGGCGACGTGCCGGAAGATCAGGCGAAACGCCGTCTCCAACTCCTGCGGTCGGGCCGGCGCGATGGCGGGCGGCGGTCCCATGTCAGCCCCTTGCAACTCGAGAAGCAACCCTCTCGATTATAGGGCGGGACCGCCGCCGCCGGGGGAACGACTCACTGCGGATGCACGGGGGCCGGGGCGCCGTGACTACAACCGCCGCCGCAGCCCCCCTGGCACATGTCGAGGAACCACATGTAGTTCGGCTGAATGCAGTTGGAGATCACGCAGCAATGGCAGGCGCAGTGGTCCGACGGCGGCTTGTACAGCAGCCAGTCCCAGAACCGGCCCGAATGCCCGCCGCCGTCCGAGTGTCCGCCGCAGTGCTCCCCACCGGCGGAGGCCCCGCCGCCCGGCGGCGCCGCCGGGACAGGGGCGAACTGCAACGTCCCCACCGTGCCACCCGCCTCGCCCGCCCAAACCGCCGACCCGCCCAGCAGCAACAGCCCCGTCGCCAGCAGGATACTGACGCTCTTCATGACGACCCTCTCTCTTTCGATTTTCCCGTTCTCTCCAGGAGGACCCGCACAGGGCGCTCATCCTACGAATCGGCACGGGGCTGGCGCCGCCCGGCACAGATCGGGAAAACCGTCAGGCCGCATTTTCGATTCGGCAGGTAAATCCGTCAAAGTTTGCGTCTCTTGCCACGGCGCCGTCGGACGAAAGGCGGAACCTACTCCTATTGCGCCAGCCGCTTGCGGCTTCGCAATCCTTCCTGCGAAGCCGCAAGCGGCTTCCGGACAGACTCTCAGTCCAACGATCGTCCCGTCAGGCGCTCGAAGGCTTCGAGGTACTTGGCGCGCGTCCGCTCGACCACGTCCGGCGGCAGTTGCGGTGGCGGGCTGTTCTTGTCCCAGGCGGTCGTCTCCAGCCAATCGCGCACGAACTGCTTGTCGAATGACGGCGGGCTGAGGCCCACGCGGTAGCCGTCCTCCGGCCAGAAGCGCGAGCTGTCCGGCGTCAGCACCTCGTCAATCAAGATCAGCTCCCCGCCCGGCAACTCGCCCCACTCGAACTTCGTGTCGGCGATGAGGATGCCGCGCGTCCGGGCATAGTCGGCCGCCCGGCGGTACACCTCCAGGCTGCGCCGCCGCAGTTCCTCCGCGACGACGGGACCGGTGATCTGTGACATGCGCTCGAACGAGACGTTCTCGTCGTGGCCGAGTTCCTCCTTGGTGGCCGGCGTGAAGATCGGCGCGGGCAGCTGCTGGCTCAGCTGCATGCCCGGCGGCAGGGCAATGCCGCAAACGGCGCCGCCCGCCCGGTATTCCTTCCACCCCGAGCCGGCGAGGTAGCCGCGCACCACGCACTCGATCGGCACCACACGGGTCTTGCGCACCAGGACCGTCCGCCCGGCCAGCTCTCCGGCCCGGTGGGCGAACTCCGGCCCCATGTCCTTCGGCTCGGTGCCCAGGACGTGATTCGGCACGCCGAGGAAGTCGAACCAGAACAGCGACAGCGCCGTGAGAACGCGGCCCTTATCGGGGATGCCGCTCGGCAGCACCCAGTCGAAGGCGCTGATGCGATCGGTGGCGACGATGACGAGGCGGTCGCCGAGGTCGTAGACGTCGCGGACCTTGCCGCGGCGGCAGGGGTGTCCGGGGACGTGACTTTCCAGCAGCGGCACCGGCATGAGAGCGGGTTCCTTGTGTAATGGTCGCCGGGGCGTAGTGTCGTTATAGCCGCTTGCGGTTTGGCACGGCCGGCGAAGGCGCAAGCGGCTAGAAATCCCGTC
Source organism: Gemmataceae bacterium (assembly GCA_035266225.1). Taxonomy (GTDB): domain Bacteria; phylum Planctomycetota; class Planctomycetia; order Gemmatales; family Gemmataceae; genus DATFNV01. The sequence continues at coordinate 2,494 of DATFNV010000391.1, forward strand.
CTCTGCGGTTGTCTGGCACGCTTGGCACAGCATAGAATAGAACAAATGGGGGAACGGATCCGAGAAGCGCCTGGACGGCTGTACCCCCTGAATCATCTCCCTCTACTGCGGAATGGACTCCCTACGTCCTCGCCCAGGCCCCTGCTACCGGTGCCCAGGGCGGTCGCCGGCGGAGTGAACTTCCTTCATTCCCGGGGAATCCCTACACTCTCGCGCCTCCAGTGCGCGCCGTGCGGTCCCTCCGAGACCGACCTCGAGACCGCACGCAGCCCGGACAGAGGCGGTCTCGGCACTGCATCGAAGAGGACGTCTCATGGACCTTCGGACGATCGCCGCACCCGTCCCGGATGCGGCGGCTCCCTGGCAGCGCGCCTGGGAAACCGCCTATCCTTGCGAAACCGGGCTGTCACTCCCCTACCCGCGGGGGTCGGTCGCGGTGCTGCTGGAGCACGCCGCCCGCCGCTTTCCCGGCCGGGCCGCGTGTACCCTCTACCGCCGGGCCACGTCCTACGCCCGCCTGGAGGAACAGGCCCGCCGCCTCGCCCGCTCCTTGCAGACCCTGGGGGCCGGGCCCGGGCGGCACGTCGCCGTCCTCCTGCCGAACATGCCGGAACACGCCATCGCCTTGCAAGCCGTCTGGCTGACCGGGGCCACGGTGCTGCAGTTGAGCCCGCTGATGGTGGCCGAGGAGGTCAGCCACTGGCTGCAGGCGACCGGCTGCACGATCATCATCACGCTCGACCTCCTGGCCCCGCTGGTCATCGGGTCGCTGGGGCGCGGGCCGCTGGAGCACGTCCTGTTCACGACGCTGCGTCACCGGGTGCCGATGTGGCGCGGCTGGCTGTACCGCCTGGAGCATTACCGCCGCAACCACACGCTCAGCTTCCGCGAGGACGCCCACAAGCACACGTTCGATCACCTGCTCGACGCCGCCCCGTTGACCGACTCCCCGCCGGTTCGGCCCGAGGAAGACGTCGCGGTGATGGTGCCGACGGGGGGCACCACGGCCTCGCCGAAAGCCGTCCTGCTGACGCACCGTAACCTCATCGCCAACGCCTTCCAGCTGCGCGAGCTGACCGGCGGCATCGACGGGGCCGAAAGTATCCTGAGCGTGCTGCCGTTCTTCCACTCCTACGGCCTGAGCGCCTGCCTGCTCGGCGCCTGGGTGAAGGCCAGCACGGTCCACATGCTGCCGCGCTACGAAACGAGGGCGGTGCTGAACCTGGTGGCGCGCGAGCGCATCGACCTGCTGCCGCTGGTGCCGACGATGATCACCGCGCTGAACGCGGAACTGAAGAAGCACCCGATCGACCTGTCGTTCATTCGTGCCGTGACCTCCGGGGCGTCGGCCCTGCCGGCGGCCGCGCGGGCCGAATTCGAGAGTCACGGCATCCGCGACCTGCTCGAGGGCTACGGCCTGTCCGAGGCGAGCCCGGTGACGCACACCAACCGCCTCGGGGCACTGAACCGGCCGGGCACCGTCGGTCCGCCGCTGGTGGACACCGAGGCGAAGGTCGTCGATCAGGAGACTGGCCGCCGCGAAATGCCGGACGGCGAGCCGGGCGAATTGATCGTGCGCGGGCCGCAGGTGATGAAGGGGTACTACAACAACCCGGAGGCGACGGCGGCGGCGCTGCGCGACGGCTGGCTGTACACCGGCGACGTGGCGACGCGCGACCGCGACGGCTATTACCGGATCGTGGACCGCAAGAAGGACATCATCAAGACGTCCGGCTTCCTGGTGTTCCCCGCGGAGGTGGAGGAGGTGATTTCGCGCTTTCCCGCCGTCGCCGAGGCCGCGGTCTTCGGCGTGCCGGACGAGGAGCGCGGCGAGCTGATCCGGGCGCTGGTGGTGCCGCGCGATGACCACCTCGACGTGGCGGCGCTGGAGCGCTTCTGCGGTGAGCACCTCGGCAAGCACAAGCGGCCGCGCCAGTTCGAGGTGGTGCAGGAATTGCCGAAGAACTTCCTCGGCAAGGTGCTGCGCCGCAAGCTGCGCGAGGCGGCGCGCTGATTTCTCCTCCGTTTAGCGGCCGCCCTCGGGGCGACGCTCCACGGAGCGCCGCCCCGAGGGCGGCCGCTAAACCGTTTCCTACGGGGTGATCCCATGCTCGACATCGCCATCCTCGACGGGGTTCGGACCCCGTTCGCCAGGGCCTTCGGCCCATTAGCGGGCGTCCCGGCCCAGGAGCTCGGCCGCCTCGCCGCCACCACGGCGCTGCAGCGCGCCGGCCTCCACCCCGACCAGGTCGATCAGGTGGTCTTCGGCAACGTGGCCACGCCGCCCGACTGCGCCAACATCGCCCGCGTCATCGCCCTGCGCGCCGGCGTGCCGCAGGACCGCATCGCCCACACCGTGCAGCGCAATTGCGCCTCCGGTATGGAGGCGATTAGCACGGCGGCCGGCCTGATTCAGCTCGGAGAGGCGACGACGGTCCTCGCCGGCGGCACCGAATCGATGAGTCAGATCCCGTTTCTCTACAACCGTCAGGCGACCGAGCAGTACCTGCGCCTCGGCCGGGCGAAGTCGTTCTGGCAGAGGACCAGCGCGATGCTCGGCTTTCGGCCGCGGCACTTCAAGCCGGTCATCGCCGTCAAGCTCGGGTTGACCGACCCCGTCTCGGGACTCCTCATGGGCGAAACCGCCGAAGTTCTCGTCGAGGAGTTCGGGATCTCGCGGCAGGCGCAAGACGAGTTCGCCTTGCTGAGCCACCAGCGCGCCGTCGCCTCCCAGGAGCGCGGCGTCCTGGCCGAGGAGATTGTGCCGGTCGGCGAAGTGAAGGAAGACGTCGGCCCGCGCAAGGGGCAGAGCCTCGAAGCACTGGCGAAACTGAAGCCGTTCTTCAAGGAGAACGGCACGGTGACGGTCGGCAACTCGTGCCAGATCACCGACGGCGCCGCGGCGGTGGTGCTGATGCCGGGCGAGGCGGCGCGGGCGGCGGGGCGGCAACCCCTCGGCTACCTGCGCGGCTTCGCTTACGCCGGCTGCGACCCGCGCCGCATGGGCCTCGGCCCGGCGTTCGCTGTGAGCAAGCTGCTGGAGAAGACCGGCCTGAGCCTGCGCGACATCGACCTGATCGAGCTGAACGAGGCATTCGCCGCGCAGGTGATCGCCAATGAGAAAGCCTTCGCGTCGGAGAAGTTCGCCAAGGAGCAACTTGGCCGGGCGCAGGCGCTGGGTGAGATCGACCGGGCCAGGTTGAACGTCAACGGCGGGGCGATCGCGCTGGGGCACCCGGTCGGGGCGACGGGGACGCGGCTGGTGCTGACGCTGCTGAAGGAGTTGAAGCGGCGGGGCGGACGCTACGGCCTGGCGACGCTGTGCATCGGCGGCGGACAGGGCGGGGCGATGCTGGTGGAAGCGGCGTAACCACCCAACCGTGGTCGTCAGAAGAACCAGAAGCGGCGCGGGGTGCGCGCGTTGGTGCGCAGCTTCCTGTGATCGATACACACTTCCAGCCCCGACGCGAGGAACGCCTGCGGGCCGAGTAACGGCAGTCGCGGGTAGTCGTCCGGGTCGTCGCAGATGCCGATGCCGCTGTCGATCTCGAGTAGGAACGGCGCCGCCCCGGAGAATTCATCACGCTCGCCGCGCTGGTTCGGGTGTAGCCAGAGGTTCGCGGCGCGGACGGGAACGTGGCGGCCGTGGGGGTGCATCGCGGTGTGGAGTGCGGAGAGGTAACGCGGGTCCAAGCCGGCGAAGCGGCGTAG
>DATFNV010000392.1:0-22778 GCA_035266225.1 Gemmataceae bacterium
TCGAGACGGCGCCGAAGGGGGCCCACGTCGTGCCGTTGGTGGAGTATTGCCAGGTGCCGCGGTTGGTGCCCGTCAGGGACGTGACGGCGATGCCGGGGGTGGTGTTCGGGTCGATGTCGGTGAAGGAGGCGCCGAAGACGCCGGTGACGCTGTCGCCGGCCGGGTTGGTCGTGCCGGGCAGGACCGGCGTGAACGCGACGGGGCCGCCGACCCAGACCGGGGCATGGTTGACGTGGTTGACGGTCAGCGTAGCGGTGGCTTCCGTGGCGCTAAGGGCGGTGGCCCCGCCGGTGACACTGATGCCGAACAGGCGACCCGACGTCCCCGCGGTCTGGTCCCAGGCGCGGTAGGTCAGGTTGGCCGGTCCGGTTTGGTGCAGGGCGGGGGCGAAGCGCACCCAGGCGTTCCACGCCAGCAGCAGCCCCGACGACTCCGAGACCGCCGGCAACGCCTGCCAGGTCGTGCCGTTGAGCGAGTACTGCCAGGTCCCCGGCCCGCTCGCCCCGACGACGGCGATCCCCTTCAGCGCCCCGGCGTCCACGTCGGCGCCGCCCGCGCCCGCCAGCAGGGCGCCCGCCGTCACGGGGGCGCTGGTGACGTCCTCGTTGGTCGGGGTCAGGGGCGGCCCGGTCGTGGAGGCGAGGGTCGGCGCCGTGTTGACCGCCAGGGTGGCGGTCAACAGGGTGGTGCTAAAGGCCGTGCCGCCGCCAGTCGCGCCGCTGAACGCCAGGTTCGCGGTGCCGCCGTCGCTGCCGCTGCTGCCGTCCCAGGCGTAGGCCAGCAGCGTCACCGTGCCGGCGAAGCCCGCGTTGGGGACGAAGCGAATCAGGTCATTCCCCGACAGCAGTTGTGCGGCACTGGCGGAAACGCTGCCGAAGGGGATCCACGTCGTGCCGTCGGTCGAGTACTGCCAACTCCCGCGGTTGGTGCCCGTCAGGGACGTGACAGCGATGCCGGGGGTGGTGTTCGGGTCGATGTCGGTGAAGGAGGCGCCGAAGACGCTGATGACGCTGTCGCCGGCCGGGTTGGTCGTGCCGGGCAGGACCGGCGTACACGCGACGGGCCCGCCGACCCACACCGGGGCGTGATTGACCGGGGTGACCGTCATCGTGGCGTAGGCGGAGTTGAAGCTGAACGCGGAGGCGCCGCCGGTGGTGGTGATGTTCGCCTTGCCGCCGGCCGTTCCCTGGCTGCCGTCCCAGGCGAAATAGACCATGCTCGCCTGGCCGGCCCAGTGCAGGGCCGGCACGAAGCGGACCTGGTCGGCGGCGGGCAGCAGCAGGGCCTGGGACTGGGAGACGCTGCCCATGTTCACCCAGCTGCGGCCGTTGAAGTATTGCCACGTCCCGTTGCCGCTCAGCTGCGTGACGGCGATGCCGGGCTGGGCGTTGGCGTCCGGGTCGCCGAAGTGACCCTGCAAGAGGGCGGCAATCAAGGTGCCTGCCGGGTTGCTGGTGTCCTCGGGCACGGACGGCAGGGGCGGCGGGGACACGACGGCCGTCGTCTGGGCCGGCGGCGGCGGGCTGGCCCCGGGGCCGCTCACCGTGATCGTCACCAGGTCGGTGCCCTGGGCGGCATACGGGTTGGGCTTGCTGGCGCTGACGGCGAACAGGCCGCCCCCCAGCGGCGTGACCTGGCCGGGGGACGTGTCGCCGTCGCCCCAGTCGATGGTGGCGGAGTAGGCACCGTTGGCCGGCCCCGCGATGGTGGCGACCGGCACGTCCCGTAGCGGCTGCCCGGCGACCGCCGCCACGGGCAGCGGGTTGACGACGAAAGCACTATTCGTCTGGACCACTCCCATCTGGGCGGCCAACGTGGGCTCGCCCTGGACGTGGATGTTCAGGGGCACCGTCACCGGCCCGGCGCCGGGGTTCACGGCATTGACGATCCCTTGCACCGTGAATTCCTTGACTCCTCCCGGAAGCAGGGTCATCGTCACGCCGGTGACGACGACCGGGTAATTGGCGCCGCCGGCCACCGTGACCTGGCTGGCGCCGGTGATGCCCGGGTCGGTGGTATCGATGACCGCCAGGACGCCGCTGTAGGGCGCGGCGCCGTTGACCTCGACGATGCTGGCGGAGACGCTGGTGCTGTAGGGCGTCGTCACCCCGTTGCCGACGGTCACGTTGTCTGCCAGCACGGCTCCGCCCGGCGGGTTCGGCCCGCCGGCGTTGAGGTCCCAGACCCCCACGATGGCGTTCCAGACGCCCGGGAAGAAGTTGCTGAAGTCCAGGTTCGCCGTCACGGTGTAGGTGTTGCCCACGGCCGGCTGAATGGTCGCGGGAACGTTCGTGCCGCCCTGCACGGTGTAGGCGGTGTAATCGGCGAGCGTCCCCTGCGGGTTGAAGTCCTGGAAGGTGGCGACAGGGCCGACGTAGTGCTGGCCCACCGGCACGAAGAAATTCACCGGGTTGACGACCAGCGGGGCGTCATCGACGGTTTCGGTGACCTGTTGTGTCCACGTATGGCCGTCGCCAAGGATGGTCGTGGTGCCGGTCGAGGTCCCCGCCTCCCCGAAGACGCGGGTGGCGAACACTTCGTAGGTGGAGCCGCCGGACTGATTCACCAGCTCGACGGTGTCGATGGTCGTCACACCGTCGGCCCACGCGGTCGTGGCGGTGAAGTCGCTGGCCGGGGGCACCGGGCTGCCGCCCCAGGTGAAGTTCCCCACCGCAACCGTCGCCGGGATGCCTTCGATGACGGGGCCGGCCTGCGGCGTGCCCGGATTGACGATCTGCACCACCTGGGTGACCGCCTGCTGCCAGAGGGTCTGTGCGGCCGCGAAAGTCTGATACCCCGCCGTGGCCGCGTCCAGCTCCGCCTGCGCGGGCCAGTTGGAACGCGGGGCCGCCTCCGGGACGCTTTCCCCCGCCAGGTTGGCGCCCGTCCAGCCGTAATTGGCCGCGTACAGGGCCGGCAGCGGCTCCCCGGACGCCGCCGCGCTGGTGCCCTGGAAGGCGTAGGCAACCTCGTTGCCTGTCAGCACCTGCCCCGGGAACGGCCCGTCCTGGAAGGTGAACGCGAGCCGGTTCGCCGAGCCGTAATAGAACGGCGAGTCGATCCGCCCGGCCAACGACCCAGAATTCCTCCCCTGGGCGATATTGTTCATCAGCGTATTCGTCATGGACAGTGTAAGGTTCGTCCAGGACGTGCCCGGGGCGGGCACCGCGTCGCGGCCCGTGGGATCGATCAAGTCGGTGGGACTGTTGATGACGTAGCGGCGGGTGTTGGCGTCCCCGCCGTCGATGCCCAGCGGGTCGTTCTGGGTGAACTGCCCGATCACGGGGTCGTAGGAGCGGGCGCCCATGTGGAACAGTCCGCTGCCGTCCGAGGAGACGCCGGCTTCGCCGACGAACGTGAACGGGTTCGCCAGTGATCCCGCCACGGTCGTCGTCTGGCCGAACGGCAGGTAGGCGTAGCGGCTGACGCTGGCACCCGCGTCGCCGGTCAGCCCTGTGGTATCGCCGGTGAGGTCGTATTGGTAGTAGGCGGCGCTGCCGCCCGAATCGACCCGGCTCACCAGGCCGAGGCCGTAATCGTAATGCGCGACCAGGTCGCCGCCGCCGCTGTACTCCGAGGCGACGCTGGGGAGGCCGAACAGGTCGATCAGGAACTGCGTCGTGGTGCCGTCGATCGTCTCGGAATTGCGGTTGCCGAGCAGGTCGTAGGTGTAAGTCGCGGTGAGGCCCGGCCCGCTCACCCCGGTCAGCTGGTCCAGCTCGTTGTAGGTGTAATTCGTCGTGCTGCCGCCAGCGGCCTGGGAGGTCAGGTTGCCGTCCTTGTCGTACTGGTAGGTCGTCGTCACGCCACCGGTGATGGAGCTGGTGTATTCGTTGACGTTGTTGGTGGTGTAAGTCGTCGTCACTCCGTTGTCCGTCGCCGAGACGCGGTCGCCGGCCGCGTCGTAGTTGTACTTGAGGTCCTGATTCGGCAACTTGTCCGGGTCGGAGCTATTCGGCGTGAAGACCGCGTTGGTCAGCTGGCCGCCGGCGTCGTAGGTGTAGCACCACTGCCCGTCCTGGTTGGTGTCGGTCAGGACGTTCCCCGCGGCGTCATAGGTGTAGGTGTCGTACGAATCGACCGTGACGTGGTTGGGCGCCAGGTTGGTGATCGACACGACGTCGCCGCCGGCGTCATAACCGTAGGTCGTCCGCGTGCCGTTGCCCATGTCCTTCCGGGTCACCTCGCCGGCGCCGTCGTAGGTGTAGCGGACGACCGAATGGCCGCCGCCGTCGGTCAGCTCTTCCAGGCGACCCTGGGCGTCGTAGGTGTAGTTGAGGGTGTAACCGGTCTGATCGACGCTCTGGGTCCGCTCCCCGGCCGCGTTGTAAGTGAACTTCAGGGACTGCCCGTTGGGGTAGTCGATCTCCGTCACCAGGTCGGGTTTAGCGCTGTCCTGGTACTGGAACGTGGTTGTGCCGGCCGCGCCGGCCGCGCTGGTGAGGTTGCCGCGGTCGTCGTAGGTGAAGGCATAGGAGGTGCCGTCGGCGAAGTGCTCGGTGGCGACCTCGCCCTGGGAGTCGTAGGTGTAGCCGATGGCCTTGCCGTTGGCGTCGAGGAACTGTGTGGCCTCGCCCAGTGAGTTGTAGCTGTAGGTCTCCTGAGTGTTGTTGGCGTAGAAGATTCCCAGGAGGTCGTTTTGGCCGTCGTAGCTATAAGTCGTGGTGTTGCCCTTGGCGTCGCTGGTGCCGGTCAGGTCGTTGTTGGCGTTGTAGGTGAAGGTCGTCGTCCGGCCGAGCGGGTCGGTCTCGCTGGTGAGGTTGCCGTTGGCGTCGTAGCCGTAGCCGTAGGCGGCTCCCTGCGGCCCCGCCACCTGCGTCACGTTCCCGGCCGCGTCGTAGGTGGTGCGCGTGACATTGCCGAGCGCGTCAATGGCCTCGCAGACCCGGCCGGAGTCGTCGGTGAGCAAGGTGGTGACGGCCCCGAGGGCGTTGGTGACGGTGTACCCCCCGGCGAAACCGTAGGAATAGGTCACGTCCTCCTGGTCGCTGTCCTGGTGCTCGTCGATCAGGCGCCCCTGGGGGTCGTAACTGTAATAGATGTGCGAATTGTTCGGGAACGCGACCGACGCCAGGGCGTTCTCGGAAGGCGCCCCCTGGCCGGTGACGTAACTGTAGGTCGTGGTGCCGAATTCGCCGGTGAAGCTGAGCAGGTGCTGGCCCGAAGGGTCGTAGGTGTACGTGCCGCTGCCGCCGGCCGAGTCGGCTACCGTGGTGAGCAGGCCGTTGGTGTAGCTGAAGGTGAGGTAAGAGCCGTTGGAGTCGGTCAGGCGGCTCAGCAGGCCGCCGCTATACGTGGCGACGATGCCGTTGTCGTTGCTGTCTCGAAAGGAGCCCAGCGTGCCGTCGGGGTTGAAGACCCAGAAGGTGCCGTCGGGGTCGGCGAGTTGGTAGCCGCCGCCCCCCAGGGCCGTCAGGACGCCGTGATCGCCCGGGGCCGCCAGGTAGGCGCCGCCCAGTTGCGAGGTGAACGAGCGGAAATTGCCGCTCTGGTCGATGGTGACGTTACCCTGGCCGTCGGTGCTGGCGCTGACGTCCCAGTTGCTGACCCAGCCGCGGCCCAGGGTGCTCAGCGTGTAGCGGCCGGAGACCGAGGGCAGGAACTGGCGCTCGAAGCTGAGCGGCGGGCCGGGGGCGGGCAGGGAGTCATCGACGCTGCCGGCCAGCGCCCCGCCGGGGAAGGCGGCGTCGGCCTTGGTGATCTCGTAGGCGAACAGGCGGGCGACGTCGTTGGTCGGCTCGCCGATCTGCGCCAGGTAAGTCGCGTCGGCATCCAGGGCGGCCTGGCACGAGTTCGTCGTGCTGCCGACGTTCGTGGTGAAGTTGCTGAAGAGGGCGTTCCAGGCGTCGGCGGGGATGTTGCTGGGCCGCAAGCTCGTCTGGAGCGAGGCCCAGTTGATGGTCTGCCCCGGGACCATCTGGCCGAGGCTGAAGTTGATCGTGGCGTTGGGCACACTGCTCGTCGGCGTGAAGTCCACCAGGATGCTGCCCTGGGCACCCGGGGCCAGGGTGCCGGCCGGGCCGGTCGGACCGGTGGCCAGCACCAGGAGACTCGGGCCGCTGACGGTCGGGTCGGTCGGCAGCCACAGGTTGGCGTTGTCGGCCGAGACCACCAGCAGCGGCGCCGGCGCCGCCGTCGTGCCCGTGTTGGTGTACTGGATTTCTAAACTGTTGTTTACACGGTACGGGGCGGAGGGGGGCAGGAGCAGCTGGAGCGAGACGCTCGGAACCAGTCGGTCTTCCAGGAGTTCGAGCCCCGGCTGGCGGACTCGCGCCGGGGCGTCCTTGCGTTTCCTTCCCAGGAAGCGTCTCCGAAACCATTTCGGGAGGAACGACATGACACGGTCCTGGGGGCTGCGTCAGGGGGGCAAGCACACGATGCCGGAGAACGTCTCGACCCATGTCCGAGGGTACTCGGGACTTTCTCGTAGGTCAGGCTTTCTAGCCTGACGGGGCGGACAACTTTCGGGTGAGGTCAGGCTGGAAAGCCTGACCTACGTCCCGCGACTGTCCGCGCCCCAGCGCTACCCGTGAGAAAGTCCCGGATACTCATCCTCGGCGTTGTCGTAACATCAAGAGTCCATTCACTTTGGCGGTCAGGCAATCAGGTCCATGCATTATATCGGGGGCCGGGAGCGGGTTGTCAACCGGAGCGCGGGGAGCGCGGCGCCGTGAGTGCGAGACGGCTTGCTGGTCCTCAGCCGGTGGCGCGCTACCCCCGACCTACTAGACACCGTTCGCCGCGGGATGAACCAGACCACGTCTTGCAATCTTCCCGATTTCGCGTATAGACGCGGTCCGGGGTCAAGTGCCGCTAACCGGGGCAGTGCGGGCTCCGGACCCAGGGAGGGGGAGGACGGCGATGGCTGCGACAATCCGGCGATTACTTCCCGGGCTGGCGGCGGCCTGTCTGCTGCTGCTGCCCGGCTGCTCCGGCGTGTCGCACAACCCTTCCTATTTCCCCTGGAGCCTCAAGCCGTTCGGCGACATCGTCCGCACCCACGCGAAGCCGACAGGCGAGGGGGCCTACGCCGACTTCGACCCGCACGCCTGTCGGGTCGAGGTACGGCCGCTCGAGGCGGTCAGCTCGGTGCGCAACCATTACGTGCTGATCGCCACGGTCTACGACGACAAGGGCGAGCCGCGGCGCGGCCGACGCGTCGAGTGGATGCTGGAGGGGGCCGGCAATGTCATCGAGGTGGACGAGAGCGGTTGTTTCCCCGGCCGCGGCTACAAGGTCGATAACCACTACGCGGTCAGCTACACTGATTACCTAGAGCACCACGTCACGCGCGGCAACGACGATCCCAACGACGACTTCGTCATCCGGCCCGGCCAGAGTTGGTGCGTCATCTCGGCGGCGGTCGAGGGCGACACGCACGTCACCGTCTACTGCCCGGAGATCTACAACTGGGACAGCAACAAGGTGGTCGTCACCACGCACTGGGTCGATGCGGCGTGGACGTTCCCCAAGCCGGTCGTTGCCCGGGGCGGGAGCGAGGCGGTGCTCAACAGCAGCGTCGTCCGCGCCACCGACAAGCAGCCGCTGGCCGGCTACAAGGTCCGCTATCGCATCCTCGACGGGCCGCCCGCCGTCTTCCTGCCGGGCCGCACCCAGGAGTACGTCGCCACCAGCGACCTGAGCGGCAACGCCCCGGCGGCCCTGGCCCAGGATGGGGCCACGTCGGGGGTCAACCGGGTCGGCGTCGAGATCATCCGCGCCCCCCTCCCCACCCGGCCGAGCGACGCCGGCCTGGAGCTGGCCCGCGGCGAAACGACGGTCACCTGGCAGGCGCCGGTCATCACCCTCGACCTGACGGCGCCGCCGGCGGCCGTCGTCGGACAGGAGCTGACGTACACGGTCGCCCTGAGCAACACCGGGACGGTCGAGTCGAGTGCCATGACCGTTCGCGCCGCCATCCCCGACGGGACGGAGTACGTCCGCTCCGACCCGGCGGCGGTGGTGGAGAATAACGGTCTGGTGTGGACGCTGGGCGAACTGAGCGGCCGGCAGACGTACCACATCAGCGCGACCGTCCGGCCGTCGCGGGTCGGTGCGGTGACGAACAAGGTGCAGGTGGAGACGGCGGAGGGGCTGCGCGGCGAAAAGTCGGCGACGACGGACGTGACGGCGGAGGCGCGGCCGGCGCTGAAGGTCGGCGTGGAGGGGCCGGCGGTCGGCGCGGTCGGCGCCCCGGTCGCGTACCAGATTGTGGTGAGCAACCCCGGCACGGGGCCGGCGACCGGCGTAGTGCTGACGTCGAAATTCGACCCGGGGCTGGAGCACGAGTCGAAGGTGAACCCGGTCGAGTCGCAGGTCGGCACGCTGGCCCCCGGCACCAGCAAGACGGTGCCGCTGACGCTGACGGCCCGCGAGGCGGGGGCGCAGACGAACGTGGTCACGGCCGAGGGCGACGGCGGGCTGAGCGACAGCGCCCGGCAGACGGTGACGGTGAAGCGCGCCGAGGTGAGCCTGCACAACACCGGCCCGGCGTGGCGCTACGTCGGCCGGCCCGCGGACTGGAAGGTCGAGGTGAAGAACATCGGCGACGTGCCGCTGGCAAACGTGGTGGTGCGCGACGCCCTGTCGCCGGAGCTGGCCTACCAGGGCGGCAGTCCGGGGGCGGCCGTCGAGGGCAACCAGGTGACGTGGGCCGTCGGCACGCTCGAGCCCGGCGAGACCAGGACGCTGACGCTGACGACGCTGTGCAAGGCGCTGACGCCGCGGGCGATGACCGTGGCCGGCGTGACGGCCGACCCGGGCATCGACGCCAAGGCGGCGGCGCCGCTGGAAATCCGCGGGCTGCCGGCGGTGCGCATGAAGGTGGCCGACCGCGACGACCCGGTGGAGGTCGGCAAGGAGACGGAGTACCGCGTCGAGGTGACGAACCAGGGGTCGCTGCCGGCCGAGGACGTGCAGGTGGTCGCGGTGGTGCCCGACGAGATGCGCGTGCTCGGCGCCAAGGGGCCGGCGACGGCGAAGATCGAGGCGCAGCGCGTGACCTTCCCGGCGGTCGGGTCGCTGCCGCCGGGACAGGCGGTGGTGTACACGATCCAGGTGCAGGCGCTGAAGGCGGCGCCGACGGTTTACTTCCGCGCCGAGCTGACGACGAACACGCTGACCAAGCCGCTCGTCGAGGAGGAGAGCACCAGCGTGCTGCCGGGCAACGGCGGCGAGAAGCCGCCCGAGGTGCCGATGGCGCCGGCGCCGATGGGGGCCGCGGATCAACTTCGGCCGATGCCGGCGCCGGCGCCGCCAAGCGAATTACCGCCGGTGCCGCCGTAACCAACCCGTTCTGCCGGGGGCCGCGGCTCGTAGGGCATGCTCTGCATGCCGCCCAGGCGTGGCAGGCAGGGTAGAACAACTCGCCCTGCCGGCTGGCGTCGAGCCAGTACACTCCTGTTCGCCGGGGCCGAGCGGCTCGCCCTCGAACTCCGCTCGGAAAAAGGCGGATTACGTGGGGAAATGAGCCACGTCCTTTTTTCTCCCCGCCACCGTCCTTAGCCTGGGCAACTGCACAGTCGTTTCCGCCGACAGTGAAGGACCGACGGACCGACCGAATTGGCAGTTTGTTGTTGCTTGCCGTCTCTGCGCGCGGGAAAGTAGGCACGTCGGGCCCGCGACGCGCGTATCGATGTCGAAAGACCCGCGGGTGGATCGAATCCGTAGTATGAAGTAGATGACGACTTTCCCGCGGATTCGGGAGATGTTATCATCCCCCCGCCCAGAGGAGGCCTACCCGTGCCAGAGCAACTGGTTTACCTGCGAGGCGACTTCTCGTACGGCGAACATCGCGACTTTGCCGGCCCCGAGTTTGCCGAAGGCGCGCGGGCCTTCCTCGGCCTAGCCCCCGCCGCCGTGAGGAGTCTGGAAGTCGCGTTGCGCACGCACCCCGGTTTTCTTGACAGGAAGGGGATGACAGAACTGGTCCGCGGACACGTCGCCGATCCCGGGCAGGCGGACAGCATCGTCAGCGTCATCGTTACCGTTGAACGAGTCCTACGACAAACGGGCCTATCGGTAGAGGAGTTCACGAAGCGATTGCCGGATCTGGTCCGGAAACGCGTCGCACGAGAGGAGTCCGCCCCTCCGCCCGAACCATCCTTTTCCCCGCTGAGTCAAGAAGAGGTCGAGGAACTGGCGCGTCGTATTTCCTTGCTTCTTGGAGCCGGAACCGCACTCGCTCGTCAGCGCAAAGCTGAACGACTCCTCAAGACCACCGGGCACGCGCTGGAGGAACTCCAACTCATCTGCGATCTGCGGCCCGTTTTTGACGACGAGCGGGCCAACGTAGATGGAATGGTCCCGATCACCACCCTGAGGGTCGTTGCGACGAGCGACAGCGGTATGCCGATGGCCCTGGAAGCGAGGATGTCCTCGCAGCAGCTGAAAGACCTCGAGAAGAAAGTGGGCCTGGCGCTGATCAAGTTGCGAACCCTAGAGGAACTGCTAACCCAGAAGGGCATTGCCCTTCCTGCCCTCGAGGGAGGGCCGTCAGGAGAATAAGAATGACCACTCGCACGTTTCGGAACCGCGACCTGCGGGAGTTGCTGAGGAGGGTGATTAACGAGGCAGAGTACATAAAGGATCTGGGTGGGCCAAGTGACGTTGAAGGCGGCGCGGTCTGGACGGATCCGGCGGGTAAGCTGACTGGCGATTTGCAGACGAGCCGCGGACCGGTTTCGTTTTGCGACGCAACGGTCGGCCACTCCACGCCTCCCGACCCGCAACTCAATCTGCCCGTGCCCTGTTGCAACGAGCACTCGAAGGCGATTCTGGAGACGATCCGCACGCTTTCGGAGGCACACGACGTCGAAGAGGCGTTGAAAGGGATCATGGCCATCCGGGACCATCTTGCGGGATGCCTCGAACTCGCCGAAAAGCAGATTTCTCTGCTGTCTGAGCGACTGGAACTCGCCGACTTGGTCACCCCGGACACGGACCCCGTGCGCCGTGTCACAGGAGTTCGCGCACGGCACGTGCCAGACGACGGCCCCGTGACCTGCGATCCAGACGAGCATTTCACCGACTGAGCCCGGGGGCCTGATGGACGCCGCTACGTGCTACCGCGACGTTGAGGATGTGTTCTGCCAGGGGGACATCTTTGAGGATGTCCCCCATGCATTCCTCAAAGAGAGGCCGACGACTCCGCGGCCACTCTCGCTGGCCAGCAAGAAGGCCGGTTCCCTCATCGACGAGCTTTCCGGCGACCAATTCCCTCCGTTAGAAACGGAAGTGATTCTTCCTGCCCACACTCTCGTCGCCCGCGCCGTCCTCCTAAGTCACGGTTGCGAGATTGACAAAGATAAAAAGCATCGCATAGTAGCCTTAATCCGCCCAATGACCAGCCTCCGCCGCGAGGATCAAGAACACGTCCGGAGGAACGGTAGGCGCGCCTGCTTCTATTTGCCTCCGGGCGAGCAACTTCCTGAAGGAGACATCGACTTCCGCCGCATCAGCACCGTTTGCCTGGAATGGCTGGAAAAGAGGAAGCGTGTGAAGTCGCTATCTGAGATAGCCAGGCGGAAAATGCTGCTGGCCTTGTTCCTTTTCTTCGCGCGGCTGGAACTGGACGATGCTATCTTCGAGACACGTGAAGAGCAAGAAGAGTAGTAAACAGATCTCACCGGATTGCAGACAAATGGGGACGCTTTTGGCAGACAAATGGGGACGCTTTTGGTAAGATTTTGTCTCTTCAAGGGTTCCGCGGAAACTGTACCTGCCGTGCCCGCACCTGCCCGCGGCCCCCGCTGCCCCCACGGGCGGAGCCAATGCCGCGCAAGCCGCGCTGGATGCAACTCGCCGATGACCCCGCGTAGCACGTGATGTCGCGCGGGCACACCCGAGAGGCCCTGTTCGCTGACCCTGACGACGCCCGCTACTTCCTCGGCCTTCTTGCCCGCTACCGCCGTCGCCTTCCTCCTGCGCAGCCACCGCTCCGTCGGGGCGACCGCTGCGCAGAATGATGCGGCGGACGGATGATCGCGAATGCTCAAGCCGGGAGGAACGCGGCCGCAGAGACGTGGAAGAACTCCGCGAGCCTCACCACCTGCTCCTTGGTCAGCGACCGCTTGCCGTTCAGGACGGCGGAAATGGTGGACTGCGCCATCCCGACCTCCTTGGCCAGCCATCCCTGGCTGAGGCCGTTCGACCGCATCAGCTCGCGCAGCACGTCCGCCTCCGAGGCATCCGGGATCGGCTCGTGTTCGTCCTCGTAGGTCTCCACCAGGTCGGTCAGGGCGTCCAGGTACTCTTGCGCCCCTTCGTCCAGGTCTTCTTCCAGCAAGCGATCAATCACCTCCTGGGCCTCGGCGAGGTGGTCGTCGTCCCGGACGTGGGTGAGCGGGAACTGCCTCACCAGCGCGAAGTAGGTGTCCGGCAGCGTTCGCCGGGTAGTCTTGACGGCCATCGCTTACCTCCCTCCCTTGCGCCCGCGGGAGGCATGCCTCTCTCCCGCGGCTGGCCCCTTCGGCGGGGGCTTGTGACACCCGCGGGCCTCGACCCAGAGTTGCTTGTCGTACTCCGCGTGGTCCATCACCCGCAGGACGTCGATGATCCCCCGGGCGTAATTCAACCGGCCGATCAAGCGGAAGCGGTTGCTGCCCACGTCGAACACGACGCAGTTGCTCACCTGATCGGCCGACCCGAAGGTTTGCCTGAGCGCCCCGAAGTTAGCCCACGCGGCGCTCCGGGCGGGCTTGTACCAGGCGGACAGGTCCCGCTCGGCGACCTTGGCATCGTTCTTCCGAGACTGCCAGAACTCCCGCAGCCGCCGCCTGGAGATGACTCGCATGCTACACCTCTCGGTCAGCGGAATCACTCCTCGGTAAGGATAATCGCAACTTGCGATAAGTCAAGGCAGACCCTCGCAAGGACGACGGGGAGTTACATGATCCACTCCTCCCGCTTGGCGGCCTCTGAGAGAGCGCTCCCGACCACCTCGTCGAGCGAGTGCTTGCCGCTCTGGGCCAACCGGCGCAGCAGGTGCCGGTGAATCGACTTCACGAATCCCGGCCCGCCGTAGACGAATCCGGTGTACACCTGCACGAGGGACGCCCCGGCGCGGATCATCTGCCAGGCGTCCTCGCCGCTCATGATGCCGCCGACGCCGATGATCGGCAGCCGTCCCTGCGTGCGCCGGTACAGGTCGAGAACGAAGCGGCGGGTGCGCTCGGTCAGCGGCGCCCCCGAAACCCCGCCGGGGCCGAGCGCCGCCACCCGTCGCGCCGGCGTCCGCAGCCTGTCGCGGCTGACGGTCGTGTTCGTCGCCACCAGGCCGGCGATCGGCATTTCCCGTGTCATCTCGACGATGTCCGTGATCTGGTCGTCGCCCAGGTCGGGTGCGATCTTCAGCAGGATTGGCCGGGGCTCGACGCCGTGGCGGGCGGCCAGTTCGCCGTTCTTCTCGGTCAGCGCTCGCAGCAGCGCGGTGAGGGGGCCGCGCTGCTGTAGCTCGCGCAGGCCCGGGGTGTTGGGCGACGAGACGTTGACGACGAAGTAGCGGCCGAACGGGAACAGCCGCTCGAAGCTGGTGAGGTAATCGCCGACGGCTTCCTCGTTGGAGACGACCTTCGACCGGCCGATGTTGACGCCAAGCACCGGGAAAAGGGGACGCAGCTCTTTTCGCCGGGCCAGCGCCTCCGCGGCCGCGGCCGAGCCCTTGTTGTTGAAGCCCATGCGGTTGAGCAGCGCCCGGTCCGCGGGCAACCGGAACAGGCGAGGCCGGGGGTTGCCCGACTGCGCTTGCGCTGTCAGCGTCCCCACCTCGATGAAGCCGAAGCCGAGCGCGGACAGGGCGTCGAAATACTCGGCGTTCTTGTCGAAGCCCGCCGCGAGTCCCACCGGCGTCGGAAAGTCGATGCCGAAGCGGCGCACGTGCAACCGCGGGTCGTCGGCGCGGAACAATCGCTCCGTCAACCGGCGCAGCGGCCCCACGCGCATTGCGCCGGCGAAGATCTGCATCGACAGATGATGGGCGCGCTCGGCGTCGAGGGAGAAGAGCAGCGGCCGGATCAGAGGCCACATGAGCGCCCCTCACCGCCTGTCGTTTCGCGCTCGCGCAGCCGGCCGCGGTAGTAGTCGCGAGCCTCCCGGAGAAATTCGCGCACAATCCCCTCGCGGTAGTCGGCGTAGGTCCACGGCCACGGCTCGAAGGCGCCGGCCTCGAAGCGCAGCGTCACCTCGGCGAAGATACCGTCGCGCAAATAGACTCGGTGGGCCTGGTCCTTGGTGGTGGCGAGGACGAACTTGCCCAACGACAGCACGCCGGGGTCGAGGTTGAGCGGCCGCCGCTCGGGGTAGGTGCCGCCTCCCGCCGCCTCCGCCTCAATAGAGTTGGTGTGCAGCTTGAGCGCGGGCAGACAATCCGGCGATACCAGGTCGCGGAAGGCGAACAGGCACTTGCGCAGCCCCGACCCCATCGCCGCCTCGTAGTAGGCGGTGTGGTGGAAGTCGAACGGCGCCGACGCCAGCGCCACAGGGCCGCAGGTCCGCTCCAGGCGCTCGCGCCCCCAGTCCAGCGCGGCGGCGTGCCGGCTGAAGGCGGCGACGACCAGCAGCACCGGGGCGGGGGGACGGGGGTCGGCCATGTCGGTCATCTTGTTTAGCCGCCGCCCTCGGGGCGGCGCGGATTTATCGGTTCGCGAAACGATAAATCGACGGCGGCGGCTAAACAGCTAGCGCAACTTCTGTTGCTTCAACCAGTCGGTGAGCCACTTGCGGTCATCGTCGGCGAGGGTCGTGACCGGGTCGTGGCCGTAATCGATCTTGCCGCAGAAACTGCCCTGGTCGTAGCAGCGCGCGAAGGTCGTCTGCAGGTCCAGGACGGCGTCGCGGTCGTCGGCGGCCAACGGCAGGCGGAAGCGCGGCAGCTTCTTCTGCAAGGTCGCCGTGTAGATCTCGTAGCGTTCCGGCTGCGTGCAGCGCGTCACCGTCACCGCGTAGTCCCAGTCGGGCAGGCCGTCGCGCGAATACTCCAGCGTCGGCCGACCCTGCAAGACCAGGTCGATCTCGACGAGGCTGGCGCCGGCCCCCTTGGCCTCCTGGCGCTTGTCCAGGTACGCCTGCCGCGCCGCGGCCAGCGTCTTGTTGGCCGGGCTGACCACGTCGAGGAGGGTGACCAGGCGGCCGTCGCTGCGCTGGCGCACCTCGACGAACTCCTCGTGGTGCTCGTCGCGGATGATCGACGTGAACAGGGCCTGTTCGGTAACGTAGTGGCGCTGGCTGACGCGCGCCCTGTAGCGGTCCACCAGGTTCGGCAGCAGCGCCTGATAGAGCGCCGCCACCAGGGCGTGGTGGAACTCGGGCCAGAGCTTCTCGTCTTCCAGATACGGGTCCATTCCAGGAAACGGACTAGGCATATCGGTCAACTCCCGGGGTTCCCTGAAAACAGCGCAATCGACGCAGTCCGGTGCGGTCGGACACGGCGCCTCCCTGGGGGAATAGTTGATTGTAACGGCTGAGGCGAGCCAGGGGAAGCATGGAGGCGCCCGAGTTTACTTTCCCCCGTTGCCCCGGCGGCACCCCGATGTTATACGCATCGCCGCCCGGACGGTTTTCCGCCGTCCCCAGACCCGACGCCGGGCGGCCCCGGCGCACGCTTTTCCCGTCACGGAGGATCAACGCATGTTTGCCCGCTTCTCCGGCACGGCCGCACTGCTCGCGGCCGGCCTGCTCGCCGCCGCCACGGCCCGCGCCCAGGACCAATCGCCGTTGGTCCTAACTTACCACGCCACCCAGGGCCGGGGGAAAATGTTGCTGGTGCCGTACCAGGTGGCCGAATTGGTCGTCCCCGTCGGCGGCAGCGACACCGCGAAATCGGCGACGCGGGAAGCCGATCTCATCAAGACGATTCAGGAAACCATCTCACCGGAGACCTGGGCGTCCCACGGCGGCCGCGGCACCCTCGATTACTTCCCGATGACCAGGACGCTGGTCGTCAACCAGACCGCCGACGTCCAGGAGCAGATCGCCGACCTGTTGGCCGCGATGCGCCGCGCCCAGGACGTCGAAGTCGCCCTGGAAGTGCGCCTCGTGACCATCCCGGTCGATTTCTTCGAGCGCATCGGCGTGGACTTCAACGCCAAGGTCGATCCCGAGAAAGCGCCGCAGAAGTACACGCCGCCGGCCCCCTCGACCCAGTTTCACCCGGTGGGGTTCATCAACGACTTCACCCCGGACCACTTCCTCTCCGGCCTGACGCCGGTAGGTGCGGTGACCGGCGCTCTTTGCAAACCCCTCACCGACTCGAAGTCCGGCACGACGTTCCTGAACGACCAGCAGGTCACCCGCTTGCTGGACGCGGTGAACGGCGAGCAGCGCGCCGACGTCATGCAGGCACCCAAGGTGACCATGCTCGACGGGCAGATGGCCCACGTCGATTGCACGGACAGGCAGCCGTTCGTGACCGGCTGCGAGGTGGTCCAGCACGACGGCCAACCGCTGGTCATTCCGAAGACGGAGGACGTCGTCACCGGCTTCCGCATGTCGGCGTGCCCGAAGATTTCCGCCGACCGGCGCTTCGTGCAGCTCAAGCTGGAGATCAACCAGACGGACCTCGCATCGACCGTCGTGCCACTGTCCCCCGTCACGGTGCTCTTGAAGGACGACCAGGGCAAGCCACTCCCACTTACCCAGTTTCTCCAGCAGCCGAAGGTGAACACCTTGCACATTGACAAGACACTGACCATCCCCGACGGCGGCACGGTGCTGTTCGGCGGGCTGAAGAAGGTCAGCGAAGGGCCCAACCAGTACGGCCCGCCGGTCCTCAGCAAGGTCCCTTACGTCAACCGACTGTTCAAGACCGTCGGCTACAGCCGCGAGGCGCAGATGGTTTACGTCCTGGTGACGCCGCGCGTCATCGTCAACGAAGAGGACGAGCCGCGACAGACCGCCATCCGTTGCAAGGACGCCCCTGTGGGGTGCGCCGCCCCTCCCAAGATGGTAACCGAACTGGAAAAGGAACTGGCCGAGGAATCGGAGTCGGTCGAACGGACCTGCGCCGACCTGGGCTGCTCGCGGGAAAAGGTGCTGAGGGAGCTGCTCAAGGCGTATGAGGAGGCCTGCGCCGCCGGCCAGACGAGGGAGGCCGCGAAGTTCGCCCACGCCGCGATCACCCTCGACCCGACCTGCTTCCTCAAGCGGCGGGAGAAGTAGCGCGGCATGCCGTTCCGCGCTCGCGGTATCTCACGAGACGCCGTCTGGGATACCGCGAGCGCGAAACGCCGAGCCCGCGCTCCGCGGTGTCCACTACAATGGACGACGGCGACGGCCCCTTCGGCCGTCAGGATTCCCACGCCGTCGCGAGCCGTTCCATGCCGACCGACGTCCTTTCGTGTCCCTACTGTAACGCGGCCGCCGAGGTGCCCGCCGGCACCCATCCCGGCCAGCGTATTCCCTGCCCGCGCTGCGGTGAATCGTTCCCTTACCGGCCTCCCACTGACGAGGGCGTCACGGCTTCACCGGCTCCTGCGCCCCCTCCGATGGTCGGGCCGCCCCTCGAGCCGTGGCCCCGCCGGCGATTCGCTCAAGGCCCCTTCATCCGCCGATTCCTTTGGTTCTTCGAGGGACCCGCGCCGTCAACCCCGCGGCAATTCTCCAACGGACAGATTCTCCTCCTCCTGTTCGGCGGCATGGTGGGGATCGCCCTGATCGCCCTGGTCTTCGCCCTGAGCACCTCGGGGATCCGCCGCGAATACGACGTGCATCTCCCCAAAACGCGGGCGTTCAGCGTCCCGATCTACGTGGTGTTTCCGCTGGGGGTCTACGTCCTCGGACTCATCGCCGCCTGGTTCTGGGGGTGGAACCGGCGCGACCGGCAGGACCGGACGCGCGAGCCCCTCTGGCGGCGCCTGTCGGTCCTCTACGGCCTGTCGGTCCTGGTGCTGATTGTCGTCGAGTTGGCCGTGGTCGTGATGCACGCCCGCGCCCCGCGCCCGGCCGAGGCGGAAGGCTCCCCGCCGGTCAGCGTCGTGGCCCCCGCGGAGCTGGCGGCGCTCGGCTACCTGCCCGACGACACCGACCTGATCTTCGCCGTCCACGCCGCCGAATTGCTCGATGACCCGCTCGGGCGCGACCTGGTTTGGTTCCTCGGCGACGAGTCGATCAACCTGCACAGCGTCGAGGGCTGGAGCGGGCTCAAGCTCGAAGAGATCGATCACGCAGTGTTCGGCCTTACCCTCGACGAGAGCCTGCCGGTCCGCTTCACGTTGGTGGTGCGGACACGCCGTCCGATCGATCGGGACCAGGTGCTCAAGGCGCTGAAAGCGGAGAAGCAGCGCGACGTGGACGGGCGCCCGGTCTATCCCTTTGTCATGAAGACGAACCATTGGCTCTTTCGCGAACTGGGTGCCAACGCCTGGTTCGCCGACGATCACACCCTGGTGGTGGCGAAGAAGTTCGAGGACGGCCCGGGCCATCGCGTGCCGACGGAGCCGCGCGCCGGTCTGGGGCACCTGCGGCCGGCCCTCCGCGGACTCATCACGGAGCGCATCCGCCCGCCGGCGCAGGCCTGGGTGGCCGGCCGCCTGCCGCCGAGGGACGACCAGTTCGCCGGTCTGAAACTGCTGCTGCAAGACAGGGATAACGCGCCCCTCGAAAAGGTGAAGACATTCGGCCTGTGGGTGACGGCCGACCCGAAGGAGGCGACGCTGCGGGCGGCCTTCGACTGCGACGACGCGGAGGCCGTCGAGGCGCTGGCAACCTACCTGGGGCCGGACAATCGCAAGGGACTCAAGGCGTGGTTCGCGCCGGGCCAGGGGGGGCCGATGGGGCGCGAGTTCGCCTGGTCGCTGAAGATGACCCGGCAGGGGACGTGGCTGGAACTCCAGGCGAAGGCGAGCGCCGAGGCCATCCGCAAGGAAAGGTAGTTCTCAGTTTAGCGGCGGGTCGCAGACCCGCGCGGGTCTGCGACCCGCCGCTAAACAAACGGAATCCTCCGATGCCCTCAGCCCAGGTCGAACTCCAGCAGTTCGCACGGAATCTTCCCGTTCATCAGCGGCACCTTCCGCGCCGGCTTCATGCCCAGTTCCCGCGCCAGCCGTGCGTTGCCCGTGAAGACGAAAGCCCGCCAGCCGGCGCAGCGCTGGTACACTACCTCCCCCAATGAGCGGTAGAGCGGTTTCAGCTCCTTCTCCTCGCCGATGCGCTCGCCGTAAGGCGGGTTGCACACGATTACGCCGGGCGGCCCCTCCGGCGGCCGAAAGTCGCCCACGTCCTTCACCTCGAAGCGGAGCAGGTGGCCGATGCCGGCGGCACGGGCGTTGCCGGTCGCGAACGACACGGCGTCGCGGCGAATGTCCGAGCCGAGGATCGGGGCCGGCAGTTGTTTCCGCACCCCCTTCCGGGCCTCGTCGCGCAGCTCCGTCCAGAGGCGCACGTCGTAGTCCATCCACCCCTGGAAGCCGAAGCGGCGGCGCGTCAGCCCCGGCGGCCGCCGCAGCGCGACCCACGCCGCCTCGATCGGCAGCACGCCCGAGCCACACATCGGATCGACGAACGGTACATCGCCGCCCCAGCCCGTCAGCAGGACGATGGCCGCCGCCAGCGCCTCGTTCAGCGGGGCCCTCGTCAGCACCGGACGGTAGCCGCGCTTGTGCAGCGACTCGCCCGAGCTGTCGAGACTCAGCACGGCGTGGTCGCGGTAGACGTGCAGGTTCAGGCCGACCATCGGCTCGTCCACGTCCACGCTCGGCCGCCGGCCGAGCCGCTCCACGAACTGATCGCAGACGGCATCCTTCACGCGGAGGGCGGCGTATTTCGAGTGGGTGATGTGCGAGTCGCGGACGTTGCTATCGACGGCCAGGGTGTGCTCGGGCGTCAGGTATTGCGACCAGTCGAGGCGCTTGACCGCCTCGTACAACTCGTCCGGCGAGGTCACGTCGGCTTCGAGGATCGGTTGCAGGACGCGGACGGCGGTGCGCAGCCAGAGGTTCGCCCGGTAGAGCAGGGCCGTGTCGCCGGCGAACGCGGTGCCGCCGCGGCCGGGGACGACCTCCTCGGCGCCGAGGGCGCGCAGCTCGTCAGCCAGGATGGGCTCGAGGCCGCGGGCACAGGTCGCGAAGAAACGAGCCACCCGGGTCACTCCAGATAGCGAATCCGCTTATTGATGTCCGTGTTGACCGAGTGGTACGGCCGCGTCAGGTTGCCGCTGTCGAACAGGCTCTGACGCATCGCCTCCATGTCGTCCTGGCCCAGGGCGTTGCCGAAGATCGGCAGCAGGTAGTCGATGCCGACGCGCGACGGCATCATGCGCTCCGGGTCGTAAAAGGACGGGTGCATCGTCCGAGCGTGGATCAGGCCCCAGCGGTCGCGGAAGTCGTTGCCGTCGATGCCGTCGAGGTGGAAGCCGCGCCGCTCGTCGTATTGCAAGATGGACACCGCGTTCGACCGCCCCTCCAGCAGCAGATCGACGGCCTTGCCGCCGAGCTGCGCCGCGTAGTAGCGGTCGAAGAGGATCGGCCGGCCGCCGCGCTGCGTGTGCCCGACTTTACGGGTAAAGATAGCCGCCCTGGCCGACTCGTTGCGGCGCTTGCTGGTGAAGTAGCTGTCGCCCAGCCGCTTGATCAGGATCGACCGCAGCGCCTCCCCCGCCCCGCTGAGGATCTTGTTGCCGGCCGGGTCGGTCGAATCGACCTCGGCGCCCAGCTCCTCGCCGCGCTCGTTGACCACCCCCTCGGCGCAGACGATGATGACGTGCTTTTGCAGGTCGTAAATTTCCTGGATGCGCTCGACCAGCCGATCGACGTTCAGCGGGTGCTCGGGCAGGAGCAGCACGTCGGGCTGGCCGTAGGCGCTGCCGAGCGCCAGGTAGCCCGAGTGCCGGCCCATGACCTCGATGATGCCGATGCGGCGGTGGCTTTCGGCGGTGGTGCGGATGCGCTGCACGCCGGTGGCCGAGACGAACACCGCCGTGGCGAAGCCGGGCGTGACGTAGTTGACCATCTGATGGAGGTCGAACTGCGTCCGCGAGCGCAGCCGGGTGTAGCGGTAGCCGGGCGGCTCGGGGACGACTTCACGGCTGTACTCCTCCGCCTCGCTGCGGTAGTTCAGGCCGAGGTCATTGTCGATGGTCTTTGGGGCCAGCACGGTCGGTAGGCGCGTGGCCAGCGGCTGCATGCCGTTGAGCGTGCCGTCGCCGCCGATGCAGATCAGTCCCTCGATGGCGAGGCGGTTCAGGCGCTCGACGATGGCGTTGCACGACTCGGCGTCGTCCGCGTTGAGGTAGTCGCGCGAGGCGCCGATGATGCTGCCCCCGTAAGCGGAGTCCAGTTCGGGGATGGTCCCGTAGAGTGGGTTGAGGTGGACGTGCGGCACGCGCGGGTTGAGCAGGCCGCTGAAGCCCTTGATGAAGCCGAAGACCTCGATGCGGCGCTGGTTGGCGCGCGTCACGGCCCCGTAGAGCGTCGCGTTGAGGGCCGGCGTGTCGCCGCCGGCCGTCAGGATGCCGATGCGCTTCATCGCGTCACCTTTCCTTCCTCAGCGAATCAAGAACTCCGGAGTCCTTCACCGCGGAGAGGATGTTGGCGGCACCCGTCAAGATATTGACTCCGCACCCCGCCGAGAATCCTCCCGGCGGGGGCGCGAGTGCGACTTTAGTCCTACCGGCGCCGGTCCAGGATGCGGTTGAACAGCGGCGGGTGCTCGGGCGTGTAGCGGGTGCCGAACTTCTCCAACCGCTCCTGACGGTCGATCTCGTAAACCGCCCAGAACTGCCGGGCCGGCTCGCCGAAGAGGAAGTACGACGGGGCGGGGTTGGCGTAGCGCTCCGCGAACGGGGCCGCGTTGAATGGGACGTAGGCGCCGGGCTGGCTGGCCCACCAGGCGTCCTCACCCGGGACCATCCGCTGGGCGTGACTCGTGGACGGGAACAGCAGCGCGCCGCCCAGGGCGCCTGCTCCCAGAATGACGAAGGAAAGGGATCGACGCATGATGGCCTCTTCGAGTAGTAAGGACGCGGACAGGAATTGGACGTGACTCTGCGAAGAGGATAGCGTGCGGCCCCGGGGCCTGTCCGCGCGCGGAAGCCGGATTTCTCGGGTTCGGCGCGGGCGGCGTTCGCTTTGTGCGCGGAAGATGGGAAAGGCGTGCCGTGCGTGCGGGGAACGGGCAGGGCAATCCTCCCCGGCCGCCGGAAACAGGCTCAAGTCGGCTTCACGCCGCAGCGCTCGGCGAGGGTGTGCAGGTCCTGCCCCTTGAGCGCCCCTTCGAGCAGCGGCGGCAGCAGGGCGGGCGTGCAGGCGAAGCACGGCACGCCGGCCGCGCCGCATTTGCCGGCGAGGTTCTCGTCGTAGGCCGGCACGCCGCTGTCCGACAGCGCCAGCAGACAGATGGCCCGCACACCCGCAGCCGTCATCTCCTCCATCCGCCGCACCAGCTCCCTCGCGTTGCCCCCCTCGTACAGGTCGGTGATGAGGATGAAAAGGGTCTTGCGCGGGTCGTGGACGAACTCCTGGCAGTAAGCCACGGCGCGGTTGATGTCGGTGCCGCCGCCGAGCTGCACGCCGAAGAGGAGGTCCACCGGGTCGTGACACTTCTCCGTCAGATCGACCACCTCGGTGTCGAAGACGACGACGTGGGTTTCGAGGGCCGGGATGCTGGCGAGGATGGCTCCCATGACGCCGCCGTAGACGACCGAGTCGGCCATCGAGCCGGACTGGTCCATGCACACGATCACGTTCCACTGGCGGCGGCGGTGCTGCCGGGCGAAGAAATGGAAGTTGTCGGGAATGAGGATTTCGCGGGTTCGGTCGTAGTTCTTCAGGTTGCGGCGGATGGTGCGC
>DATFNV010000393.1:0-6551 GCA_035266225.1 Gemmataceae bacterium
CATGCGCGAACGAGAGATTGATGGGCCAAGCTGCGTCCTGCGAGGGACGTTGCGGAAGGCTTGAGCCGTATGAAGCGGAAGTTTCACGTACGGTTCTTAGGGGGCGGGGAGGCAGTGATGCCTCCCTGCTACCCGACCTCCTTCGTCTTCGCCTCCGCTTGAAGGATCTCCTGATCGAGTTCGCTCAAGTGACGCTCGTTAGCGTCGATCGTCAGGGACTGGTGATCGATTACCTCGCCGCGGTACCACGTCAGTGGGCCGAGAGTGCTCGCCAGGGTCACCGCCGCGGCGCTACTCAGGATTACGCCGGCCCGTGCAGGGTGCCGCCGCGCGTACTTCGCCGCCCGCCACCACCAACCCAGCGGCCGGCGCAGGATCGGCTTGCCGTCGAGATAGCGGCGCAGCTCGTCGGCCAGCTCCAGCGCCGAGGCGTAGCGCCGCTGCGGCTCCTTCTCCAGGCAGGCCAGGCAGATCGTCTCCAATTCGGGCGGCAACCCGGGCCGGAGGGTGCGCGGCGACACCGGGTCGCGCGTGCGCACCATGTCCACCGTCTCCATCGGGGTGGCCCCCTGGAACGGCGGCCGGCCGGTGAGGCACTCATACAGGATCGCCCCCAGCGCGTACACGTCGGCCGCCGGGCCGACGTCCTTCTTCCCGCGCGCCTGCTCCGGCGCCATGTACGACGGCGTGCCCAGCAGCGCGCCTGTCGCCGTCTTCCCCGAGGCGTCGTCGAGGCGCTTGGCGAGGCCGAAGTCGGCGACCTTGGGGACCGCCTCGTTGAGCCGCGAGCGTCCCGCGAGCGCGTCGCCGGCAGCGTGCGCGGGACGCTCGCGGCCAAACGATAACAGCACGTTTTCCGGCTTCAGGTCGCGGTGGACGATGCCGTGGGCGTGGGCGTGGTGCATGGCGCGCGCCAGCACCTCGACGACCTCGGCGGCCTCGTGCGGCGGCTGCGGCTCGCCGGCCAGCTGCGCGCACAGCGACGGGCCGTTCACCAGCTCCCGGGCGAGGAACGGCCGGCCCTCGTGCTCGCCGACCTCGAAGATCTGTACGATGTTCGGGTGCTGCAACCGCGCCGCGGCCAGCGCCTCGGTGCGGAACCGCTCCCGCTCCTGGGGAGTCGCCCACTCCCCCGCCCGAATCATCTTCAGGGCGACGACGCGCTCGAGATCGGTTTGCCGGGCCTTGTAGACGACACCCATCCCGCCGTGCCCGAGTTCGCCCAGCACCTCGTACTTCGGGACGTGCGGGAAGGGCGCTTCGGGCCGATCTAACGCCGGGGCCTCCCGGCGCGTCTTGTCGCCCGACCGCGGCACGATCTCCGGCAGCAGGACGAAGAACGGCGGCAACTCGGCGGCCAGCTGCGGGAAACGCTGCTGGTATTCCTCCAGGGTCGGCGTTTCGCCCGCTTCACGCCGCAGGAGCAGCTCGTGGGCGATCAGCTTGAGAAAGGTGTCGTCGTCGCTGCCGAGCTGTGGGCTGTTGCGCAGGTAGTCTTCGACCAGGACGCGCTCGCCCTCGGCCCAGCGCCGCTGCTGGTCGCGCAGCAGCACCGTCGTGCCGTCACTCATCGTCCACCCCCGGCAGGTCCAGCGACTTGGCGAGCCGCGTCACCAGGCGCTCGTGGCGCTTGCGCATCGTGTCGGCCTTCTCCCCGCAAACCGCGGCGATTTCCTGCCACGGCCGACCCGCGCCGCGGAGCTGGATCAGGTCCCATTCTTCGTCGCTGCACAGCGAGCGGGCCTTGGCCAGATGGTCCTTGATCAGGATGTCGATCTCGTTGCCTTCGGCGGCGACGCGGCCGGCCCGTGCCTGCTCCCTGACCATCTTGTCGCGGCCGCTGCGCTTGCGCGCGCAGTCGATGGCCTTGTTCTGCGCCATCCGGTACAGCAGGCCCCGCAGCGCGTCCTCCGACTCCAGGTCGAACTGCCCCAGGCGGGCGCGGATGCAGAAGCTGGCCAGCACCGACTGCTGGATCTCCTCCGAGTCCAGGTCGGCCGGACTGAGGTGGAGGCGCACGCGCAGGACGTGGGCGAAGGTGCGGATGGCGCGGCCGTAGCGCTCGATGAACTCCACGACCGCGTCGTGGTCGTCCTGGCGCACGCGGCACAGGAGTGTGTGAAACCCGGCGGGCTCGGACATGGTCGGCCTCCTGCGGGATGGGCGCCCCTACTGTCGTACCATCGGCGCGGCTTCCCCGTCCAGGGAAAAGCGTCCCGAGAGATACATCGTGTGTGGGGACCGGATCGGACCGGGAAAAGTGCGGCAGGAGAGAATGGCTGAGCCCAGGGTCGCACAGCGCGGGCTTCAGAGTCTGTTCCGGAAGCCCCTCGCCCCTGAGTACAGGGGCGAGGGGAGGCTTCTGGAACAAACGCTGAGAAATCGAGCGAACGGCCGGGGTCCTCCTGACGCCGCGACTGCCCGCCGCGAAAAACTGTGGCCGCCGGTCCGGTTGGCGTCTTTGCGCCGATGTGCTTTTCAGTGGAGGACTGCTCCGGGGCGCGTCCCCTGGAGGCATCGTGTTCTCCGACCCTGGCACCCCTGCACACGAGGCACTCATGAAGCGTTTCCTGAACTGGCCGCGCTCTGCTCGGCTGACCAACGCGGCTGCCGCCCACCGCCCCCCTTCGGTCCGCCCCCAGCTGGAGCAACTCGACGACCGCCTGGTCCCCTCGACGAGCCCGCTGAGCAGCGCCATCAGCATCGACCACAGCGTCTACTGGCGCGGCCTCAACCTGTCCTACACCGACCGGGACTGGTACACCGTCGATCAGTCCACCGGCCGGGTCGTGGAGTTCCTGGGGACGACCCGGCACAACCTCGGCGGGCCCAGGGGCGTCTTCGCGGTCAGCGCCTCGGTCGATCCCGCCACCGGCAACGGCGAGGTCTTTGCCCTCGCCGGGTCCGGCGTCCTCTGGAAGTGCGATTCCCGCGGCCACTGGTCGGACGGGGACCCCGAGTCCTCCTTCCCCGGCTACTACAAGGGCATCAGTGCCACGCGCGACGGCGGCGTCTACGCGGTAACCGTGGACGGCCAGGACGTCGTGCATGTTGACTCCCAGTGGAATTACACCTTCCTGGGCGCGCCGAAGGGCAGGTACGGGGACTACGCCTCTGCCTCCATCGCCGCGAGCGCCGCTGGTGGCAACGAGGTCTTCGTGATCGGTCCGGACGGGGGCGTCTACGTCAACAGCGCCAACGCCTCGGGGCAATGGCGGCTCGTCGATAACAGCCACTCCTTCGTCCAGCTCAGCGCGACCCCGGACGATACCGTCTTCGCGCTGAGCAACGCCGGACAGGTCTACCAGGAGACGGAGCACGTCGGAACGGTCCACCTGCCCTGGGGAACTTTCAGCTTCGACTACTGGACGGGCGCCAACGTCTCCGGAACCAGGCACTGGCTGAGCATTACCGCCGACAGGGATGCTTCGGGCCACGACGAGGTCTACGCCATCGAGTACGCAACGGGGAATGCCTACCTCTATGACCAGGGGGCCTGGGCGTACAAGGATTCCAGCGTCTCTGACATCTCCGGGGCCGATGGGGGCTACTTCTACGACGTTAACTACAACTACTACGTCGCCAACAGCTTCCATGCGTGGCAGTTCAGCCCGCAGGGCAGTTCCCCCTGGGCCTCCCTGGGCTACGGCCTCCAGTAACCCGAGGGGGAGGGGGCCGGCGCGAAACGGCGGGTGACAGGAGGGGCCAAGGGAATGGAACGGACATAAGGATGAAATAGGAAGAAAATGGACAGCGTACTTTATTCCTCACCCGACCGGAAAAAGTAGGCTGTCCATTGACATCTGGGCGGTCGGCTCCTACACCAGCCCGAGCAACGGCCAGTTCCAGCCGCTCGCCGAGCACTTCGACGGCACGCGCTGGAGCGTGGTGCCGACTCCGGGCTTCCCGGCGGCGGGGGCGTTTGGCGTGCTCAACGGCGTCACCGCCCGGGCCGCCGACGACGTCTGGGCGGTCGGCGACAGCGGCAGCAACGGCCGATTCCAGCCGCTCGTCGAGCATTTCGACGGGAGCAACTGGAGCATCTTCTCTACGCCGAGCCTCTCGACCGGCGGCACCCTCAACGGGGTGACTGCGTTGTCCGCCACGGACATCTGGGCCGTCGGCTCGATCGGCTCGGCCGGCACCGGGGTCAATCGCGGCAACCTGATCGAGCACTTCGATGGCACCAGCTGGAGCGCCGTGCCGTCCCCGAATTCGGGCAGCTTCAGCCGCGGTAGCCTCTTCAGTGTCTCAGGCATTGCCAGCACCGACGTCTGGGCCGTCGGGCAGATCGGCCGGTGGGCGGGCACGGAGATCCTGCACTGGGACGGCCGGGTCTGGAGTACCGGGGCCGCTCCCTCCGGCGGTTCGTTGCGCTCGGTAGTGGCCTTGGCCCCCAACAACGTCTACGCAGTTGGCGCGGCCATCGAGCACTTCGACGGCACCAGCTGGAGCATCGTCGCCAACCCTGCTCCCAACGCCGGCCTGACCGGCATCGCCGCCGGCTCCGCCAACGACATCTGGGCCGTCGGCGCCTTCACCGACCCGACCACCGGCCTGGGGCAGTCCCTCACCGAGCACTTCGACGGCACGACCTGGAGCGTCATCCCCAGCCCGCGCACGACGCCGGGAGGCGCGAACATCAGCCTGCTGACCGGCGTGACGGCCCTCAGCGGCGGGACCGTGGCGGCGGTCGGCTTCGCGATCGACGCGAACGGCATCGACAACAACGTCATCCTGCAGAGTTGAGTAGGGTCAGCTGCACGCTACCGGGCCGCCGGGCCCCTGTTGAGGACCTGGGGCTGCTTCGAGGGGATAACCAGAGAAAGAGGGGAAAAATAGACGCCGCTCGAAAAGACAAGCTGTCTTTTCGAGCGGCGGCCCCTTTTCTCTTCGCGTCCCAACGGCAGTCACGACTGTTCCTCATGGCCGGCTGACCCGTTGGTCTATCGCTGGAACGAAGCGCGAGGGTAAAAGCGGGCAGGAGGCCAGCATGGCGACCTTCGATGAGGCGGCGCGGCGAGCGTGCAAGGTGGACGGCATCGGCCTGACGCTGTGGCTGGATCGCTTTGCCGACGAGTCGCCGGCTGCGGACTTCGCCAGTTGGGACGACAGCCGACGCACCTCCTGGCCGGGCGGTCCCGAACGCACCGATGACGTCGTCTGTGTGCTACGCCGTCGGGCCGACGGCAAGCCGGCGCACCTGATCGTGGAGGTGGCGACCGAACCGCGCGCGGACGACCTGGCGCGGCTGGGCGTCTACGAGTTGCTGTTGGCGATCGCGGTCCGCGGCGTGCTGGACGACGGCCCTCCGGTTTATGGAGCGATCGTTCATCTGACCGGCAGCCGGAAGGGCGGCCCGTTGCGCCTGAGCAAGTCGGCGAGCCACCCGGGCGTGCTGGTCAAGCCGATCGAGGTCTGGCTCGCCGACCAGGGCGCGGCGGACACGCTGGCGCGGATGGAGTCGGGCGAACTGGCGCTGTGCATCCTGCCGTGGGTCGTCCTCATGCGTGGCGGTGGGGAGTCACAGCTGATCGAGCGCTGGAAGCAGCTGGCGGTTCGTGAACCGGACGTGGAGAAGCGGGCGGCGTACCGCCACTTCGCCCTGGAGTTCGCGGAGTTGACCCCCGGACTGGTCAACTGGCAACGTGGTTTGGAGGGCTGGGAAATGCGTGAGTCTCAGTACAGCAAGAGCATCGAGGCCAAGGGCGAAGTGCGCGGGCGGCGAGCGTTCCTCCTCGAAGGACTTGACCTCAAGTTCGGAAGCCCCGTTCCTGAACCGATCCGTCTAGCGATTGAAGGAACCAATGACCTCAACGCGCTCGAGCGCTGGTTCCGGGCCCTGTTTACGGTGAGTTCCTGGGCCGAGTTCCAGGCGCTGATGAAACAGGAGTGAGCCCCCGCCGCTCCAGTGACGAGTCCAGTAGGGCTCACCTCGCCGGTAGACCCCACACCGGGGGTGAGGCCAAGGTGGCCAAGGTGACAGTTTGCGGAGGGAAACAAAGAGGACGCGGCTCGTTAAGACATGCTGTCTTAACGAGCCGCGTCCTCTTTGTTTCCCGCGAGACCGAGTCCCCGCACGGCCAATTCCACCGAGGCATTCGCCGACAGGTTCCCGCACCACCACTGACCCGAGGATCGAGCAAAGGCGAACACATCGCTCGAGTTCTCTCGCGCAAATGACTTGCATTGGCGACGCATAGCGATCGGCCCGATTGTCAGTGTAAGTCATTTACCATAAACGATTTTCTTTATGCTTTGTTACCGTGGCGTCGGACGCAGGCCCGCCCAGCTTCGCTCGGCGATGGTACAGACCAAGGTGACGGTTTACGCAAGTCCTTGTGACAAGAGAAGTTACGTCGAAATGGTCCAGGTCGGGACCATTTCGACGTAACCGCTATCATAGTAAGGACTTATCTAAAGTGTCATTGCGCCAGGAAGCTCAGGAAAGGAGAAAGAGATGCTGGAATGATCTCGGAAACCTTTCGTAGGAACCCTGTGGGTAACCAATCCCACCCGGCAGGGCCTAGCCAGCCACCGGAAGCGAGTCT
>DATFNV010000394.1:0-16582 GCA_035266225.1 Gemmataceae bacterium
GCCCAGGTGTAAACGTCCTGACCGACCTGGAACAGGACGAAAAGCCAGATCGGGATCGGCAGGAACCACCACAGGCGGATCACGCGCGTCGGGTAGTGGAAGGCGTAGAGCACCATAACCGCCGTCACCGCCCCCGAAGCCCCAACGCACGACGTCACGAGGCCCAAAGGCCGGCTTACCGCCCAGATCGTAAAGGCCACCCCGCCCAGGAACGCCGCCACGAGGTAGAAGATCAGGAACTCGCGCGGGCCGTACAGTTCCTCCATCTCGTGGCCGAACCACCACAAGAAGAGCATGTTCCAGAGGATGTGCCAGATGCCGGCATGCAGGAAGGCGTACGTCAGCAGTCGCCAGACCTGACCGTGGAGCACCGCCTCCGGCTCGAGGTCCAGCGCCTCGGTGACGACGCCGTGGCGATCACCGAAGCGCGGCGGGTGGTCATCTCGCTCCAACCCGATCATGCGCCCGTTGTCGTCGAATACGGGGTGCGGCTTCGCTTCGGTCGGCGGCGTCAGCAGGGTGGCGACGAAGAGAATGACGTTGAGGCCGATCAGCCACTTGCACGACTTCCCCTGATCGGTGAACGACCCCAGGAAGCTCGGGCCTTCCCGGCGATAGTATTCGCGGTCGTAAATCCCCATGAGGCGGTCCCTCGGTGCCGGGAGCCTGAGCGAGTCGTACCCCTGCTTTTTACCACATCCGCGCGGTCGGAGGAAAGCCCCGGCGCGCCGCAAGCGGCCTCTGTGCTATGATGAACATTCGCATACGGGAGGGCAAGCCCATGCTGCGCGAAGAACAGATCGACATCCGCCGCAAGCGGGCGGCCGCGGAGCAACTCCGCATTCAGAACCTCGGCCGCAACCGCGTCTTCAGCGACTACCAGGTGACCAACCCGGCCACCGGCGGGCAGTACCATGTCAGTATCCGCGGCTTCGAGGTCGGCGACAACAGCTGCACCTGTCCCGACTACCGGACCAACACCCTCGGCACCTGCAAGCACGTCGAGGCCGTCCTCGCCGCTCTCAGCCAGGAGGCGCCGGCCACCATCCGCCAGCGCAAGGCAACCGTCACGCAGCCGGAGGTGTACCTCTCCTACGGCGAGCAGCTGCGACTGGGCATCCACCTGCCGCCGCGCCACTCCGACCAGCTGCGCGACCTGGCCGCCCGCTTCTTCGACGGCAAGGGGTTGTGGAAGGATGGGGACGACTACGCCGCCCTGGTCGAGGCGATCAACGGCGTGCCGGAGCAGGTGACGCTCTTTTCCGACGCGCTGGAATTTGTTGACCGCGAGAACGAGCGCCGCGAGATGGGGCAGCGCGAGCAGGCGCTGCTGCGGCAGCTCGACGCCGGAGAAATCGACCTCAACCTGCTCAAGGTACCGCTCTACCCGTACCAGACGCGCGGCGCCCTGTTTCTGGCCTACCGCGGCCGCTCCATCCTCGGCGACGACATGGGCCTGGGCAAGACGGTTCAGACGCTGGCCGCCGCCGAATTGCTGGCCCGCGAGCGCGGCGTCGAGCGCGTCCTGGTGGTGGCCCCGGCGTCGGTGAAATACCAATGGGAGGGCGAGATTCGCAAGTTCGCTGATCGCCCCGTGCAGGTGATCGACGGCCCGACCAAGGCCCGGCGGGCGCTGTACGGCCAGCCGACCTTCTACCGCCTCGTCAATTACGAGGTGGTGCTGCGCGACCTGGAACAGCTCAACGCCTGGCAGCCGGACCTGATCGTCCTCGACGAGGCGCAGCGCATCAAGAACTGGGAGTCGAAGATCTCGCGCGCCGTCAAGAAGCTGCGCAGCCGCTACGCCATCGTGCTGACCGGGACGCCGCTAGAGAACAAGCTCGAAGAGTTGTACAGCATCGTGCAGTTCGTCGATGACCGCCGGCTCGGCCCCGCCTTCCAGTTCCTGCACGACCACCGCGTCATCGACGCCGGCGGCAAGCTGACGGGCTACCGCAACCTCGGCCGGATTCGCGAGAAGCTCGAGCCGATCCTGCTACGGCGCACCCGGCAGGAAGTGCTGAGCCAGCTGCCGGCGCGCACCGACAGCACGGTCTTCGTGGAGTTGAGCGACGCGCAGAAGGGGCCATACGCCGAGCAGCAGACGACGCTGGCGCGCCTGCTAGCGAAGAAGTACCTGACGGAGATCGACCGCCGCCGCATCCTGTGCTGCCTGGCCAACCTGCGGATGCTGTGCGACAGCACGTTCCTGCTCGACAAGACGACGAACGTGTCGCCGAAGCTGGACGAATTCGCCGAATTGATGGGGGAATTGGCGACGGAGGGCGGACACAAGGTGGTCGTCTTCAGCCAGTGGGAGTTGATGCTGCGCAAGGCGGCGGAGGTATTGGATCGGCTGGGCCTCGGTTACACGATGCTGCACGGCGGCGTCCCCGGCAGGGAGCGCAAGGCGCTGATGGACCGCTTCCGCGACGACCCGCAGTGCAAGGTGTTCCTGAGCACCGACGCGGGCGGGACCGGCTTGAATTTGCAGGCGGCGGACACGGTCGTCAACCTGGAAGTGCCGTGGAACCCGGCGGTGCTGGAGCAGCGCATCGCCCGGGTACACCGCTTGGGACAGCATCGGCCGGTGCGGGCGATCAACCTGGTGACGCGCGGCACCATCGAGGAGCGCGTGCTGAAGACGCTGGACCTGAAACGATCACTCTTCGCGGGGGTGTTCGCTGGCACCGCGGACGAGGTGAGCTTCGAGGCGCTGGGTCAGCGAGCGTTCCTCGACACGGTGCGGACGCTGATCGGCGAGGAGCCGGCGCCACAAGCCCGAAGCGCCAGCGAGGGACCGCCCGCACCGGCGCCGGCCGCCGACGGTCGAGACGCGCTGGCGCAGGCGGGGGTGCAGTTCCTGGAGGCGCTGGCGAACCTGTGCAGCGCCGCGGCGCAGGTGGGGCAGACGACATTACAGATGCCGCTGCCGCCGGCGGAGGTGCTGCAATCGAGCGCCGCGGCGATCCGGGCGCTGATGCAACAGTTTAGCCGCGACCCGCAGGGGAGCGCGGATGGGTCGGACCATCCCGGCGGCGTTCAGGGCATGGCGCCGACTCAGCAAAGATGAGCGTTACGCCGGTATCGACGACGAAGCCGCTCATCGCTCACGATCTTCGCGGAGCAAGTCGGCGCTATCGGTAAAGGCACGAGCGGAAGCCGCGAGGCGCTCCCGTATGGCGTTGACCTCGGCCCAGGCGCCCGAGTCAGGCGGCAGCAGGGCTTGCCGCAGGATGGCATTCGCCTCGGCCTCGGGAGATCGCCCTTGCGCGGCAGCCCGTTCGCGAAGGCGGGAAATGACCAGTTCGTCAACCTGCAATGTCAGGATGGTGGACATTCGGCCCTCCAAGGACGCCAGTTGCTTCTGGGGTCGCTCTTCTGCTCGGCGGGGATAAGTTCAGCCAACCCATCCTACCCGCGAGCGGTGCGCCGGCCAAGCGGAGCCGACGTTCTTGAACCCCCGCCGCACCGCACTACTTTGACCCGAACCGCCCGCGCCGCCGTCCGCTGGGGATCGTCTCCTGGCCCGCTGGAGACTCGGCCTGGTCTTTGTCTACGAATGCATCACCGCCGGTAAGAACTCGGAGCTGCGATGCACGACTTCGCGACTGTCTTCGGCCGACCGCCCGCCGTCAGCGCCGACGCCCCCGGCCGCGTCAACCTGATCGGCGAGCACACCGACTATAACGGCGGCTTCGTCCTGCCGACCGCCATCCCGCAGCGGACCCGCATCGAGCTGGCCCCCCGCGCCGACGACGTCGTCCGCGCCGCCAGCACGGCGAAGGACGGCGGCGCTCCCCAGACCTTCACCCTCGGCGCCGAGGCACCCGGCCGCGGCTGGCTCGACTACGTCCAGGGCGTGACGCGCCTGCTGAGTACCGGCGGCCA
The DNA here is from genome assembly GCA_035266225.1 of Gemmataceae bacterium. GTDB lineage: Bacteria > Planctomycetota > Planctomycetia > Gemmatales > Gemmataceae > DATFNV01. The sequence continues at coordinate 3,892 of DATFNV010000394.1, forward strand.
CGCGCTTCGCGGCTTCGACGCCCGCATTGACTCGACGGTGCCGCTCGGCAGCGGCCTGTCATCGAGCGCGTCGCTGTCGGTCGCCCTGATGCGCGCCTTGCGCTCGGCCTTCGGTCTGACGCTTGACGACGTGCAGATCGCCCGGCTGGGGCAGCGCGCCGAGAACGAATTCGTCGGGGCGCAGGTCGGCATCATGGACCCGATGGCGGCCAGTCTCGCCGACGAGGGGACGGCCCTGTTCCTCGACGCCCGCAGCCTGGAGTTTGAGCGCGTCCCCTTGCCGAAGGGGGCGGACCTCGTCGTGCTCAACTCGGGCGTGGCCCACGACCACGCCGCCGGCGACTACAACACCCGCCGCGCCGAATGTGAGCGCGCCTGCGCCCTGCTGGGGGTGAAGCTGCTGCGCGAACTGGGGCCAGCCGACCTGCCGCGCGTCGAAGCACTGCCCGAACCGCTGCGACGGCGGGCGCGGCACGTCATCACGGAGAACGAGCGGGTGCTGCAGGCCGTGAGGGCCATGCGCAGCGGCGACCTGCGACGACTCGGCGAGCTGTTCTACGAGTCACACGCCTCGATGCGCGACGATTACGAGGTGTCGGTGCCGGAGATCGATTGCATCGTGGAGTTGGCCCGCGCCGGCGGCGACGTGTACGGGGCGCGGCTGACGGGGGGCGGCTTCGGCGGGTCGGTGGTGATGCTGGCACACGCCGGCCGCGGCAGGACGGCGGCGGAGCGCGTGGCGCGCGACTACGCGGCGCGCTCGGGGCGCACGCCGCGCGTGCTGGTGCCGGCCTGATCGTTGCCGTTTCGCGCTCGCTCGACTCCGCCGGAGACCCCGAACTCCCCCGCGGGGTCGAGCGAGCGCGAAACCGCAAGCGTGCCTCAGGTGCTCACCGGCGTATGCGTCGCCGGCGCTCCCGAGATTTGCCGCCGCAGGTGCTCCAACTCCTGCGTGCGCCGGTGGTGGTGGAACGCCAGGCCGATGAAAGCCGTCGCCACGCCGACCAGCAGTCCCAGGATCAGCACCGTGATCGGCATTGTCAGGCCGCGGTCCATCTCGCTGAACTTCACGTAGGCCACGCCGTGCTCCTTGTCGGGCAGGCCGTACGAATAGTTGTCGTCGCCGTGGTACTCGCGGCGCAGGACGTTCCCTGCCGCGTCCGGCCGGGACAGCTCAGCGTAGCGCTGGCCGACGCCGAGCGTCGCCAACCCCAGGCCGATCAGCGCCCCCGCCGCGATAATGGCCCCACATAGTGCTCGCATGGTACACCTCCGGCCCCTAGAAGTTGAACAGGCGCATGCCACCCGCGCACACCAGCAGGATGCCCGCCACGATGATGAACAGGCTGCTGCAGCCGCAGCCGGCGTAGGGGCCGTACGGCCCGCTCGGCCCCGCGTTGCCGAAGAAGCCCCCGCCGCCCAGCAGCGGCCCGCCACCTCCAATACTCATCGCTAACCCTCCGAATTATCGATTTCCCAGGGGGACGGTCGTCAGCGGCCGCGCGGCGGCTCGATCCGTCCCTCGTCGTAAGCCTTCTTCGCCGCCTTTGCCTTCGGCACCCACTCCTCCAGCTGGCGGATGCGCTTCTCGTCGCTGGGGTGGTCCGACAGGATTTCGGGGACCTGCCCCCGCTCGTCGCTAAGTTGCTTCATGCGCTGCCAGAAGGCGACCGCCTGGCCCGGGTCGTAGCCGGCGAACGTCATCAGGAAGAGGCCGATGTGGTCGGCCTCCGACTCCTGTTCGCGGTCGTAATGCTTCTCGCGCAGCGCCGCCAGCAGCCCGCCGCCCTCGCGCTCCTGCCGCGCCAGGCGCTCGCTGGCGTGGTGCGCCAGGGCGTGGGCTACCTCGTGGCCGAGGACGGCGGCCAACTGGTCGTCGTTCTCCGCCACGTGCAGCAGCCCGGTGAACACCGCCACCTTGCCGCCCGGCAGGCAGAAGGCGTTGACCTGTTTGTCCTCCAGCACGTTGAACTGCCACTCGAAGCGGTAATCCTTGACGTCCAGGTTGATCTCGCGCATCAGCGGCTCGATCTTCATCGTGCCGGCGATGCGCTCGCCGACATGGGTGACGCGCTTCACTTCCTTCGAGTTTAGCGGCAGTGCCTTCGACTGACCGAGGACTTCGCGGTACGCCTTGCGCCCCAGCTCCAGCTCCTGCTCGGGCGACAGGGCCAGTTCCTGCGGGCGGTGGCCCGGCCCCTCCCCCTGCGGCCGGGTGTCGCAGCCTGCCAGGGGAAGGAGCAGGCCAACGAAAAGGACGACGAGGGGGCGTACTCGTGCGATCATGCCAGATGCCTCCGGGGGAAAAATCAGGCGGGCGGCCGCGCTGGTGTCGGCACGGCCTGCCCGCCCTCAACCACTTCCCGGTCTCGCAGCCCCATCCCTGATGGCTCTGGTCAACGGAGGTCGGGGAAGTGTGGTTGTCACTTCTTCTCGACGGTGATCTTGAAGGTGCCCCCCACCTCGGGGCCCTTGGTCGGCTGGCCCCTCAGGGTGATCTCGTGATCGCCGAGGCCAGCCTCCTCGCCCACCTTCACCGTCACCTTGGCCTCCGTGTCCCCCTTCTTGATCACGGGGTTCTTGGGATCCAGCGTGACGTGATCCGGGACCTTACTGAACGACAGCGCCACGTCCTCATCGAAGTTCTTGCCGCGCTTGATGCCGATGGTGACGACGTCACTGGCACCCTGCTTGATCTTAGCGGCGAACGTGGGGGTGTGGAGCGAAAATTCGCCCTCCTTGGGGCCGAAGAGCGGCTCGCCGCGGTCGGACGAGACCGTGGCCCCGGGGCCACCGACCTTGTTCGAGGACGCGCTATGATCGCCGCTGCAGCCGACGAGGACGGCCAACGACAGCGTCACGAATCCTGCGCAGAACCATTTCATGAGAGATACCATTCTTTCCTGTTTGTTTCAATCCTCGCCCGGCCTCCTCGGCCGGGCGCCCGTTGCGAGAGGAAGAATCGCAAACGGTGTGCCGGCGTCCGCGGGGGCGGGGATTTCCCGCGGACCGGCGAGAAAACACGACCTGAGAGGGGGAATGGGAGGCGAAGGGTAAGTCGGGACGTGCCTTGGGTTGAGCAGGACGGTTCCCGCGTGGGGCAGGCCGCCGGCCTGCCCCACGCGGGAACCGGGATTACTTCTGCGGCTTCTCGCGCCGCTCCTTCGGCGCTGCCGGATCGTCCACCTTCACCGGCTTGACGGTCATCCCCTCATCCACCACACGCGTGTCGATGACGACGCGGTCCCCCGGTTTTAGCCCTTCCTTCACGATCACGAACTCGTCCTGCCGCGGTCCGGACGTCAGCCACCGGACTTCGATCACGTCCTTGTCGTTGACCACGTAGACAAACTTTCGTCCCGCCCTGAAGCACACGGCGTCCTCCCACACCAGCAGCGCCTTGTACGGGTCGCTCGTCGTCAGGCGGACACGGACGAACAGGCCCGGGACATATTGTCCGTCGCCGTTGGGCAGGACCACCCGCAGCCGGATCGTGCCTGTCTTCGGGTCCACCTGGTTGTCCACGAAGTCGATCTTGCCCTTGTGCGGGAAGCCGTCCTCGTTCGCCAGGCCGACCGCGACCGGCAGTTCCGTCGGCTTCTCCTTGATCTTGCCGTCCCGGATCGCCTGCCGCAGGTTCAGGAAGGTCCGCTCGTCCATGTCAAAGTAGGCGTACATGGGGTCCTTGCTGACGACCGTGGTCAGCAGCGTCTCATCCTGGATGACGAGGTTGCCGGCCGTGAAGTGGTAGCGGCCGACCGTGCCGTCGATGGGCGAGGTGACCTTGCAGAATTCGAGATTGAGTTTGTAGATCTCGACGGCCGCCTGCGCCGCCTTGATTCGGGCCTTCGCCTCCTCCAGCCCCGCCGTGGCCTCGTCCACCTCTTGCCTGGTGGCGTTGCCGGCGGCCGCCAGGGTGCGGACGCGCTCGTAGGTCGCCTCGCGAAGTTTCAGGGTCGCCTGGGCGATACCGACCTGGGCCTGGGCCTGGTCGAGTTGGGCCTGGTAGGGGCGCGGGTCGATCTCGAACAGCAGGTCGCCCTTCTTGACCGCCGACCCTTCCTTGAACGGCATTTTCACCAGGTAGCCGGTGACGCGGGCGCGGACGCTCACCGATTCGGCCGCTTCCGTCCGGCCGGTGAAGTCCGCGTAGTCGCTGACCTCGCGGGCCACCGGCTGACTGACCTTCACCTCCGGCGGCACCAACCTCACCCGAGCGGGCTCCCACTGGGGTTCCGCCGGCACGTCCCCCACTCCGCCCACCAGCATCAAGGCCGCGCAGAAGAGGGACGCGCAAAGGGATCGAGCAGTCACGAGCAGTTCCTCCCACAGGGCGAAGCCAGGGTTTCTCTTCCCCGAGCGGGCGACTCGCTCTTCCCGGATCGTACCCTCATCCTCGCCCGGAGGACAGGGGACTACGACAGTCGCCTCTGGACAGCGCGGCCCAGTTGCCTTACAGTCGGGGGATGGTCGCTTCCCTTTCCGGAGGGTATTCCATGTCCCGTCCCCTGGTTGCCGTGATCGCCTGTGTGCTGTTCGCCGCCTTGCTGTCGGCCGCCCCCGCCCCGACGGAGCCGTCGCTCAATCCCATCGACCTGAAGGAGCACATCAACGTCAAGCTCAAGGACTCCTTCCACGCCGGCACGACGCCCGGCAACGACCTCGCCCCCCTGCCCACGGGCAAGCAGACCTTGGCCGGCGTCAAGTTCACGATCGGCGACGGTGTCGTGCAACTCGGCAGCGCCAGGGTGAAGGACAAGCCGGAGAAGGTGGAGGGGATCAAGGTCGGCCGCTTCCTGACGAAGCTGCACGTCCTGCACTCCTGCGGCTGCGGCTACGCCACGGAAGACAGCACCGTCATCGGCAAGTACGTCGTCCACTACGACGACAAGACTACGGAGGATATCGAAATCGTCTACGGCAAGGATGTGGTGGACTGGTGGGTCGCCCCGGACCGCAAGGCCCCGACGCGGAGCAAGGTCGGCTGGGAGGGCGAGAACGAGGCGGTCAAGGGGTCGGGCACCAAGATCAAGCTGTCGCTGACCACGTGGGAGAATCCGCACCCCAAGAAGAAGGTCGTCAGCCTCGACTACGTCGCCACCGCCGCGACCACCGACGTCGCCCCGTTCTGCGTCGCCATCACGGCGGAAGACAAGTAGCAGCGGCTACGCGCCGCCACCCGTCCCGGCCAGGGCATAGTATGCCAGCACGCCGGCCGTCACCAGGAGGCCAACGACGAGGCAGGCCAGGCCGACGAGCGACAGCACCATCGCCCGGCCGCGCGTCCAGTAGTAGAACGGGTCGAGGTCGGGCTGGCGGGGGAACAGGTAGGCCACGCCGGCGAACAACACCAGCAGGCCCAGCCCCGCGGGGAAGAAGAGTTGCTGCCAGGGTGGCACCCCCAGCCGCTCGAAGGCCCACGCCAGGCCGAGGAACCAAGGCACCAGGTAGAGGGAGCCGAAGTGAACCGCGCGAATGTCGCGCAGGTGCGGGCGGAGGCGCGACCCCGGGACCAGGTCGATGATCGTCCACAGCAGGCCGGTGACGACCAGGGCGACGACGTGAACCGCAGCCAACACGAAGTACAGCGCCGCCATGAATCGCCCCCCGAGGTCGCCGGCCGCACCGCCGGCCGTCGTCGCGTCAGTTTACAGGACCGGCCGCCGCGCCGCCAAGCGGCCGGGACCTGGCCCGGCGCGGGCAACGAGTCAAGGCGAGGGAGGGAGCAAACCATGTCCACCAAAAACGTGCTCAGCCTGGGCCAATGTGGCACCGACCACGCCTCGATCAGCCGGTTGCTTCGCTCGCACTTTGGCGCCGAGGTGACCGCCGCCCACACCTTTGAGCTGTCCACTTTTTGCGATCGTTGGTTTCTTGCTTCCTGGTCCGGGGCAGGTTATACTGGGAGCTTTCGCGGTCCCCTCTCGAAACCTGGTTTGCGCCCTGAGCGGAGTCGTGCAGCGTCGAATGATCCCAGGGAGCCCCGCCCATGTCCGCCAGTCATCGCAACTCCTCGCTGCACAGGCCGGGCAGCCTCCCCCTCGATCCGAGTATCGACTGGGAGCGCATCGAGGGGATCCTGGACCGCTTTGAAGAGGCCTGGCAGCGCGGCGAACGACCGTCGCTCAAGGACTACCTCTCGGAGGCCGGCGGCGAGCGCCGCGCCCTGCTGATCGAACTGGTCCACGAAGACCTGGAATATCGCATCGGCAATGGCGAGGCGGCGCGCGTCGAAAGCTACCTGGAGCGCTTCCCGGAACTGCACGACGACGCGCCCGTGATGGTGGAGCTGATCGCCAGCGAGTTCTACCTGCGCCGGCGCGTGCAAGGGACCTGTGCGGTTGCCGAATACCTGCGGCGCTTCCCCGAGTTGAGCGAAGTGCTGTCGAGCCGGCTTCAGGAGGCCGACGCCGCGCTGACGACCCCCGCCGAGGCGATGTCGGCGAACGCGACGGCCCTCGAGACCCCCAAGGCGGGCGGCAAGGACACCGCGGAGGGCCCGGGCGGGCGCGAGACGCTCGACGCGGCGCGGGTGCCCCCCGCCCGGGACAGGCACGCCGTGCCGGGCTACGAGATCATCGCGGAGTTGGGCCGCGGCGGCATGGGCGTCGTCTACAAGGCGTGGCAGCTCAAGGCCAAGCGCGCCGTCGCCCTCAAGATGCTCCTGGCGCACGCCCACGCCTCGCTGGAGGAGAAGGTGCGCTTTCAGATCGAGGCCGAGGCCGTCGCCCGCTTCCAGCACCCCAACCTCGTCCAGCTCTACGACATCGGCGAGCACGACGGTCTGCCCTTCTTCTCGCTGGAATTCTGCGGCGGCGGCAGCCTCGACCGGGACCTCAAGGAGCGGCGGCGCATGGGCCAGGCCCGGGCGCCGCGCGAGGTGGCGGCGCTGGTCGAGAAACTGGCGCGGGCCATGCACTACGCCCATAGCCACGGCGTCGTCCACCGCGACCTGAAGCCGGGCAACATCCTGCTCACCCCCGAGGGCGAGCCGAAGGTGGCCGACTTCGGCCTGGCCAAGCGGATGGACAGCGACGCCGAGGTGACCCGCACCGGCATGGTCATGGGCTCGCCGCCGTACATGGCCCCCGAACAGGCCGCCGGGGCCCTGCGCGACATCAGCCCCGTCAGCGACGTCTACGCGCTGGGGGCGATCCTGTACGAGCTGCTGACGGGCCGGCCGCCCTTTCTCGGCGCCACCTCCGTCGAGACCATCCGCCAGGTGCTCAACGACGAGCCGGCGCCCCCGCGCCGGCTGAACGCCGCCGTGCCGCGCGACCTGGAGATCATCTGCCTGAAGTGTCTGCAAAAGGACCAGCCGAAGCGCTACGCCTCGGCTGAGGCCCTGGCGGAGGACCTGCGCCGCTTCGCCAATGACGAACCGATCAGCGCCCGGCCGACGCCGGCCTGGGAGCGGGCGCTCAAGTGGGTCCGCCGCCGTCCCACAACCGCCGCCCTGGTCGCCGTCACCGCCTTCGCCCTGTTCGCCGTCGTCGTCCTGGTCGTCGGCTGGCAGTCGCAGCAGATCAACCAGGCGCGGCAGGAGTTGAAGAAGTTCGAGGAACAGGACCAGGTGCGACAGCGCGGCGGCCGGATGTTGGGCGAGGCCCGCCGGCTCGAGGCGGAGGGGCGCTGGGCGACGGCCTACGTCGAACTGATCCGGGCCAGGGACGCCCTCGAGGGCCTGCCCGGCCTGCACGCCGACGCCTTGCGGCAGGAAGTGGAGCAGCACCTGGCCGATGTGGGCCGGCGGCGGGAGGAGCAGGAGCGGCGGGCCCAGGCCGAGAAGCACCGCGCCGAGTTCCGGGCGGCCCACGACAAGGCCCTCTTCTACGTGACGTTGTTCACCGGCCTGGACCCGGGCGACAACCGCGACAAAACCAGGGCCGCCGCCCGAGACGCCCTCGCCGTCTACGGGCTGGACGACCCCGCCGCCGCCTCGTCCGGGCTGGAAGCCGACCGGCCCTACCTGACTCGGGACGTGTACGAGCCGCTGGTCGGCGCCTGCTACGAGTTGCTGCTGCTGTGGGCCGAGGCCGAGGCCGGGCCGCCGCCGGGCCGCGCCGAGCCCGACGGCGAGTCCCCGCGCCGGGCCGAGAACGCCCTGGCGCTGCTGGCGCGGGCCGAGTCGCTGGGCCGGGCGCACGGCATCAATACCCGGACCTATCACCTCCGCAAGGCCCGCTATCTCGCCCTGCGCGCCGGCCAGAAGTTCGACCCCGCCCGGGTCGATGAGGCCGCCCCCGCCGCCCCGACGGGGGCCCTCGACTGGTTCCTCGAAGGCGTGGAGCGGTACACGTCGCGCCGCTACGAACTCGCCGCCGCCGCCTGCCACGAGGTGCTGCGCGCGCAGGGCAAGCACTTCTGGGCGCGGTACGTCCTGGCGCTGTGCCACCTGCGCGGCTCCCGCTGGGCCGAGGCCAAGGGGGAACTGACGATCTGCGTCGCCGAGATGCCGGAGTTCGCCTGGCCGAAACTGCTGCGCGGCTTCGCGGAGAGTGAACTGGGCTTCAACAACGACAAGAAGCCGCAGCGAACTGAGGAATTCGAGGCGGCCGCGGACGATTTCGAGGCGGCGCTGCGGCAAGACAACGACCCGCTCGTGCAGTACGTCGGCCTCGTCAACCGCGGGGTGCTCGACATCCGGCGGGGACGTTGGGAACAGGCCGTCGCTCTGCTGCGCAAGGCGGTAGCGGCGGACCCCTCGGGCTTCCAGGGCACCATCGACCTGGCGGAGGCGCTTCAGGGGTGGGGAAAGTCGGATGAGGCCTTGGCGGCCCTGGGCCAGGCGATCGAGCGGGCGCCGAAGTTGGGCCTGCTGTACGAGGCGCGGGGCCACCTGCATCTGAAGGGCAAGGACTGGGCCGCGGCCCGGGCCGACTTCCAGAAAGCCATCGATCTGGGGCCGAACGAGGCCGCGCCGGAGCGCGCCGCCAAGGACCTCGTGGAACTGGGCCGGCTCCAGTACCGGGAGTGGGACTACAAGGGGGCCCTGAAGAGCTACGACAAGGCGCTCAGCCTCAAACGGGATTTCGTGCTTGCCGAGCGCTTCCGGGCCGAGGCACTGCTGGCGCTGGACCGCGAGACCGAGGCCGGCGAGGCGCTGGACCGCTACCTGAAGGAGAGGCACGAGGCCCCCGTGGAAGTGTACCAGGCCCGCGGCCTGATCTACGCGGACAAGGGCAAACTGCCGGCGGCCATCGAGATGTACACGCTGGCGCTGCGGCAATATCCCGACGACGGCGCGACGCACTGTTACCGCGGCTGGGCGTACCTGCTGGCCGACGCGCCCGGCCTGGCCCTGGACGATTTCAACGCCTGTCTGGCGCGCGACGGGGGCAACGCCGACGCCCTGGCCGGCCGCGGCAACGTCCGCATCCGTCTGCGGCAGCTCGACGGCGCTTTGGAAGACGCCCGCGCCGCGGAGAAACAAGCTCCACTGACGGATCGATTGCTGTACAACATCGCCCGCGTCTACGGCCAGGCCGTCGCCCTGCTCGAGGCCGAGACGCGGACGGCCCAGCCGGAGTCGAGCCGGCTGGCGGCGCAACGGCTGGCCCAGTGCCGCGAAAGGGCCTTCGACTTCCTCGGCCGGGCGCTGGAGAAGATGCCGCGCGAGAGGCGGGCCGCGTTCTGGCGCGACCAGGTCCAGGCCGACCCCGCCCTGGCGGCCATCCGACACGGCAGCCGCTACGCTGAGCTGGCGGCGCGCTACGGCGGAGCGAAGCCTTGAGAAACAGTAAGAAAAATGTCGTCGCCGCTTGCGGCTTCGCAGGAAAGATTGCGAAGCCGCAAGCGGCGAAGCCATTGTTGTTGCGAGGACAACGCCCATGAAGCCATTCCCCTCGTCCTGGCGGCGCCTGCTCCGCAGGGTTTGGCGGCGCCGAGGTGCGTCGCCCGACCGCGGCCGTCGCGGCTTCGCCCGCCTCCGGCTGGAGTGGCTGGAGCAACGCCTGGCGCCGGCGGCCCACGACACGCTGCAAACCGCCATCTCCTTGACCTTCGACGAAACCCAGCAGGCCCAGGCGTCGGGCAACGTCGCCGATGCCAACCAGGTGGACCTCTACGCCGTGCAGCTCAAGGCCGGCGACCAGGTCTTCGTCGATGCCGGCACCCCGGACTCGAGCGGGCTGATCGCCTCCCTCCGCATCTTCGACGCCACCGGGCGACAACTGGCCTCCCAGGCGGGCGCAGTCGGGTACGACACCCTCGAGACGTTCGACGCCCTGGCCCCCGGGACGTACTACGCCGGCGTATCCGGCAACGGCAACGTCGGCTACGACCCGACCCGGACCAACAGCGGCGCCGGCGGATCGACGACCGGCGACTACACCCTGACGCTGTCCCTCAGCTCCTTCCTGACCACCGAGGTGCCGTCCAACTACCAGCTCGGGACCGCCCAGGTCGTGGCCGGGGACCAGGGCCAGAACACGATTGACGGGGACATGGCCCTCCAGGGGACCTACGCCAACGGCAAGAGCGAATACTACGCCTTCGCGGTCTCGTCCTCCGAAACCGGCGCCCTGACCGCCGGCGTCACCCCAGAGGATGGGATCAGTTTCCTGCCTCGTTTATCTCTCTATAACGACATCGGACAGCTGCTCATCCAGGCGGACGCCGTCAGCCCGGGACAGCCGTCGGCGCAGCTCGCCCAGAACTTGCAGCCCGGGCTGTACTTCCTGGGCGTTTCCGCGGCGACCCAACCCGGCAACCCGACCGGCGACCACGGCTACCTCCTGGAGACCACCTTCAACCAGGCGCTGCCGCCGTTTCAGTCGATGTCCGTCGGGAACGGGCCTCACTCCGTGGCGGTAGGGGACTTCAACCACGACGGCCACCTCGACCTCGTCACCGCCAACTCCGCGGATGGGACGCTGTCGGTGCTGCTGGGCAACGGCGACGGCACCTTCCAGGCCGGCACCTCCAGTGACATCCGGGTGGGGAACGACCCCGTCTCCGTGGCGGTGGGGGACTTCAACCACGACGGCAACCTCGACCTCGTCGCCGCCAACTCCGGTGACAACACGGTGTCGGTGCTGCTGGGCAACGGCGACGGCTCCTTCCAGGATCCCGTCAACTTCGCCGTGGGAAACCATCCCTGGTCGGTGGCAGTGGGGGACTTCACCCACGACGGCAACCTCGACATCGTCACCGCCAACTCCGGTGACAACACGGTGTCAGTGCTCCTGGGCAACGGCGACGGCACCTTCCAGGACGCCGTCTCCTACCAGGTGGGCAGCGTGTCCGAGGCGGTTGCCGTGGGCGACCTCACTGGCGACGGCCACCTCGACATCGTCACCGCCAACCACGGCGACAACACGGTGTCGGTGCTGCTGGGCAACGGCGACGGCACCTTCCAGTCCGCGGTTTCCTACGCCGTCGGCAAGGGCCCTGATTCCGTGGCGCTGGCGGATTTCAACGGCGACGATCACCTCGACATCGTCAGCGCGAACGCCGGCGACAACACGGTGACGGTGTTGCAGGGCCAGGGAGGCACCTTCCGCCCCCGCTCCACCGAGGCCGTGGGGACCGTCCCGTACTCCGTGGCGGTGGGGGACTTCAACCACGACGGCAACCTCGACGTCGTCACCGCCAACTACGACAACACGGTGTCGGTGCTCCTGGGCCAGGGCGACGGCACCTTCCAGTCGGCCGCCACGTACAAGGTGCTGGGAAGCGTCCCCGTCTCCGTGGCCGTGGGGGATTTCACCGGCGACGGCAATCTCGACCTCGCCACCGCCAACAATCACGACAATACCGTGTCGCTGCTGATGGGGCGGGGGGACGGCACCTTCCAGCCCCCGCCCTCCTACAACGTGGGCGGCTTCCCGAGTTCCCTGGCGGTGGGCGATTTCAAGCGCGACGGCAACATCGACGTCGTCACCGCCAACCAGGGGGACGGTACGGTCTCGGTCTTGCTCGGCAACGGCGACGGCACCTTCCAGAATGCCGTCTCCTACAAGGCCGGCAACGAGCCCAACGCCGTGGCGGTGGGGGCGTTCACGCACGACGGAAACCTGGACCTCGTCACCGCCGACTACGGGGACAACACGGTGGCGGTGCTGCTGGGCCGGGGCGACGGCACCTTCCTGCCCCCCGTCACCTACCCGGTCGGGAGCGAACCCTGGTTCGTCGGCGTGGGGGATTTCAACGGCGACGGCCACCTCGACATCGTCACCGCCAACCAGGGGGACGATACGGTGTCGGTCCTCCTCGGCCGCGGCGACGGCACCTTTGCGCCCGCCCTCACTTCTCAGGTAGGGAAAGTGCCCGAGGGACTGGCCGTGGGCGACTTCAACGGCGACGGCCACCTGGACATCGCCACCGCCAACTACGGCGACGACAGCGTGTCGGTCCTCCTCGGCCACGGCGACGGCACCTTCGCGCCGGCCGTCTCCTACCAGGTGGGGGCCGGCCCCATCGGGGTGGTGGCGGGCGACTTCAACGGCGACGGCCACCTCGACCTCGCCACCGCCAACTACACCGCCGGCAGCGTCTCGGTACTGCTGGGCCAGGGCGACGGCACCTTCCAGGTTTCCCCCACCACCTACAACGTGGGCACCCACCCGTTTGACGTGGCCGTGGGGGATTTCACCCACGAGGGCCACCTCGACCTCGTCGTCCCCAACCAGGGGGACAACACGGTATCAGTCCTGGGGGGCAACGGCGACGGCACCTTCCTGCCCGCCAT
>DATFNV010000395.1:0-11722 GCA_035266225.1 Gemmataceae bacterium
ACATGGACCGCTACTGCCGCGGCGCCGTCTGCCGGCACCGGGCGCTGGTCGAGTACTTCGGGCAGACCTACGAGCCCCAGGCGTGCGGCGGGGCCTGCGACGTCTGCCTGGGCGACACCGAGGCGGTGCCGGACGCCGTGGTGGTGGCGCAGAAGATCCTGTCGTGCGTGGCCCGCGTCAACCAGGGCTTCGGCATCGGCCACGTCTCCAGCGTGCTCCGCGGCGAGAACACCGAGAACGTCCGCAAGCGCGGCCACGACAATCTCAGCACCTACGGCCTCTTGCGGCAGCACGGCAAAGCGGCCATCCGCGATTTCATTTATCAGCTCATCGGCCAGAGGGTGCTCCTCCAGGTGGGCGACGAGTACCCGCTGTTGAAGCTGAACGCCGGTTCGTGGGAGGTGATGCGCGGACAGCGGACGGTGCGGCTGGTGCAGCTGGCCCGCCGGGCGAAGGGCGAGAAGGTGAAGGTCGAGGGGGTGTCGTGGGAGGGGGTGGACCGCGAGCTGTTCGAGGCGCTGCGCGTGCTGCGGCGGCGCCTGGCCGAGGAGCGCGGCTGGCCGCCGTACCGCGTCTTCGGCGACGTGACGCTGCGCGAGTTGGCCCGGGTGCGGCCGTCCACCCTGGAGCGGATGCGCTTCGTTACCGGCATCGGCGACGCCAAACTGCGCGACTTCGGGGCGGCCTTCTTCGAGGCGATCGACCAGCACTGCCAGCGGCACGGGCTGACCCGCGACCGGGGCGGCGCGGCGGCGCGGGCGGCGGAACCGCGGTTGCCGCTGGCGGGGCGGCCGAACCCGCAGCGCGACGAGGCGTTCGAGCTGTTCCGGCGCGGGGTGGCGCTCGACGAAGTGGCGCGGCGAACCGGCGGGGCGCCGGAGACGGTGGCCGAGCAGCTGGAACGGTTCGTGCGCCAGGAGAAGCCGCAGTCGATCGCGGCGTGGGTGCCGGACGACGTCACCGCGCGCGTCCGGGCGGCGGCGCGGCACTTCGGGACCGGGTCGCTGCGGGCGATCTTCGTGGCGCTGGGCGAACAGGTTCCCTGCGAGCAAATCCGCGTCGTGCTGGCGCACCTGCAACAGTAGCCGCTTGCGGCTTCGCATGCCCTGCGAAGCCGCAAGCGGCTTGATGGGGGCACGACGATGGACGGGTTCTGGGTGGAGCTGCGAAGGTGGGCCGACGCCTACGCCGGGCGCGTGGTGGGGGCGGCGGTCATCCTCGTCGTAGGCCTCTTCGCCCTGCGCTACCTCCTGGCGCCGTTCCGCCGGCTGCTGGAGCGCGGGCACGTGGCACCCTCGTCGGCCTCCTTCCTGGCCAACACGGCGCGCGGCCTGCTCCTGGTCGTCATCGTCATCGGCGTCTTGCAGCAGCTCGGCGTCGAAACCACCTCGCTGCTGACGGTCCTGGCCGCGGCCGGCCTGGCGGTGGCCCTGTCATTGCAGACCGCGCTGGCCAACTTCACGGCCGGCCTGCTGGTGCTCGCCTTCCGCATGATCCGCGTCGGCGACGTCATCGACGTCGGCGGCCTGCGCGGCCGGGTGTCCGACCTGTTCCCCTTCCACGTCGTGCTGATCACCGAGGACAACCAGTCGGTCACGGTGCCGAACACGCTGCTGACCGGCGGCGGCGTCCGCAACTTCACGGCCCTGCCGCTGCGGCGGGCACAGTGGTCGCTGCCTTTGCGGGCCGGCATCGACCTGGCCGCGGCGAAGGCGGCGCTGCTGAGCCGGCTGCGGGCCGACCGACGCGTGCTGGCCGAGCCGGCGCCGCGGGTGTTCGTGCAGGAGTGGGACGACGACCGGCGCGTGCTGGCCGTGCAGGCATGGGCGTCGGCGGCCGACCAACCGGCGCTGCAGGAAGAGCTACTGGAGGCGCTGGGGCTGGCGGTGGAGGCGCTGCGGCCGCGGGCCGGCGAACCGGTGTAGACATTTCTGAGACTGTTGCTAAAGTTCCCGCCCCACGTTCAACATTCGCGACATTCGTCGTCGTTCAGGGAGGAGCACGATGAAGAGGTTCCTGTTCGTGCTGGCGGGCGTCCTGGCCGTGCTAGCCGTCCCAACGGGGGGGCGTGCGGCGCGGGTCGAGGCCGACCCGAACAAGGAGTACGTCATCTCGCCCGAGGCCGGGCCGTTCGCCATCTGCGTGCATGCTTACAGCGGCAACGACGCCCGCGCCCTGGCCGACCGGCTGGTGCTGCACCTGCGCCAGAACGGCTGGCCGGCCTACATCTTCGACTACACCCCCGAGGAAGTGCGCAAGGCGAAGGAGCTGCTCGACGAGCACTACAAGTACGCACCGCCCGAGGTGCAGCGCCGGAAGACGATCCGCGTCGATCCGCAGTTGGGCGTGTTCATCGGCGGCTATCGCGATTTCGACAGCGCCAGCCGTGACATCCCGAACGTCAAGAAGACGCCCGAGCCGCCCGAGGACAAAACGCAACTGCGCGTTGACCTGATGGAACCCACCACTCGGCAACTTTACCAGTTGCACACTTACGCCCAGTGCATCGCCACGCGCAACCCGACGGTGCGGGCGCAGAAGGCCGACTCCGGCGCGCCCGACCCGGCCTGGAAGAGGCTGAACGCGGGCCGGCCGTACAACCTCCTCGACTGCCGCAAGCCGTGGACACTGGCCGTCAAGCAATTCCATGGGACAGGAATGATCCAACCGCGCTCGGCGGCGAGCGTGTTCCTCGACACGATCGGCCTCGGCGGCAAGTCCGGCGACGTGCTCGAAGCAGGCGCCGCCCAGGCCGAAGAGGTGGCCCGTGTGCTGCGCAAGGAACTCAAGCCGGGTTATGAGGCGTACGTGCTCCACACGCGCACGGGGAGTATCGTGACGGTGGGCGGTTACGACTCCCCGGACGACCCGCAACTGCAGCAGACCGCAAAGGCCCTCCGCAACCTGAAATTTGGCCTGAGCGCGGACGCGATCCAGTTCTTCGCCCAACCGCTGCCGATGAAGGTGCCACAGCTCTAACACCCGGGGGGGTGTCACGACCCGCGCGCGGCCGCCCGGTCGCGCGCGGGTTCACTTTTTTCTGGACCCGCCTGCTCCGCGCCCGTACCCTGTACGTTTAGCCGCCGCCCTCGGGGCGGCGCTCTCTCCGCGCCACCCCGAGGGCGGCGGCTAAACGCGCACGATCTCCGGGCGCGTGCCTCAGACACCATTCACAACTGGAGGTCGCTCATGAGGTCGATGGCGCCGCTCGCCGGGGCCGCGGTCGTGGTGCTGGTCCTCGCCGGACCGGCCCTCGCCCAGCCGAAGGATCCCGCCGAACTGTTCCCCGCACAGACGCTGGCCTACGCCGAGTTGCGCCAGCCCGACAAACTGTCGCGCGAGTTGACCGGGCTCATCAAGGGCTCGGCCCTGGAAGACCTCGCGGCCGTCTTCGCCAAGGCGCGCACCGAGCGCGGCGATACTCCGGACAATGTCTACTACGGCCGCGGCCTGTTCGGCGAGTTGGGCCTCCTCATCTCACCGGAGGGACTGGCCGAGTTCGGCCGGCTCGGCGGCGGCGCCGTCGCCATCACCGGGTGGAACAAGGAAGACGGCCCGGAGGTCGTCGGCGTCATTTACCCTGGCGAGTGCAACCTCTTCATGATGTACCTGCGCGGCTACCTGGCGGCCGACTCGGAAATCCGCATCCTCGAGAAGGTCGAGGGCGTCAACCTGTACCGGGCCCGGGGCCGCGACTACCGCCGGCAGGTGTTCAAGCCCAACGAGGCCCCGCCGCCGCCGCCGCCGATCACCGACAAGGGACCGACCTTCGCCCTGATGCCGGGCCTGGCGGTCATCGCCTCAACGCCGCGCGCCGCCAGGGAGGTCGTGCGCCGGGCCAAGGGGAAGGTCGCCGAGCCGGCGCTGGCGAGCATCGGCACCTTCAAGCGGGCGGCGACGCTGCGCGACAAGCCCGGCGCCTTCGCCTACGCCGACGTGAGCGCCCTGAGCGCCCCGGTGGAGGAGGCGACGAAGGGGGAAAGGCCGAATGCCAACTGGAGCAGCATCAAGGCGCTGGTGAACCCGCGCGGCCTGGGCGCGGCCACCGCCAGCCTGACGTTGCAGAACGGCAACCTCGACTTTCGCATGCAGGTGCAGCTCGATCCGAGGCAACCGTGCCCGCTGCTCGACGTGTTGCCTGACAAGAAGGTGGCGCTTGACGCGCTTCACTTCGCGCCGAAGGACGGCCTTCTGACCGTCACCCTGGCCTGGCCCGACGGACAGAAGGGGTGGGAGCGAGTGCTCGCGCTGGCGGACGCCGTGGCGAAGGAGCAGGGCGCGCCCGAAGAGGGCCTGCCCAGCAAGGGGCTAGCCGCGGCGGAAGAGCGGGCCCACGTCAACCTGGGCAAGGACGTGTTCGCCAAGGTGGCCGGCCTCACCCTGACCGTGGACCTGCGTGGCGAGGCGGCGAAGACCGCGTTGCCCGTGCAACTGGCCGTGACGGCGACGGACGAGGACGCGGCCAAGGCGCTGCAGGACGTGGTCCCGAAGATTCTCGCCTTTAACGGCCGCCGGGACATTGCGCCGCCGGCGGATGAGACCGCTGAGGGACTGACGCTGCGCCGCTACGGCGCCGAGGGCGTGCCGTGGCAGGGGCCGCTCTACGTCGGGCGCCAAGGCAAGACGCTGGTGGTGGGGCCGACCAAGGAGGGCGTGGCCGCTTCGCTCAAGGGCGGCGCGAAGAACGGCGGGTTGCTGGGGGAGGCCAAGGTCGCGGCGGCCCTGAAGGACAGCGACGAGGCGCTGGTGGTCGGCATCGCCCCTCTCGGACAGGCGCTGTTGGAGTGGATGAAGGTCGTCGAGCGGCCGCGGACGGCGGTGAAGGCCGCAGTTCCGCCTGGGGCCGAGCCGAAGCCGTCGAAGGAGAAGCCCCTGGATGCCGACGCGATATTCGCCAGGGCAATGGCGCAGGCCGTCGAGCCGCTGGCGCCGGCGGTGCTGACGCTGTCGCGCAAGGGCGACGTCCTGGTGCTGGAGGTGAAGCAAGCCGGGCTGAAGACGGCGTCGGCGAAGATCATCAACGTCCTGGTCGATAAGGGCGTTCACGACATGATGTCTCCCCGCGGGGGCTTCGGCCCGGGGGGTGGCCCGGTGCCGGACGCGCCGCCGCTCCCGGACAAGCCGTGAGGGTGCGGGCCGGAAGACCCTCGCCGCCGCTTGCGGCTTCGCAGTCCAACCTGCGAAGCCGCAAGCGGCTGCGACGTTATTCCGGCCCGCAGGGGTTGGGGGGAGCCGGCGCACCGAAGTGCTGGTCGTAAATGACGTCGGCGCTCTGCCGCATCTGCCGGAGCAGGTCGTCGGGCGGCTGGATCGGCTGCGGCGGGTGGCGCTTGAGTTTCTGCATCATAATACGATAGCGGAAGGTGTCGATGAGCTTGTAGAAGGCGTCGGCCCCCTCGGCGTCCTCGGGGTGGAAGTACAGCGACTGCCCGTGCTCCATAAGGTGGCGCACCTCCTTGAGATAGCGCCAGGTGGCGAGGTAGTGGCCGAACAGCTCGACGTGGTAGCCGTACAGCGGCACCATTTTCACCTGCAGGGAGCGCAGCCGGCCGATGGCGTCGATCAACTCGGCCAGGCACTGCTCCATCAGCGCCGCCCGGTGCCCCTGGCGCTGGACGGCGTCCGGGATGGCGGACAGCAGGGCCGGCGACTCCGCGAGCATCGCCAGGTAGAGCTTGCGCGGCTTGTACAGGCTGATGGCGAACCGGTCGATCTCGTCGATCAATTCCTGCCGCGCCGCCGCCAGGGCCCGGTAGCGCTGGTAGACGAAGTTGACCCACAGGCCGACGACGGCCAGGGCGGCGAGCTGGAAGACGCCGGCCCACAGCGCCGGCACGAGGCCCTCCAGCAGGTTGAACTCGGCGAACGGCAGCGGCATGGACGTTCCTCCCCGTGGACCCGCTCCCCGATTATCGCAACCCCCGGCGACGGATCAAGGTGTTCCCCGCATGCCCCCGCACACGCAGCGACGGCCCGCCGCGCAAACCGAGGTGCTTCTCTGTGGCGACAATCTCGACCTGTTACGGACGCTGCCCGAGCGCTGCATCGACCTGGTGGCCATCGACCCGCCGTTCAACTCCAACCGCGACTACGCCCACTACGACGACCGTCACGGGTCGGCCGGCGCCTATGTGGCCTTCCTGGAGCCGCGGCTGCGCCAGCTGGCGCGGGTGCTGAAGGCGACCGGCAGCCTCTACTGCCACTGCGACCACCACGCCGGCCACCACGTCAGGCGGCTGCTGGACGGCTTGCTGCGCTTCCGCAGCGAGATCGTCTGGCGGCGCACCAACGCCAAGGGCCTGGCCTTCCGCGGCTACCCGAACAACCACGACACCATCTTCTACTACACCGCCGGCGACCGCTTCACCTTCCACCGGCCGTACCGCGCCCTGGACGACGAGTACGTGCGCCGCTTCTACCGACACGTCGAGGCGGCGACGGGACGGCGCTACCGGCTGAGCGACCTGACCAACCCGAACCCCGAGCGGCCGAACCTGACCTACGAGTGGAACGGCCACGTCCGCGTCTGGCGCTGGACGCGGACGCGCATGGAGGAGGCTCATCGCCGCGGGCTGATCCACTACACTCGGACGGGCCTGGCGTGTCAGAAGCGCTACCTCGACGAGATGAAGGGTCGGCCGGTCGATACGGTGTGGGACGACGTGGCACCGGTGGCGGCACAGGCGGCGGAGCGCCTCGGCTACCCGACGCAGAAGCCGCTGGCCCTGCTGGAGCGGATCGTGGCGGCGAGCAGCAACCCCGGCGACGTGGTACTCGACGCCTTCTGCGGCAGCGGCACGGCCCTGGTGGCGGCGCAGAAGCTGGGGCGGCGCTGGATCGGCATGGACGTGTCGCCGGCGGCCGTGGCCCTGGCGCGGCGGCGGCTGGAGGAAGGGTGCGGGTTGCGCGCGGGAAGGGACTTTCTGGTGTCGGGCGGGGGATGACATGCTCTCGTTCGTGTTCTGGAACATTGCGGGGAAGCCGCTGGAGGATCGCGTCGCGATGCTGGCAGCGACGCATGCGGCCGACGTGGTGATGTTGGCCGAGTGTGCCGTCGAACCGGAGCGAGTAGTGGCGGCGCTGAGCGAGCACACCGGAACCGGCTACCGCAACGAGCCGGGGGGGGCGGACAAGGTCGCCCTCTTCACCCGCTTGCCGCCCTTGGTTTTGGCCGGCGGATTCTGGCACCCTCTCGCCGGCTTGACCGTCCGACCTCTCCGCGTGGGCATTCGTCCGCATCCGCTCCTCGCCATCGTCCATTTCCCGGACAAACAAAGTTGGGATCCCCAGGACCAAATCAGCGGGGCGGGGAAACTCGCCGAACAGATCGTGGTCGCCGAAACCAAGTTGAAGAGCCGGCGGACCGTCCTGGTTGGCGATTTCAACATGAACCCGTTCGACCCGGGCATGGTGTCGGCCCACGCCCTTCACGCCGTGATGACGAAAGCCCTGGCGAGTCGGGAGCAGCGAACGGTGATGGGGACCGACTGGCCCTTCTTCTACAACCCAATGTGGGGTTGCTTCGGCGACCGTACGTCCGGCCCGCCCGGGACCTATTACCTCCGCTCCTCAAAGCCGGTAAACTACTTCTGGAACGTCTACGACCAGGTGCTGCTGCGGCCGGCCCTCATGGACCGGTTGACCCGCCTGGAGGTGTTGCTTCACGACGGAGAGCGGTCACTGCTGACGCCGGCCGGTTTGCCCGATCGCACCGCGGCTTCCGACCACCTCCCCATTTGGTTTGCGCTGGACGTCTAGTCAAGGAGCAGTCATGTCCGTTAGCATCCCCAACCTCTGGGGCGACAAACTGCGGCCGCCGAGCGTCTCGCCGACGGCGGTCCTCCGGGCACAGGCCGGCCTCCTAGAGGAGGTGACCGACGGAATCCTCGAAGGTGAGGTGGAAGGCGAGCGCAAGGGCCGCCAGATCGAGTTGCATCTCGACATGGTCGCTCCGTCACTCGAGCGCTATCGCATCCGCCTGTTGACTGTACGCCACCTGATGGATCGCCCCTACCCGGTCACCGTCGAGTCGGCCTTTTTCCCAGCGCCCCCACCACCCCGGCCCGCCGGGAAGAGGAACCCGCGCGGCGATCCCCACACCCGACAGGCGGCCGATCACAAGGCGTTCCTGGAACTGCTCCGCAGCATCCTTCAATCCGACGAGGTCCAGAAGCTCGCCCAGTCGCTCATCGCCCGCAGCAACGACACCTCCCAGGTGACCGATCCGTTCGCCGGGGCCGGCGTCCCCGGGAACGGGGGGAAGTAGATACGCCCACGGCTTCGTTTTCCCCTTCGACAAACGGCCGCCGGCGCGCCTACAGATGGGCAGGCAACGGTGAGGCCGGCCCATGAACGGACGCGACGACGGCGACGAGGGACTGATGGCCCGGGTGGCGCTCGGTGAGCGCGACTGCCTGGAGGCCCTCGTGCGCCGCCACGCCCCGCGGCTGCTCACGTTCATCGAGCGCATGGTCGGCGACCGGCACCGCGCCGAGGACTTGTTTCAGGAAGTGTTCCTCGCCGTCTGGGTGAAGCGACGGCAGTACGCATTTCCGCGGCCGTTCCGGCCGTGGCTGTACGCCATCGCCGCCAACCGTTGTCACGCCAGCCGCCGGGACAAACCCGAGCAGGACCAACCGGGGCCGATGCCGCAGGGCTGAAGGTGAACAATTGTTCTTGACACGCCAACTCCCGGTATATAAACTCATTCTTTAGTCTTGTCGAAGGCACGACTAGCTGCTGCCGACGCGGGGGGGAGGGGGGGGCAACATGCGATCCCACTGGCACTATAAAACCGATCCGCGATACCTCGTTTACCTCTCAAGCAAGGACTGGCCGGCGAAGAGAGAACAGGTCATCGGGCGGTGCAACAATACCTGCGAACGGTGCGGCAAGTTCGCCGTCTCGGAAGTGCATCACCTCACCTACGCCCGCATCTTCCACGAGGATCTGGAAGACCTGCAAGGGCTCTGTGAATTCTGCCACGCCTATTTGCACGGAGAACGGGCCGACGACGGGACTGCCGAGTACGAGGAGCGCGCGAGGCGGCGGCAAGAACTGGAACGGTGGCTCCAGCCGGCCCGAGCCGAACTCGCTCGTTTTGAAGGGCGACCAGACGTTTACCGCCGTTTCGCTCCAGATTCGTTCGCTTCACCCCGCGATCTCATGGCGATCCTCCGGCAGCACCCCCGGATCATGATGAGCAAGTACGAATGCGAGATAGCCAATGTTCGCTACGCGAAGAGGATACATGACTCGGCGGTGAGCTTTCACATTCGCTGGAAGTCGGACAGCGGTGGACGTTGTTGGATGCGAGTACGAAGCGCTGAGGAACTGCTGTACCCCGGCAAACTCGTTCTCGACACCGAGCGTGGCGTCTGGGTACAGATCGACCACATTCGTTCTGTCGTCAGGTATCACAGTCTCGACTCCCACGGCTGAGCCCAGCACGGGAAGCCGCAATCCCTAACGCGGGAAGGTGCAACATGCAAGCGCGAAAGTGGGGGGCGCCGACGGCGACCTCATCACGGGGGACGCGCTGGTCGATTTCAAAACGACCAAGAGCGATGAGATAAAGGCGGACTATCTGGACCAGTTGCTCGGCTACTACGTGCTCATCCGCCAGCACCGGAGGACTGACCCGACGTTCCCGGAAATCAACCGCCTGGGGCTCTACTTCTGTCGCCACGGTCATCTCTGGACTGCGGACGCAGCTACATGGACGAACCAACCGGAGTTCCCCGAGGTCGAACGGTGGTTCATCGATCACGCCAAGGGGGTATTCGCCCCTGCCCAAATCCTTCCGCAAAGGTGATCGGTTCCAGCGGCACCGCGGCGGGCTACCAGGTGGCGTTCCGCTACCACGTCCCCGACACCGACGGGCCGGAGAAATCCGGGGCGCTGAGCGTGCGGCTGACCTGCAACCGCACCTCGTTGCGCGTCGATGAGACGATCCGGGCGACGGCGACGGTGACGAATCGGATGAAGCAGGCGGCGCCGATGGTCGTGGCGGAGCTGCCGGTCCCGGCGGGGTTCGCCTTCGACGCGGAGGACTTCGCCCCGCTCCTGAAAGATGGGAAGATTGAGAAGTATCAGCAGGGTGCGCGAGGTGTCGTCGTCTACCTGCGCGAACTGGGGGCTGGGCAATCGCTGGAGTTGAAGTACGGGCTGCGGGCGACGATGCCGGTGAAGGTGAGCGTGCCGCCGGCGCGAGCTTACGAATACTACGACCCCGACAAGCAGGGGACGAGCGCGGCGGCGCGTCTGACGGTGACGGGGCGCTGAGCCGCTTGCGGCTTCGCACGTCGAACCTGCGAAGCCGCAAGCGGCTAGGCAAGCCTTCGGGCGCTTATCTCATGTTCATCCGTCCACGCCAGCGCAACCATTCGATTGACAACGGCCCCAAGTGCAGCTTATAGTGTGGTGGCGTATCATTTGCTTGCACTGTGTCCCGCCTCACCTCTCTCGTCCGCGGGACAGCGTCTCAGGGGGATCTCTGACCATCGCCCGCAGAGAATGAGCAGTGCTTCGGACGTCAGCCTCCCGGCTCGGCTGGGACGGCGCGTCCCCCAGGAGGGGCGGGTAGCACCCGTTGTTGGTCGATGGACGACGCAGTGACGCCGAAAGGCGTTGAGCACTCCGAACAGCCTCAGCGGCCCAACCCGCCGGATGGCACCGGCACACGGTCGCACCCGCCCGTCCTGCCCGAAGCATCCGCCGAGGCCAGCACCGACGCCCTCCTCGACGGGACCGCCCCGCACACGGACGACACGCCCACCGTTGTTTCCAAGTCGGGGCCCCGGCCGAACGTCCAGGAGCACCTTTTCAGCGGCATCCTCCGCGGCCGCAAGCTGGCCCACTTCGAGCTGATCGAGCCGATCGGCGTTGGCGGCATGGCCGCGGTGCTGCGCGCCCGCGACACGCAGCTGGAGCGCTTCGTCGCCCTGAAAATCCTGCCGCCGGAGATGGCGGCCGACCCGGAGAACATCGCCCGCTTCCACCAGGAGGCCCGCGCCGCCGCCCGCCTCGACCACGAGACGATCGCCCGCGTCTTCTTCTGCGGCGAGGACCAGAGCCTGCACTTCATCGCCTTCGAGTTCGTCGAGGGCGAGAACCTGCGCACCCTCCTCGAGCGCCGCGGCCCGCTGCCGGTGCCGGAAGCGCTGCACTACATGCTGCAGGTGGCGACGGGACTGGCGCACGCGGCCGAGCGCGGCGTCGTCCACCGCGACATCAAGCCGTCGAACATCATCATCAGCCCCAACGGCCGGGCCAAGCTGGTGGACATGGGGTTGGCCCGCAACCTCGGCCCGCACACCGACCACGGGTTGACGCAGTCGGGCGTCACCCTCGGCACCTTCGACTACATCTCGCCGGAGCAGGCGCTGGAGCCGCGCGACGCCGACGTCCGCAGCGACATCTACTCGCTCGGCTGCACGTTCTACCACGTGCTGACCGGGCGGGCGCCGGTGCCGGAGGGGACCGCGGCCCGCAAGCTGCACCACCACCAGCACGTGCCGCCCTTCGACCCGCGGCAGCTGAATCCGGACATCCCCGACGAGGTCGCCGCCATCCTCGGCCGCATGATGGCCAAGGATCCGCGGCAGCGCTACCAGCGGGCCGAGCACCTGGTGCAGCACCTGCTGCAGGCGACGCACCAACTCGGCGGCGGGGCCGCGGCGGCGGCTGACGGCGTGCTCTTCGTCGATGCGGCGCTGCCGGC
>DATFNV010000396.1:0-6640 GCA_035266225.1 Gemmataceae bacterium
GACAGGTCCTCGGCCTGAAGGTCTCCGGCCTTTTCGCCTGGGTCATGTGGCGTGCCATCTACCTCGGGAAGATGCCGACTTTGGCGCGCAAGATCCAGGTCGCCTTCGACTGGCTGTGGGACATGTTCTTCCCGCGCGACCTTGTCCAGCTCAACCCGCGGACCACCCATCGGGTGCCGCGGGCACATTACGAACCCGGCGAGTACGTTTTCCACGAAGGCGACGCGGCGGAGGAGTTTTACATCATCGAGCGGGGCAAGGCGGGCATCTACGTCAAGGGCTTCGCGGAGCCGGTGGCGCTCCTCGGCCCGGGTGACCCCTTCGGGGCGGGGCCAATCCTGAGTTCCACCAGCGAACAGGTGTCGGTGCGGGCGGAGGAGCCCCTGGACGTCCTGGCCATGAGCCGGGAGCGGGTTCTCGACCTCGCCGACCACCTGCGCCTGCTGCGGACGGACCTGGAGCGCCGGGCGCAGCGCCTGAGCGGAGCGCGGACCCTGCGCGAGAAGGTCCACGAGGATCCGCGCCTGGGTCGGTTGCTGGTGCGCGACGTGATGACCGGGCCGGCGCCGACGCTGCCGGCCGAGATGACGTTCGCCGACGCCATCGCCCAGCTGCGCCGCGATGGGGCCAGGGTGCATGCGGTGGTGGACGCCCAGGGGAGGTTGCAAGGGGTCTGTACCGCGGACGACCTCAACGCCGCGGTGTACGGGCTGAAGCCGCCGACCACGCCGCTGGCCGAGATCATGTCGCGCCCGGCCCCGATCTTCGCCGAGTCGAAACCGTTGGGAGAAGCGATGCGGATCTTCGTCCTGCAGCAGCCCGTCAGGCCGTTCATCGTCGTCGCCGACGACGACGCGACGCGCCCGGTCGGTGTCCTCACGCCGTTCGACGCCGTGAGCCAGTACGCCTCCCTCCTCGGCCCGGGCGCCGCCGAGCCCGCGGTCGCGCCTGCCGGGGCCGCGGAGGGGTAAGAGGAATGACGACGACTGTACTGGCGTCGTTCTATTTCCGGTGGTTTAGCCGCGAGCACGCTCGTAGTGACCGCATTTATGCGGTCGTCTCACCAGAAGGACCCGATAAATCGGGTCACTACCAGCGCGCTCGTAGTGACCGCATTTATGCGGTCGTCTCACCAGAAGGACCCGATAAATCGGGTCACTACCAGCGCGCGCGCGCGGCTAAACGTCGGTTTTCCAATGGCGATGGTATATCGTCGGCGCCGCTGACGCGGACTGCGGGTTGCGCCGAACCAGGGGACCGGTACGCACGGCCCCGCCGCGGTCAGCGGCGTCACGGGTCGGCCAGCCACCACCATTGTCCGTGACTCTCCAGCGTGGAGATGTCCGGATCGTAGCGCTCGACCGTCGGCCAGCGCGTCAGCGCGCGCCCTTCAAGGATGCCGTCCCCCAGTCCCAGCGGCACCGCTGCGCGCGGCTCCCCCTCCGGGATGTCGTCCTCGCGAAACTGGGCGAGGACGGGGACCGCTCGCAAGCGCCGGCCGAAAAGGTCGGTGACAGCCACGGAAACGCGACCGAGGAAGTAGGTAAAGCGGCGGCCCCCCGCCGAGCCGGCGAGCGGCCGCTCGTCCGCGACCCGGAGGCGCGTGATTGCCGGCTCGAACCTCTGCCAGACGCGCTTGGGGAAGACGCTCAGCGGCGCACCGGTGTCGAGGATTGCCGGGAACTGGGGGCGACGGTCCTCGGCGGAGCGAGCCGGGTCCGTCCCGATCAGGATGTCCGCGCGCAACCGCAGGAGTGGCAACTCGTGCAGTTGCCCTGTTTCATCGAAGTAGCGGATGGGATTTTGCCGCGGTTCGTTCACCACAGGGATTCGGATGACGGCCACCTTGCCCTCCCGTCTCCGCTCACTCGCCGCCGACGTAGAACAGGGCGACGCGCTCCGGCGGGACACCGGTTTTGTTAGCCGCCTCGTCCCGAGCGCAACCGGGGTCGCCGACCGCCTCGACGGTCCTATTGACGATTGCCAGGTACTGGCCCAGGTAGGCGTTAAACGCCCCCCGCTCACACTGTTCGTAAGCCCAGCGGAGTTCGGCGATAACTTCGCGGTGCAGCGGACTCACCAGCAGAATGTCGGTGGGACTTACAAACGGCGGCAACTGCTCCCGGGTCAACCCGGTCGCGACCGTTCCGGGCGGCTCCGCGTCGCCATTGCGATGGGACTCGGAGGGAACCGCGTCGGCGGGGCGGGGGTCGATTTGTTCCGGCATGGCATGACTCCAGCAAGCGCCGCGGGTCTATGCGATAAGGGCTATTCTGACAGGGCGTGACGGCCCGTACAAGTCGGAACGACGAGTTCCTTGAACCGGACTGCGGAGGTGCGGAGGACGAGTCAGTCGGCGGTGCTGATGTCTTTGCGCGACGTCTCGGCCAGGAGCAGCACGCAGGTCAACGACACCGCGGAGATGAGGGCGACGTACAGCGCCAGCGGCCAGGTCCGCCCCGGGAAGGCGTGGACCAGCGCGGCGCCGATCATGGGCGCCAGCCCGCCCACGGGCGTGACCAGTTGATAGCCGAGCGAGGCGCCCGTGTAGCGCAGCCGGGTACCGAACAGCTCGGGGATCAGGGACGCCTGCACGCTGTACAACACCGCGTGGCCGCCCGTCATGGCCGCCAGCGTCGCCACGATGATCCAGATCGGCTCTCGCGTCTGGAGCAGGGCCCAGTAGGGCCAGGCGAACGCCAGCAGGAACAGGCACCCCGCGGCGTAGGCCCCCTTCCGCGACGTCCGGTCGGACAGGAGGCCGTACACGGGAATGGCGAACACTTCCACCGCGGCGGCCAGGTTGACGGCCAGCAGGAAGACCCCCTGCCCCACCTCCAGCACCTGCCGCCCGTAGTCGAGGACATAGACGGTGAACAGGTAGAAGCAGGAGTTCTCGGTCAGCCGGCAGCCCGCCGCCAGGAGAACGTCGCGCCAGTGGCGGCGCAAGGTCTCGCGGAGTGGGGCGTGCGCCACCCGATTCTCCTGCTGCACGCGCGCAAAGAGGGGCGTTTCCGCAAGGCGAGCGCGGATCACGAGGCCGACGACGATGAGCAGGCCGCTGAGGTAGAACGGCACCCGCCAGCCCCAGGCCAGAAAGTCCTCCTCGGACAGGATCGTCTGGAACAAGGCGAGTACGCCGGTCGAGGCGAGCAGGCCGAGCGGTACGCCCGCCTGAGGCCAACTGGCGAGGAAGCCGCGCCGACCGCGGTGGCCGTACTCCAGGGCCAGCAGCACGGCGCCGCCCCACTCTCCGCCGACGCCCAGGCCCTGGACGAACCGCAGCGCGGTCAACAGCAGCGGCGCCGTCGGCCCGACCTGGGCGTACGTCGGCACCAGGCCGATCAGCACGGTGCTGAGACCCATAAGGAGCAGGGTGGCGACCAGGGTCGATTTGCGGCCGACGCGGTCGCCGATGTAGCCGAAGACCACACCGCCCACCGGCCGGGCGATGAACCCGGCGCAGAAGGTGGCGTAGGAGAGAATCTGGGCGAGGAACGGGTCGAACTCCGAGAAGAACAGGCGGGGGAAGACGAGGGTGGCCGCGAACCCGTAAAGGAAGAAGTCATGCCACTCGATGGTCGTGCCGATGGTGCTGGCCACGACGGCGACGACCAATTCCCGGCGCAGCTTCCCTGGTTCGGCGGCTGTCATCGGCGGTGCGCTTGACCCTGGAACCGATCTCATTGACACGTGCGGCGATTCTACGCCCCGGCGACGACCGCCACAAGGATCAGGGCGCCGCAATCATCGCAAGAACTCCCGCACCGTGGTCACGCGGTGCTCCCGCGCCGCGGCCTGGACCGCCGCGCACAGCGCAATCGTTTCGAGGTTGTCGCGGCCGCTGATCTCCGGCTCGCTCCCGTCCTCCAGGGCGCACAGCAGCTGCGCCATCGTCCCCACGAAGGCGTCGGGGAACCACACCTCTTTCCAGCGCGGCGACAACCAGTAGCCGGGTTGCTTTTTCGTGGTGAAGTCGAGCGTGCTGGGCGTCTTCGCCGGGTAGCTCGGCCAGCCGATGGTGCCGCGCGCCAGGCCGTCGGTCCCCTCGACGCGCCAGCGGATGGCGATGTCCGACTCCGACCCCTCGCGCGCGGGGCCGGTCCAGACGTCGTCCCACGACGAGGCCCGGCAGCCGTTGTCGTACTCGAGGATGTACAGGTTGATGCCGTCCGTGTGGGGGAAGCGGGTGCGCGGATCGGGGCGCGTGCTCGCCAGGACGCGGTCGGGGGTGCCGAACCAGTAGCGGAACGTGTCGAGGTGATGGATGCTCATGATGAACGTGGACAGCGACGGCAGCCCTTCGCTCCACGGCATCCAGTGCGGGATGGCACGCATCTCAATGGTGCCCAGCACCGGCTCGCCAAGCCACCCCTTGCGCAGGACGTCCTTCAGCGCCCGCACCGACTGGTCGTAGCGCATGTTCTGGTTGACGGCGAGGACGATGCCGGCGCCGGCGCAGAGATCGATGCACTCCTTCGCCTCGCGGAAGGACATGGCCAGCGGCTTCTGAGCGAGGATGCCCTTGATGTGGCCGGCGTGGCGGACGGCCTCGCGGATGACCCCCGGCTGCGCGTCGGGCGGCACGGCCACGTCGAGCACCTCGACCGACTCGTCGGCGAGGAGGTCGGCGAGGGTGGCGTGACAGCGGGGGATGCTGTGCTGTTCGGCAACGGCGCGGGCGCGGGCCGGGTCGCGTGAGGCGATGGCCACGGGGTTGAAGCCGGCCTGGCGGTAGGCGACGAGGTGGCAGTCGCGCATGATGAAGCCGGCGCCGGCGCAGCCGATGCGGAAGTCCTTGCGCCGCGGCAGGCGCGGGAGGTAGTCGAGGGAGAGGTCCATGAGAGTGCCCTTCCGGGGGCCGGCTCACCCCGCGGTGTCGAGGGTGAGGACGAATCCCGGCAGCAGCGGTGTCGTGTACGTCTCGTTCGGGCCGACCTCAATCGGCTCTTGCCAGTGCTTGCCTCGCCTGCGGTAAACGCGCATCGTGGGCAAGTCGGCGTCCTCGCGGGCATCGAGGATCCAATATTCCTTGATCGACGGCACGAGAAGGTAGAGGGCGACGTTCCGGACGAGGTCTTTATGGGGGTTGTCGTCCGAGAGTATCTCGGCGACGAGGATAGGGCTGATGTCCTGCCAACGGATGTCGCGCTTACGTCGGTTGCGGGGGAAGTTCTTGTACGCCAACACGTCCGGCTCTGGCGCTGAGACCTCGTCCTCCGGCCGGTCAGGGACGAAAACTCGCCCCGGACCTGTGACATGGTTAATCACCTTGGGGTTTGCCTGGGCATAGACCGCCAGCTTGATGCGAAGCCAGGCATTAACCCAGTCCTCGGGGAAGTTCGGCCAGGGGGACACGTACAGCCTCCCATCGATGAGTTCGTAGCGGTAGCCTTCCTGGTAGTCGCCCGCGATGTAGTCGTCCCACGTCATGGGCAGGCCGTGGTCCAGCGGACCCAGTTTCGCGGTTCTCGTTACAGTGGCCATCGTTCTTCTCCTGCGAAGCCGCAAGCGGCCTCAACCCGCGATCACCCGCAACTCGCGCGGCAGCGGGAAGCTGACGTGTTCCTCGCGCACCGTGCGACTTTCCACGGTGGCGCCGTAGCGCCTTTGCAAATAGTCGATGCACTCCTCGACCACGTCCTCCGGGGCGCTGGCGCCGGCGGTCACCAGCAGGGTCTCCCCGCCGCTGAACCAGCCCTCGCGCAGATCCTTGACGCCGTCGATGAGGTAGGCCGGCTTGCCGCAGGCGCCGGCGATCTCCTCCAGGCGCTTGCTGTTCGAGCTGTTCTGGCTGCCCAGGACCAGCACCGCGTCGGCCTCCGGCACCAGTTCCTTAACAGCCTCCTGGCGGTTCTGCGTGGCGTAGCAGATGTCGTCCCTGGACGGCCCGATCACCTGCGGGAAGCGACGCTTCAGGGCCCTGATGATGACGTTGGCGTCGTCCATGCTCAGGGTCGTCTGCGTCAGGTAGGCCACCCGGGCGCCGGCCGGCAGGTCGAGCGCCTCCACGTCGGCCAGGTCCTGCACCAGGCGGATGTCGTTGGGCGCCTCGCCCATCGTGCCGAGGACCTCGTCGTGCCCCTCGTGGCCGATGAGCAGGATGGTGTAGCCCTCGCGCGCGAAGCGGACCGCCTCCAGGTGGACCTTGGTCACCAGCGGGCAGGTGGCGTCGATGGCGCGCAGGCGGCGCTCGGCCGAAGCGGCGCGGATGGCCGGGGCGACGCCGTGGGCGCTGTACAGGACCGTCGCCCCCTCGGGAATCTCGTCGATGCCGTCCACGAAGACGACGCCGCGCTTCTGGAAGCGCTCCACCACGGGGCGGTTGTGAACGATTTCGTGATAAACGTAGAGCGGCGTGCCGTAGAGTTGCAGGGCCCGTTCCAGGCTCTCGATGGCCATGTTGACGCCGGCGCAGAAGCCGCGCGGGTTCGCCAGGATGATCTTCACGTGGAACCTCCTTGAGAGACGCGCCTATCCTAGCGAGGGTCGTCAAGCAGGCCAATGCGAACAATAACGCACAACGCCACCCCGATGGGGTGGCGTTGCGGGTCGATCCGGCCAGTCTGTCAAGGCTTACTCGTCGAACTTGACCTTGCTCACCTTGATGGTCTTCTTGCCGTCCTTCTCGGTGACGGTG
>DATFNV010000397.1:0-7085 GCA_035266225.1 Gemmataceae bacterium
AGTTAGGCTGGAAAGCCTGACAAGAAGCGAGTCAGGCTGGAAAGCCTGACAAGAAGCGAGTCAGGCTGGAAAGCCTGACAAGAAGCGAGTCAGGCTGGAAAGCCTGACAAGAAGCGAGTCAGGCTGGAAAGCCTGACAAGAAGCGAGTCAGGCTGGAAAGCCTGACCTACGGCCGCGCCACCCGAAACTGCCCCGTTCTGAACCATGCCGGTAAGTTCCCCAATGTCATAAACAGGTCTGTCCCTCCGCCGTGGCTAACGTCTTTGCCAGCTTGTCTTTGAGGATGGTTCCCATCTTGAGGATTTTCGGAGGTCGGGGCGGCTTATGGTCCTTTCGGCCCGGCCAACGCCGCCGGACCCGGGCGGAGCGCTGACGGCGTTCGCGCCAGCGGGCCTGGGCCAGCCGTTGCAGATAGGTCTGCTGTTGCCGCGGCCCCAGATACATCCCCGTGACGTTGCGGATCTCGGCCCGGATCTCCAGCAACACCTTGCGAGCGCTGGGCAACAGCACCCGCATGGGGGCCGTGGCGTGCAACGCCACGGCCCCTTGCGCCAACAGCAACTGCGTCGCCAGCAGCGAGCCCTCGGCTTCCCGATGCACCTGGGACACGGTGCGGCTCATCAGCTTCACCTTGCCCAGCGTCCTTTTGTAGGTGCGGAACAGGCCCGCGTTTCTCCACCTCCAGCGATAGAATTTGCCCGCGGTCTTGCGCGGCAGGCGCTGCTCGTCCACGACGTCCGTGATTAGCCAGACGTCGGCGTTCTCGCCGCGGATGCGCAGCAGGCGGACCGGGATGGGCGGCAGGTCTTGCTTCTGCGCCCACTGCGGCCAGTAGTAGACCAGCCCCTCGCGGTAGCGCTTCAGGGTGGACTTGTCCGGCACGTACAAAGGCGCCCGCGACGACAGGCGGATCAAGAAGGACAGTCCGGCGGCCCGCAGCGCGGCCAAGAGGGCGTAGCCGACGTAACCGGCGTCGGCCACCAACAGGGCCCCGCGGGGTAAGGTCGCCACCAGGTGGCGCAAATGCCCGCGCTCATCGGCGGTCCCTTTGCCCAGGCGCCACGACCACAACAGGCCCAAGCCCAGGTGCATCACCGCGGTGACCCACAGTTGCGGGACCGCCGGGCCGGCTGTCTTCTTCCCCTGGTCCTGGGCCGGACCGGGGCCCGGCGTGCCTGCCGGCCCCGGGGGGCCCGCCGGGGCGACCTTCTTCTTCCGCCGTCGTTTCTTGGCGCCGACCCCGAGGCGGCGTTCGAGTTGCTCGGAGCGGGGGCAAGCCAGCCGGGAGCCGTCACAGGCCAGGGGGATAAAGCCGTCCACCCAGAAGCGCCCGGCAAAGACCTGGGCGAGGCGCCGGCGCAGGCCGCCGGCGACGGCGCGCAGGACGGGCAACGGGACTTTGGCCAGCGCTTTCTCGAAGCCCGCGAAGGTCTTGCCCGGGCGTCGGCGCCGTTGATGCAAGGCCACGTAGAAAGCCCGGGCCGTCTCGAAACGCTCCGGCTGTGAATCGCCGGCGCACCAGGTCATGGCCAGCAACACGAAGACCAGCGGCTGCACCTGCCAGCGCAGGGGGCGGCAGCGCCGCGCGGCCTGTTGTGCTTGCTTCCAGACCTGGGGTGTGAGAAAGTAACCGAAGCAACCCAGGAACGAGGGCGGCACCGGGGCCGCCGGGGGACAGGGACAGGCGGACTGAGCCATACGCCGTTGCTCCGCTCCAGGTAGGGGTTTGGTCACCACTACCATGATGGCGGACAACGGCGTTTTCAGCTGCGCCAGTTGACCCGGCAGCTGAGGCAGCCGATCGCCCGAACTTCAGACCGCACAAGCAATTAAAGCACAGGAAAGCAAACGCCTGTTAATGACATTGTAAGTTCCCCTGATCGGCGGCGCAAACGGCTGTATGCCAAGGAGTTGCGCTCGCGGTCAACTTACCGGAGTTTCCCCGGAAACTCTGGTAAGTTCCCCCCAGCGTGGGCAAGTTCGCCCTGCCCGTCCCGCCTCGCCGCGCCGCCCACTTCTCGATCACGGTGCGTGATTGGGCAGCAGTTGTGTGTGTGCGCGCGCAATGCAATCCATTTGCCTGCGGCGCTTGCTGCTGAATTACGCACACGAATTTCGCCGCGCCCGCAACGCGGAGCGGGAGCAGGGATAATTCCTGTGGTAGTATGAAGGTTGTGGTATCCCCCGAGGTGTGACCCCGGCGCGCCGCAAGCCGCAATCGTGACGACGGCACCGTTGTTGCTACCTCCCATTGCGGCCGAGTTTTCCCTGCCTCTGCCCATTCGGCCGCGGGCTGTCCAGGGGGCCTCGGGGGGCAGACACCCGTCCCCCGGTCTGGAGTCGCCCTGGTCTCGCGACTCGAAGGAGCAATCGATGAGCGTGCGTTGGAGCCTCTTCTCGCCCCGGCGCCCTGCCACGTCTTCCCGTCGGCCGTCGGCATCCCCCGCCAGCTTCCGCCCCCGGGTGGAACAACTCGAGGACCGCGTGACCCCCGCGACCGTGCCGATGGGCTTCACCATCTCGCAGGTCGCGAATGGCCTCGTCAACCCGACCCTGATGGAGTTCGCGCCGGACGGCCGGCTGTTCGTCTCCCAGCAGGGAGGCGATTTGCGCGTCATCAAGAACGGCGCGCTGCTGCCCACGCCCTTCGTCCACCTGAACGTCGATTCCAGCGGCGAGCGCGGCTTGCTGGGCATCGCCTTCGATCCCAACTTCGCCTCCGACCAGTACGTCTACCTCTACTACACGGTGCCCGGGTCGCCGGCCCACAACCGCGTCAGCCGCTTCACCGCCAGCGGCGACACGGCCGTGCCCGGCAGCGAGGTCGATATCTTCGACCTCGACCCCCTCAGCAGCGCCACCAACCACAACGGCGGCTCGATCCACTTCGGCGCCGACGGCAAGCTCTACATCAGCGCCGGCGAGAACGCCAACCCCGCCAACTCCCAGTCGCTCAACAGCCTGCTGGGCAAGATCCTGCGCATCAACCCCGACGGCACCATCCCCTCCGACAACCCCTTCGTGAGTCAGACGACCGGGAAGGACCAGGCGATCTGGGCGCTGGGGCTGCGCAACCCCTTTACCTTTGCCGTGCAGCCGGGCACCGGTCGCATCTTCATCGACGACGTCGGCTCCAGCCCCCCGCAGGCTCGCGAGGAGATCGACGACGGCATCGCCGGCTCCAACTACGGCTGGCCCTACAGCGAGGGCTTCCGCAAGCCGGGCGACACCCCCACCACGATCGGCACCTACCGCGACCCGCTCTACGCCTACGACCACTCGGACGGATCGACCGCCATCGTCGGCGGGGCCTTCTACGACCCGACGTCCATGCAGTTCCCGGGCTACCTCAACGACTACTTCTTCGCGGACCTCGGCGGCGGCTACGTCAAAGTGTTCAACCCGTCGAACAACTCCGTGAGCGGGTTCGCCACCGGCATCAACCTGCCGACCGACCTCGCGGTCTCCTCCGACGGCAGCCTGTACATCCTCTCGCGCGGTGACGGCGCCGTGTACGAGGTGCAGTACACCACCACCTGGACCAACCTGGGCGGCTCCCTCCGGTCCATCGCCTGGGCCACGAACCAGGCCGGCCAGCAGGAGGTCTTCGGCATCGGCACGGACAACGCCCTGCGGACGAGGACGGAGACGAGCCCCGGGGTGTGGAGCCCCTGGACCAGCCTGGGCGGCGTCTTGAACACCATCACGGCGGCGCAAAACGCGGACGGCCGGCTGGAGGTCTTCGCCATCGCGGCGGACAACGCCCTCTGGACGAGGACCGAGATGGGCGGCGGCACGTGGAGCATGTGGACGAGCCTCGGCGGCGTCCTCAAGCAAATCACGGTCGGCGCCAACGCCGACGGCCGGCTGGAAGTTTTCGCCATCGCGGCGGACAATGCCCTCTGGACGCGGGCGCAGACGGCGGCCAACGCCAGCACCTGGACCTTCACCTGGGCCCCGCTGGGCGGCAACCTCGAGCAGATCGCGGTCGCCGCCAACGCCGACGGCCGCCTGCAGGTCTTCGCCATCGCGGCCGACAACGCCCTGTGGACGCGGGCGCAGACGGCGGCCAACGCCAGTACCTGGACCTTCACCTGGGCCTCGCTGGGCGGCAACCTCAAGCAAATCACGGTCGCCGCCGACGCCGACGGCCGCCTGCAAGTCCTCGCCGTCGCGGCCGACAACGCCCTGTGGACGCGGGCCGAGATGGCGGCCAACAGCAGCACCTGGGACGTCACCTGGGCCCCGCTGGGCGGCAACCTCAAGCAAATCACCACGGCAGGGAACGCCGACGGCCGGCTGCAGGTCTTCGCCATCGCGGCCGACAACGCCCTGTGGACCCGGTCGCAGACAGCGGCCAACAGCAGCACCTGGTCCTTCACCTGGGTTCTGCTGGGGGGCTCCCTCAAGCAGATCGTCTCGGGGAAGACTGCCGGCGGGCAACTCGAAGCCTTCGGGATCGGTCAGGACAACACCCTTTGGCAGGGCGTTCTGAATTTCGCGGTGTAGTCCCGGTGGCCCGCCTGATGGGGCGAGGCTGCGGGTTGGTTCAACAACAGGCCGTTTCAAGTGGCGCGGGTCCGTGCCCGTGCCCGTGCCCGATTCCAGACCGAGCACGGGCACGGGCACGGGCACGGCGCGACCCGCGTTTGAACCATGCCGAGGCTGCGGGTTGGGAATCAATCGGCCCCGCCGGAAGTGCGCCCCAGGGCCACGTCGAACTCGCTGATCAGCGGCACCAGCATCGCCGCTACCGTGAAGCCGAAGGCCCCGCCCATGACCAGGAACGGCACCAGCGGGTCGCCCGTCTCGTCGCTGCCCGGCCGGGCGACCAGGATGTTCGTCACGCTGTAGAAGACGGCCAGGGGGCACAACCAGCTCGCCAAGGTCAGGGCCGCCGACGGCCGCTCGCCCGACAGCACCCACCACAGTCCGCCGATGCCGGCCAGAATGAAGAGCACGAAACTCGCCCACTGGTACTCGAACTGCCGGTTGATGCGGATCAGCGCGATGCATACCCCTGTGCCGACCGACAGGAAGAAGACCGTGCCCAGCGTGTTGACAATCGCCAGGCGGCTGTTCTGGGTGCGCAGGGCGACGTGCATGCCCAGCATCAGGGCGAAGGCCAGCAGCACGACGGCGGCGCCGACGACGCAGGCCAGGGCCTCGGCATTCCTCGAGGCGGCTAGTTCGGGGTGCGCCCGCGGCGGCGTCGCCAGCAGGCTGAGGCAGCCGTACACCACGGCCAGGATCAACGGCGGCAGCAGGTATTCCTTGGTGTTCCAGCAGATGCCGAGGACCTTGCCGAAGATGAACTCCTTGGGCGTCAGGTCGGTCACCAGCAGCAGGTCGAGGGCGCCGGTGTCACGCTCCGAGGTGATCGCCGTCACCGCCTGGGCGCTGACCAGCAGCAGGCTGAGCACGCCGGTCAGCACCAGGCCGAGGATGGTGGCGAAGGTGCCGGGCTCGCCGGCCCAGACCGGCGCCAGGGCGTAGTAGCAGACCAGCCCCAGGACGATGAAATAGGCGACCTTGACCAGGAAGGGACGGCGGCCGTAGGCGCGCGTGGCGATCTCGCGCCAGAGGATGGGATTGGCCCAGACCTGGCGGACTTTGCCGGGGGAGGCGTGAGCCTTGAGGCGGTCCTTCTCCTCGGCGTTGGCGTCCTCCGGGCTCTCGCGCTGCATGATCGGCTCGCCGCTGGGGTTCCAGACGCGCAGCCAGAGGATGCCCCAGCCGTTGAGGATCGCGCTGAGCAGCAGCATCACCGCGGCGCAGCCGTAGGCCGCTGGAATGGCCGAGGCGTCCGCGTCGGCCGGCGGGTTGACGACGCTCGCCAGGGCGACGAACGGGTGCAGCCACGAGCGCACGACCGGCTCGACGCGCAGCAGATCCTCGGATCGACTCAGGAACCACCACAGCCCCACGGCCGCGACCGGCACCAGCGCGACGAGGGCGCCGGTGAGAAGGCGCGACCGGTACCGCTCGCGGCGTGAGAGGAAGCCCCAGGCGAGCAGGGCGACAACGGCCGGCCCCAGCAGCGCAAGGAACGCGGGAAGGTTGAGTGTCAGACTGAGGTAGAGGACGAGGAAGAGGACGGTCAGCGCCAGGGCCGGGAACGTGCGGTCGCGCCACAGCGCGACGAGGCCGCCGAGCGAGCCGGCCGCGAGGACGGCGGCGGCGATGACGAGGACGGCCTGGAGCAGTTGCGACGGGGCGATGCCACCCAGCAGCAGCAGCAGCGCCAGGACGGGGATGGTGCCGGCGACGAGGGTGCCGATCTGCAAGAGACTGCCGAACAACTTGCCGAGGACGATCTCGTGATCGCGCAGGTCCGTCAGCAGGAGCAAGAGGAAGGTACGGCGGTCCTTCTCCAGGGTGATGGTGCTGACCGCGGCCAGGGCGGCGAAGAAGACCAGAAGTGTCAGCTCGACGAAGGCGACGATCTGGAAGAGGAGCAGGCCGAAGCGGGCGGCGTCGCCGAGGGTGGCGGTGTGCGTCCAGCCGACGGTCATCTGCCAGGCGGTCAGGCCGAGGACCCAGAGGAGGCCGAGGTAGGCGGCGCGGTTGACGTAGTGGCGCGGCCGGCGCGGGACGGTGAGCCACTCGCGGTTGAAGATGGGACCGAGCAAAGAAGGCACCCCTCCGCCGACCCGCAACGATAGCCTGTGAGTCACTACGCAGCCGAGGCGGCCGCGGTTCCCTTCGGACGGCAGGGGTGTTATAGAGATCGGCTGGCGGCGATCACAGCACCTCGCAAATCACCACCTGTCCCGCATCGCGAGCGCCCCGATACAACTCGCCCAGGGACGAGAACACCTCGCGCGCGAACTCCAACTCGTCGGCGCGGTCGGCGTCGTCATCGAACTCGCGCAGGCCGTCGAGATCGGCGACAGTCCAGCGGTTCGGATCGATCGCCGCCAGGTACTCCGCCAGTCGGGCCACGTCCGCGGCCTCGTTGCAGCCGGCGGCGTCGGGGCGGTAGAAGCCGCCGCCGAAGACGAGGTCGTGGCTGCCGAAGTGGGCCTGCCGGATGGGCGCGCCGTCCTGCCCCGGTGCCAGCAGGCCACAGAGGATGTCGGGAG
>DATFNV010000398.1:0-16013 GCA_035266225.1 Gemmataceae bacterium
AGACTCGCTTCCGGTGGCTGGCTAGGCCCTGCCGGGTGGGATTGGTTACCCACAGGGTTCCTACGAAAGGTTTCCGAGATCATTCCAGCATCTCTTTCTCCTTTCCTGAGCTTCCTGGCGCAATGACACTTTAGATAAGTCATCGACCTGGAAGGAGTTACGGAGTTGACGCCCTTTGCTTGCCGGCATGGTTCAAACCCGGGTAACACTTCGGGATCTGAACGCCTGCACAGGTAACGGCCAGAACCGCTTCAGAATGAGGCAGTTCAGCCGTGAACCGCCCGGCCCTTCGTGCCGCAACGTGTTACCCGAAAAGGCCCGGAATTGAACCATGCCTGCTTGCCGGGCATGGTTCAAACCAGGGTAACACTCGGGGCCCAGGGTAACGGGCTGGTTCAAACGCGGGTCGCGCTCTGCCCGTGCCCGTGCCCGTGCCCGATTCCAGACCGGGCACGGGCACGGGCACGGGCACGGGCACGGGCACGGACCCGCGCCACCTGAAACGGCCCGTTTCTGAACCATGCCGCTTGCCGCGGTACTGCGGCGGGTCGCGTGCCCCCACTGAAACGCCCACCGCCTTCGCCCGTACGGCACCAGCACGTTCAGGCCAGCAACTCGCGCCGGACCTTCCCCTCGCCGGCGACCGGCAGGGGACGGCCCTGGCGGTCGTGGACGGTCGTCGCCGGATCAATCCCCAGCAGGTGGTAGGTCGTGGCCAGGACGTCCTTGGGAGACACGGGCGTCTCGACCACGTCCCCCGCGACCCGGTCGGTCTTGCCGACGACCCGACCGGCCGCGAAGCCGCCGCCGGCGAAGATCGCCGAGTAGGCGCGCGACCAGTGATCGCGGCCGCCCCCTTTGACGTTCGCCAGCAGGGGCGTCCGGCCGTGCTCACTGAAGCACAGCACCGCCGTCTCCGCGAGCAGGCCCCGCGCCTCGAGGTCGCGGATCAGCCCGGAGAAGGCCCGGTCGAAGCTGGGACATAGCTCGTCCTTCAGGCGCGGGTAGTGCTGGTAGTGCGTGTCCCAGGCGCTGTCGGCCAGGCCGTACTCGTCCCAGAACACGCTCACGAAGCGGCCACCCGCCTCGACTAGCCGTCGCGCCACGAGGGCGGCCTGGCCGAACAGCGTCATGCCGTAGCTCTCGCGGACGGCCATCGGCTCCCGGCGGACGTCGAGCGCCTCGCGCAGGCGCGGGGAGGTGAGCAGCGCGTAGGCCATCCCCCGGTAGCGGTCGAAGCTCCGGACCGACTCGGCGGCATCGACCTGGCGCCGCGCCTCGTCCAGCTGCCGCAGCAGCGAGCGGCGTCGGTCGAGGCGGTCCAGCGTCAACTGGTCCGACGGCGCTCCCGCGGCAGAAACCTGAAAACGGCCGTCCGGCTTGATTCCCCCATACGGGTCGCGAAACTCCTGAACGACGCCGCGGTTCTCCTGGACGAAGACCTTGGTCCCCTCGCCCTGGAACTCGGTCCAGACCGGGTCGTAGGCCGCACCGAGGAAGCCGCCGTAGGGGCCGGCCCGGTGCGGCTGGTTGGTGCGGTGCGTGCTGAAGGCCCACGGCAGGGCCACGTTGGGCGGCACCGCCGGCACCCGGCTCGGCGCCCGCCGTTCCGCCACGTAATCCACCACCGAGCCGACGAACGGCCAGTGCCCCGGGTCGCGCGGCGACACCTCCAGCGAGCCGCGCGGGTCCGGCAGGCCGCTGGTCGCGTAAGCCACACCGTGGACCGGGTAAGGGTGGGTCATGGACCGCACGACGGTCGTGCGGTCGATGACCTGCGCGGTCTGTGGCAGGAGTTCGCCGACCCGATACCCGGGGATCGCCGTCGCGATCGAGCCGAGTTCACCGCGGATGCCCGACGGGGCGTTGGGCTTGACGTCGAAGGTTTCCAGCTGGCTGGGGGAGCCGTAGAGGTACAGGAGGATGCACGCCTTGGCCCGGCCCGACCCCCCGGCCGGGGACGCGAGCTTGCGCGTCTCCTGCGCGTGCAACCAGTCGGCCAGGCCGAGGCCGAGTACGCTCAGCGCGCCGACCTGGAGGAACTCCCGGCGGGCCACGCCGTCACACAGGGACCGCGGCGAGCCAAGGATCCGGAGCATAAGCATCTCCCTCGGTGGGGCGGGGTCTCCACGTACTATGGTCGCGCACTCTGGCCGCCGGGTCAATGCCGCGGCAGTCTGCCGACGAACGGCGCGGTCGTCGATCACATCGGGACGCCCATCGACGCGCACGCCTCCTGGTAAGCCGATTCCAGGTCGAGGCGCACCGCGAGGTCGTCACGGAGCCACAGCGGCATCGTCGGGAGTGTTACCCCAACAGCCAGGGCGGTCGGCCACGCTTCGAGCTGTGTCCGTTCGCCGGCCTTGACCACACGATAGGTCACGGCATAGAGGTCGGACGAAACCGCGCTGGCGGCGGCATCACCCACTTGCAACACCTCCATCAGGGGTCGATGCAGGTTCGTGCGCCGCCCGGCGACGATGTCCACGACCAGGACGCAAACCGTCTGTTGGAGGTAGGCGGCGCACTTGGCGGCGAAGGCGGATCGATGGCTCGGCCGGTCCTTGTTGGCCGGGCTGGCGAGTTCCACGGCCGCCACCAATCTACCGTCCCCCTCATCGTCGATGACCTGTACTTCGATCACTTCGAGGTCCGAGAAGTCCACGTGTACGATCAAGGGCGGGCGTGGCGGCGCCCAGACGGCTGTCGCCACCGCACCGTTGCCGTCCCCGGCCGTCCGCGCCCCTTCCGCTTCGTAGGTCGCGACATCGGCCTCCAGGCCGATCCCCACGCTCACTTCGGGGTAGGCACGGTAGCCCGGCGGCAACCCGCCGTGATTGAGGCTGTTGCTGAGATAGGTCGCCCAGGCGGCGTTGAGGCTCTTGTACCGGGGCCGGTTACGCAGTGGTGGGCGGGAGTGGTCGTGCAGCGGCATGGGAGTCTCTCGGTGAGAAACAATCTCACCTTACCCGATGCCTCCACACGGCACAAGCAGAGCCGCCTGGCCTGGCAGAAGGCGAGCCTCCAGCACCCGGAGGCATGTGTCGGCCGCAGGGGCCAGTCGGTCAGCGGGTGAAGTCCGCTCGTGTCAGCGCTGATGGGAAATCACGACGGGCTCGGCCTGCCGGCAGGGGACGACCCTTGCCGGCACGCCGAGCCGTCTCGTTGGTCACATCTGGTCGAGCCAGAAGTGGAAGCCGCGGTAATACGATTGCGGCTCCCACAACTCGTACCGCCAGGTCGGCTCCCGGAACGGAGGGTAGGCCATGTAGGCCGGCGCCGGCGTCGGGTGGTAGCCGGTCGCGTAGGAGCTCGGCGGCTCCGGCCAGCGCGGGCTCATCGTCGGCCAGTAGTTGTGGGGGAAGTAGTAGTAGGGGTAGTAGAAGTACTGACTGACCGGGGTGTAACTCGGGGCGGGGGCCTGCGCCCGTGCCGGCGCCGCCGACCCGCACCAGAGTGCGGCCGCCAGCAGACCCGCGAAGAGGGTCGGCGAGAGTCGTCGCGTCATCGTCTGTCCTCCTGACAGCGGCGGACACTCAGCGGCCCGCCTTCCGCGGCAAGTTTAGCCGACGATCCCCCCGCGTGCGCCGCCGTCAAGCGCCCGGGGCCATAAAACAAATAGGGAAGGTGGCAAGAGGTTCCGCCGGCACCGATTGTGCCGGGGCCGAGGCAGGCGGTGACGATGAGCGAGCACGACGTCTACGACAACCCCCTGGTGACGCGCTACGCCAGCCGCGAGATGGCCGAGCTGTGGGGGCCACAGCGCAAGTTCAGCACCTGGCGCCGCCTCTGGGTGGCCCTGGCCGAGGCCGAACACGAACTCGGCCTGCTCACCGACGACGGCCGTACGCCGCGCATCAGCCCCGAGCAGGTCGCGGCCCTGCGCGCCCACACCGACGATATCGACTTCGCCAGGGCCAACGACTACGAGCGCCGCTCTCGCCACGACGTAATGGCCCACATCCGCGCCTACGGCGACGCCGCCCCCGCCGCCCGCGACGTCATCCACCTCGGCGCCACCAGCTGTTACGTCACCGACAACACCGACCTGATCCTGATGCGCGAGGGGCTCGGCCTGCTGCGCGACCGCCTCGTCGGCGCCATCGACGCCCTGGCCCGCTTCGCCCAGCGCCACCGCGACGTGGAGACACTGGGCTTCACGCACTTCCAGCCGGCGCAGATGACCACCGTCGGCAAGCGCGCCTGCCTGTGGTGCTACGACTTTATCATTGACTTGCACGAGCTGGAACATCGGTTGTCCGCGCTGCGGTTCCGCGGCGCCAAGGGAACGACCGGCACGCAGGCCAGCTTCC
Organism: Gemmataceae bacterium; assembly: GCA_035266225.1. Taxonomy (GTDB): domain Bacteria; phylum Planctomycetota; class Planctomycetia; order Gemmatales; family Gemmataceae; genus DATFNV01. The sequence continues at coordinate 4,314 of DATFNV010000398.1, forward strand.
TCGCCCTGTTCCGCGGCGACCACGACACGGTCCGGCGACTCGACCTGCTGGTGGCGAAGAAGATGGGCTTCGACGCGGTCTACCCCGTCACGGGACAGACTTACTCGCGCAAGGTCGATAGCCAGGTGCTCGACGCCCTGTCGGGGGTGTGCCAAAGCGCTCACAAGTTCGGCACCGACCTGCGCCTGCTCAGTCACCGTCAGGAGGTCGAGGAGCCGTTCGAGAAGGAGCAGGTCGGCTCGTCGGCGATGCCGTACAAGCGCAACCCGATGCGCGCCGAGCGCCTGTGCGGCCTGGCGCGGTTCGTGACGGCCCTGACGGTCAGCGCGGCGCAGACGGCCGCGACGCAGTGGCTGGAGCGCACGCTCGACGACAGCGTCAACCGGCGGCTGACGCTGCCGCAAGGTTTCCTCGGCACCGACGGCGTGCTGCGCCTCCTGCTGAACGTCGGCAACGGCCTGGTCGTCAACCCGGAAGTGATCGCGCGCAACGTGCGGCAGACGAAGCCTTACATGATGACGGAAAACATCTTGATGGCGGCGACCGCGGCCGGCGGCGACCGGCAGCAGTTGCACGAGAGGATCCGCGAGCACAGCCACGCGGCCACGGACCGCCTCAAGGCGGGGGCGACCGATAACGATTTGCTGGAGCGATTGAAGGGAGATACGGCGTTCGCCCGGGTCGATTTCGCCCGCGTCGAGGCGGACGATTGCTCCTTCGGACGGGCGCCGGAGCAGGTGGACGAGTTCATCGCCCAGGAAGTGGAGCCGATCCGGCAGCGCTATCGCCACCTGCTCGGGCAGAGCGCCGAGGTGGAGGTGTAGCCGCTTGCGGCTTAGCGTTCGTTTCACCTTTGGGAAGCGAACGCTAAGCCGCAAGCGGCTTCACGCCACGATGTTGACCAGCTTCCGCGGCACGACGATCACCTTGCGCACCGTCTTGCCGGCGAGGCTTTCCGTCACGCGCGGGTCCTTGAGCGCCGCCTCCCGCAGCGCCTCTTCGGTCACGTCAGCCGGCACGGTCAGCTTGCTGCGCACCTTGCCGTTGACCTGCACCGCCACCTCGATCTGGTCGGACTTCGTCAGCGCCGGGTCGTACTTCGGCCAGTCCTTGTAAGCCAGCGTGTCCTGATGCCCCAGCGCCTGCCACAGTTCCTCGGCCAGGTGCGGGGCGAACGGACTCAGGATGAGGACGAACGGCTCCAGTACCGAGCGCGGCCGCACTTCCGACTTCGTCAGGTGGTTGGTCAGCTCCATCATCGCCGCGATGGCGGTGTTGAAGCGCATGCCGTCGAGGTCGTCGGTCACTTTTTGGATCGTCTGGTGCAGTTTACGCAGTGTGTCCCTGTCCGGCGGCGTGTCGCGGACGGCGTCGGCCAGTTTCACCGCCTCGGCGCGGTCGTCGATGAACAGGCGCCAGACGCGGCTCAGGAAGCGGTAGACGCCTTCGACGCCGCGCATGCTCCACGGCTTGACCGCCTCCAGCGGGCCCATGAACATCTCGTACAGGCGCAGGCTGTCGGCGCCGTACCTCTTGACCACCTCGTCGGGGTTGATGACGTTGCCGCGGCTCTTGGACATCTTGAAGGCGCGGGCGTCGATGCGCACGTTCGGTGCGTCCTTTAGCACGAAGGAGTCGCCCTTCTTCTCGACCGCCTCTTCATCGACCTTCACGCGCTCGTACTGTTCCTGAGTCTTCTTGTCCTTGGAGGTATCGACATCCACCCGTTCGGCGGACACCCATTGGCCGTCCTTCTGGAACCCGACGAACTCCATCTCGCCCAGGATCATGCCCTGGTTGACCAGGCGCTGGAACGGCTCCGGCGAGGGCAGGTGGCCGCGGTCGTACAGCACCTTGTGCCAGAAGCGGCTGTAGAGCAGGTGCAGCACCGCATGTTCCGCCCCGCCGACGTACAGATCGACCGGCAGCCAGTTCTTCGCCTTTTCCGGGGAGCAAAACGCCCCATCGTTCTTCGGGTCCAGGTAGCGGATGTAGTACCAGCACGAGCCGGCCCACTGCGGCATGGTGTTCGTCTCGCGCCTGTACCGTTTCCCGTTTCGCGAAACGTGAACCCAATCGGCGGCCTTGCCCAGCGGCGGCTCGGGGCGGCCCGACGGCTTGTAATCCTCCATCTCGGGCAGGCACAGCGGCAACTCGTCCACCGACAGCGGCTCGACCATGCCGGTGGGGTTGCCGTGCTCATCGAGTTCGTGCAGAAGCGGGAACGGCTCGCCCCAGTAGCGCTGGCGGCTGAACAGCCAGTCGCGCAGCTTGTAGTTGACCTTCTTCTCGCCGAGGCCGCGCTCTTGCAGCCAGGTGGTGATCCTCGTCTTGAATTCCGCCGTTGGCAGTCCGCTGAACGACCCGGAGTTGACCGCGACGCCCTCCTCGGTGTACGCCTCGGTCAGATTGTCGAGCGTGCTGCCGGTCTTCTGGAGCCATTCGTCCGTGGGTCGGACGACGGTGACGATGGGCAGGCCGAACTGCTTGGCGAACTCGAAGTCGCGCTCGTCGTGCGCCGGTACCGCCATGATGGCCCCGGTGCCGTAGGTCGCCAGGACGTAATCGGCGATCCAGATAGGAACCTTCTCGTTGTTGACCGGGTTGATCGCATACGCGCCGGTGAAGACGCCGGTCTTCGTCTTGGCCAGCTCGGTGCGCTCCAGGTCGCTTTTGCGCGCGGCCTCCTCCTGATACTTCCTCACCGCGTCGCGCTGTCCTGGGGTGGTGAGGCGCTCCACCAGCGGGTGCTCGGGAGACAGCACCATGTAGGTCGCGCCGAACAGGGTGTCGGGCCGCGTGGTGAAGACGCGGATGCGCTCCCCTCCCGGCAGCGCGAAATCGACCTCCGCCCCCTCGCTGCGGCCGATCCAGTTGCGCTGCATCTCCTTGATCGCCGTGGACCAATCGACCCGTTCCAGGTCGTCCAGCAGCCGTTCGGCGTAAGCGGTGATGCGCAGCATCCACTGCCGCAGCGGCATACGCACTACGGGATGGCCGCCGCGCTCCGATTTGCCGTCTTGCACCTCCTCGTTGGCCAGCACCGTCCCCAGCGCCGGGCACCAGTTGACCGGCGCCTCGATCTGGTAGGCCAGGCGCTTGCTATCGCGATACGCGCAGACCGTGGCGTGGCCCTGCTTCTGGACTTCGGGCGGGATCGGCAATTCGCCGATCGGCCGGCCCTTCTTCTGCTCGGGGTCGTACCAGGTGTCGTAAATCTGCAGGAAGATCCACTGCGTCCATTTGAAGTAATTCGGATCGGTGGTATCGACCTCACGGTCCCAGTCGTAGCTGAAACCGAGGCGCTTGATCTGGCGGCGGAAAGTGTCGATGTTGCGCTGCGTCGTGGCGCGCGGGTGGGTGCCGGTCTCGATGGCGTACTGCTCGGCGGGCAGGCCGAAGGCGTCCCAGCCCATCGGGTGCAGGACGTTGTCGCCGCGCATGCGGCGGTAACGGGCCAGGATGTCGGTGGCGGTGTACCCCTCGGGATGTCCGACGTGCAGCCCGGCCCCGCTCGTGTAGGGGAACATGTCGAGGATGTAGAACTTCGGCCGCGGCGAGTCGTCCGGCGTGCGGAAGGTCTTGTTCTCTTCCCAGTAGCGCTGCCACTTCGGCTCGATGGCTTCGGGGTTGTAGCCGGGCATGAGTCGTCTCGTCCGTTGAGGATCGGGTCTGCAACCCGCCGCTCAACGCAGGTGTTGCGGTCCGCTAACCAATCCGATCACATTAGGGCCGCCCGGAAAGGGCGTCAACGCCGCAGCCCTTCCACCTTTCTGACCGGACGAGGCACGACCAGGTTCACGGGGAGGGACTGCCGGATTTCGGGCGACGAGATGCTGACCCGGAGCGGACGTGACGGATATCGCGGAGTTGAGCCGCGACCCGCGGGGAGCGTGGGGGACGCCGGCGCTCGTAGTGACCGCATTCATGCGGTCCTGACGACCCCGACCGCATGAATGCGGTCACTACGAGCGCTCCCCTCCGAGTCGCGGCTCAACTCATGGCCGGACCCCGGTCTGCCGCTCCTCTTCCTCTGCCAGGATGATGACGCGAGCCCGCACCGAGACCGTCGTGCGGCTGATGCTTCGGCCTGAGCCGACGTTGCTGAACCCCCGATTGAGGTACGGCGTCTTGCCCAGCAGCGGCACCCCGGCCTCCCTGCGGCCCTCGCTCAGCGAACTGTAACCGCCCAGCAGCGCCTCGCCCCCGTCCGGGACGACGACCGACGACTGGACCCGCACCGAAGTAAACGTGGGGACGGAGAAAGAGGACGGCGGCCTGGACGTCAGGCCGGGGCCGTACACCGAGTAGGGACCGGTGTAGGTGGACGGCTTGTACGTCAAGCCGGGGCCGTACACCGAGTAGGGGCCGTACACGTTCCCGGAGCCGCGGTCCGAGGACTGGGCCAACACGGGAGGCGTGACGCAGCCAGCCAGCAACAGGGCGGCGAGGATACGGAAAGCAGGTCGCATGCCAGAATCCCTCCGGGTCGGCGGAAAGCAACTCTTCCCTCTCTCCGCCGCCGGCAATCATTCTCATCGCTCGTGCGGGGCGAGGCAAGCACTTTCCGGCCACGGCGTTGCTGTCCCGGGACAAGTTGGTATTACCGCGGCTTCTTCAACCGGTCCCGCACCAGTTCCGGCAAATACTTCACAGGCAGCGTGCCGTGGTCCAGCACCGCCTCATGATAGCGCCCCAGGTCGAACTTGTCCCCCTGCTCACGCTCCACCGCCTGCCGCAGCCGGTAGAACGCCGTCCGCCCCACGAAGTACGTCGAGAGCTGCGTCGAACTCTGCTTCGCCCGCACCACCTTGCCCAGCGCCTCGCCCTCCGACTGGAAGCAGCGCTTCGTCAGGAACGTCAGCGCCTCCTCGTCGGTCATCCGCGTGCAGTGCATCTCGTGGTCGAGGATCGCGTTGGCCACCGCGCGCAGGTAAAACTTCAACTGGTTCAGCCGCAGCGCGAGGTCGCCCTGGCCGTAGCCCTGGTCGAGCATCATCTGCTCCGTGTACACCGCCCACCCCTCGGCGAATACTCCCGAGTTCAGCACCTTGCGGATCAGCGACGGATTGCGGTTGGAATACTCCAGCTGCACGTAGTGCCCCGGATACGCCTCGTGAATGGTCAGGATGTGCAGCATGTGGCTATTGTACTCTTCCAGGTAGCTCGACACCTGGCGCTCGTTCCAGTGCTTCGGCGGCGGACTGATGGCGTAGTAGCTGTGCGCCTTCGGGTCGAGCGGCGGCGCCGGGTTCAGGTACGCCGTCGAATTGCCGCGCATGAACTCCGGCATTTCTTCCACCTTGCAGTTGTCCGGGTCCGGCAGGCGCAGGACGTCGTTCTCCTCGATGAACATCTTGACGCGCCGCACCGCCGCCTTGGCGTTCTTGACGAGGTCTTCCGGCTTGCCGTGCTCCTTGCCCACGTCGGCCACGACACGGCGGATCGTCTCGCGCCGCCCCTCCTCGTCGTCCGGCGGCAGCGCCTTGCCGGGGAAGCGCTGGCCCCACATCTGTTTGGCGATGACGTACAGCTCGCCCTCCACCCGGGCGAATTCCTTCTCCGCCTCGGCCAGCACCTGGTCCGCGCCGATACCCGCGTCCAGTTCCAGCTCCAGTTTGCGGTAGAAGCGCTCCTTGCCGATCCGCCATTCGCCCTTCGCCCGGGGCAGCAGGTCCTTTTCGAGGAAATCCTGGTAGTCCTCGAGCGCCGCGACCACCGGCTTGCTGGCCGCGCGCAGCTCGCTCAGTCCCGGCGTCTCGCCGGTCAGCTCGAACAGGCCGGTTTCGTAGAAGGCGATGGCGCCCTTGTTCTGGCGGATCGCCGTCTCCACGAAGACGCGCGGCGGATCCTTGAGGCTCTCCTTCGCCGCCGCGACGATTTTCGGGATGAACGCCATCCGCTTCGCCGCGTTTTCGACGTTGCGCTCCTTCGGCAGCGTCGATTGTGTCAGCAGCAGGAACACGCTCTCGGAAATGTAATCGTTGTAGGCGCGCGGGTCCTGCTCGAAGCGGCGCGTGTTATCCTCCTGCCAGAGGGCGTAATTCAGGGTGTGCTCCAGGATCTCGTAATCGATCTGCCCGTCGCGCGAGAGCTTGGCCTTCTCGACGCGCTTCGGCAGCTCGGCGAGCGCCGTTTTCGTGCGCTCCTTGCCGGCGGCGCGGGCCTTCGGCGACACGTCGTCGAGAAGGTGGTCGAAGCGGTGGTCGCCGGCGCGGGTGGCTTCGAGGGGGCGGGCCGCGAACTCCTTGTCGAGGTAAGCCCGGAAGAAGGCGGCGAGTTTGGCGTCTTCGGTGTCGGCGGCGCGGGCCGCGGCGGGGAGTGCGGTCATGGCGAGGAGGAGGAACGGCGTGACGGTTCGGTGCATGGCGTTGCCCTGTTGTTTAGCCGCCGCCCTCGGGGCGGCGCGGCCGGTCGAATTGCCGTCCCAATGTACGCGGCGCTGGCGGCGGCGCCAACGGTCGATTATCATGCGGCATCAAAAGAATCCCACGGCCTTGTGCCGTGGATCGTTAGGTTTGCTGCTACAGCGAAGAGGGGAAGGAGTTTTTTCCTTCTTCCCCGCCTGTAGCGACGAGCGTGACAGACCACGGGACAAGCCCGTGGCATCGAAAGGTCGTACCCCATGTCCGCGAAACAACCGCGCATCCTCGTCCTGGCCGCCTCGGTCGGCGCCGGCCACGTCCGCGCCGCTCAGGCGGTCGAGCTGGCCCTGCGCCAGACGGTGCCCGACGCCGTGGTGCGCAATATCGACGTCCTCGAACTGACCAACGCCCCCTTCCGCCGGCTCTACGGCAGGGCGTACCTCGACCTCGTGAACAAGGCGCCGCACGTCCTTGGCTACTTCTACGACCTCATGGATCAGCCGAGCAAGTCCGGCAAGAATCGCCGCGACCGCTTCCGGCTCGCCGTCGAGAAGCTGAACCTGCGCTCGTTCATCCGCCTGCTCGAAGAGGAGTCGTGGGATTTGGTCATCAACACGCACTTCCTGCCGGCGGAGATCATCGCTTCGCTGCGCCGCAAGGACGGCCTCAACCTGCCGCAGGTGACGGCCACCACCGACTTCGACACGCACCGCCTCTGGGTGAACCAGCCCTGTGACCACTACTTCACGGCCACCGAAGAGGGGGCGCAGTACCTCCACCACTGGGGCGTCCCGAAGACCGACACGACCGCCACCGGCATCCCCATCCACCCGGTCTTCTCGACGCCGAAGGAGCGGGCGGCCTGCTGCGCCAAACATCGCCTGAAGGCCGACCGGCCGGTGGTGCTGCAACTGGCCGGCGGCTTCGGCGTCGGGCCGATCGCCCACATTTACGGCGCCCTCCTCGACGTGGAGGTGCCGCTCGAAGTGGTCGTCATCGCCGGCCGCAACGAGAGCGCCCGCGAGCAGCTGGAGAAGGTGAAGCCGCCGGCGCGGCACCGGACGAAGGTGATGGGCTTCACGGCGGACATCGACGAATTGATGGCGGCGGCCGACCTGGTGGTGTCGAAGCCGGGCGGGTTGACCACGTCGGAGACGCTGGCGCGCGGGACGGCGATGGTCATCGTCAACCCGATCCCCGGCCAGGAGAGCCGCAACAGCGACTTCCTTTTGGAGAACGGCGCCGCCATCAAGGTGAACAACGTCGCCACCCTGTCCTACAAGGTGACGGCCCTGCTGCGCGAGCCGGAGCGGCTGGCCCGGCTGAAGGAGAACGCCCGGCGGCTCGGCCGGCCGCGGGCGGCCTTCGACGTGGTGGAGCGGGCGCTGAAGTTCGCCAAGGTTTAGCCGCCGCCCTCGGGGCGGCGCTCCGTGGGTGTGCTGTCGGCGGGCGCCGCCTCCGCCTCTGCCTCGGCGGCCAGGCGGCGCAAGTGCAGCCCCATCGACAGCAACGACACCGCCCACAGCGCGCCGAAGCCGAGCGGCGCGAGTGCCAGCTTCAGCGGCAGCAGTACCGCCAGGCCGAAGAAGGCCAGGCCGAAGGCGTAACAGCGCCCCCAGTAGCTGCCGCCCATCACGAAAAACGCCATCCCCGCCAGCAAGCTCCACAACACGTACTGCCGCATCTTGAATACGTCGTCCTTCGGGATGAACTCCGAGTAGCGCCCAGCAAGGACCACGGCCGCGCAACCGATGAGGTAGCCGATCCAGATCGACCACAATTGCCGCTCCGCCGTGCTCGCCGGCAGCAGGCGGCGCGAGCGGTTCCGCCAGAAGAGGATGCCCATCAGGGCGAACTGCAGCGTCCGCACCACCAGGAAGACGATGCTCGGCTCGGTCAGCTCCTCCGTCAGGACGAAGATCAACAGGTGCTCCACCGAGACGATGGCGGCGAACAGCAGCAGCATGTTGCCCCAGGAGCGGAACTCGCCCATGTGCTGGCTGCGCCCCAGCGTCCGCCCCAGGTACTCGAACACGTTCACCGTGCTGGCGCTGATCGACTCGCCGTCGAGGTAGCGGCGCAGGTCGTCGGCGACGGCCTCGGCACTCGGGTAGCGGTTGGCGGGGTCCTTTTCGAGGCACTTCAGGCAGATGGTTTCCAGGTCGCGATCGACGTTCGGGTTGAGGAGGCTGGGCGGCGCCGGGTCGCGCTCCAGCACCTGCATCATGGTGTCCATCGGCGTCTCGGCCTGGAAGGGCGGCCGGCCGGTGAGGCACTCGTACAGCACGGCGCCGAGGCCGTAGACGTCGGTAGCGGGGCCCAGTTCCTTGATGCGGCCGGCGGCCTGCTCGGGGGCCATGTAGCCCGGCGTGCCGAGGATGGAGCCGGTGCGCGTCTGCCCCTTGTCGGCGTGCATGCGCTTGGCCAGGCCGAAGTCGGTGACGTGCGGCTCGTCCTGGCGATCGATGAGGATGTTCGACGGCTTGAGGTCGCGGTGCAGGATGTCGTGCTGGTGGGCGTGGTGGATGGCCCGGGCGACGGCCTCGACGTAGCGGGCGGCGACGCGGCCGGGCAGCGGCCCCGACGACAGCCGCTGTGCCAGGCTGACGCCGTCGATGAAGTCCATGCTGTAGAAGTGGCAGCCGTCGCAATCGCCGACCTCGTGGACGGTGACGATGTTGCGGTGCCGCAGGCCGGCGGTCGATTCCGCTTCGGTCTTGAAGCGCTGCAGGTCGGCCGGCGTCGGCAGCGAGCCGGGCAGGAGCATCTTGAGGGCGACGACACGGTTGAGGCTCTTCTGGCGGACGCGGTAGACGACGCCCATGCCGCCGCGGCCCAACTCCGCGATGATCTCGTAATCGCCGAAGGTGCGGCTGCCGTTGGCCGCCGTCGGCGGCGCCGCGGCCTGGCCCGGCCGGTCGAGGATCGTGGCGTTGGGGTCGCCGGGGGGCAGCACTTTCTCGGTCGGCGGCAGCTGGGGATCCTTTTCCGTCGTGTCATTCATCGGGGTCTCCGTCATTGCGCTGGGGCTATTCTGGCCCGCGAGACCGCGGAAAGCAACCAAGATCGGCGGCGAAGGCCGGTCGTCACTCCGCCCGGCGGCGCTGCCACTGGCTGAGGGCGGTGTTGGCGACGATGATGACGCCGATGACGATGTACTGCACCTCGACCGGCACGTTGCAATAGCTGACGCCGTTGTCGAGGACCGCCAGGATGAGGACGCCAAGGAGGGTGCCGAGGACGGTCCCTTGGCCACCGCTGAGGCTTGCTCCGCCGATGACCACTGCGGCGATCACGGTCAGTTCCAGCCCCTTCCCCGCGGTGTGGTCGCCCGCCTTCATCTTGGCGAACATCACCACCCCGGCCACACCGGTCAACAGGCCGGCCAAGGTGTAGATGACGACGCGCGTGCGCTCCACCGGCACGCCGCACAACCGGGCCGTGGCCTCATTGGAGCCGATGGCGTAGCAGTAGCGCCCGAGCACAGTGTAGCGCAGCAGCACCGCGACCGTCCCGGCCAGGGCCAGGGCGACCCACACGCCGGGGTCGAAAAAGGTGTAGTCGGAGCCGGCGGTGGCGAATGTGTCCACCCAACCCGGCTGGGCGTTGACCGGGAAGTTGAGAATGACGCCTCCCGCCAGCCAGATCGCCAGGCCGTGGGCGGCGCTGTACATCCCCAGCGTCACCACGAACGGCGCCACCCGCAGGCGCGTGATCAGCACGCCATTGGTCAGCCCGCACAGCCCGCCGACGCCGATGCCCGCCGGGACCGCCGCCAGGCTCGCCATCGCCTTCGAGCCGGTCACGCCCAGCGCCCAAATGTAGACGAGCATGGTCGCCACCGTCACCAGGGCGACGACGGAGCCGATCGACAGGTCGATGCCGCCGCTGACGATAACCAGCAGCGCCCCCAGCGCCGCCAACGCCGTGACCCGCTCCCCGTGGACGAGGATCTGCAGGTTGGCGGCGCTGACGAAGCGCCCCAACCCGCCGCGGATCGCGAACAGGACCAGGAACAGCGCCAGCACGCCGGCCAGGCCGATCACCGGGCCGGACAGGGCGAACCAGCGCCGCCCCGCCAGGGATTTCGGGTCACTGGTCACGTCGTCACTCCACTATCTCCCCTCTCCCCTGAGTACAGGGGAGAGGGGAGAGCGAATCGCTCAAAACTCCGCGCTGCCCGTGGCGTACGCCATCACCTGCTCGGGCGCCCACTCCGCGGCCGGCCGTACCGGGCTGAGCCGGCCGCGCGCCAGCACCGCCAGCCGGTCGCACACGCCGAGCAGCTCGGGCAGGTAGCTGCTGACGAACAGCACCGCCTTGCCCTGCGCCGCCAGGCCGCCGATCAGGCGGTAGATTTCCGCCTTGCTGCCCACGTCCACGCCGCGCGTCGGCTCGTCCAGCAGCAGCACGTCGGCCCCCTGGTGAAGCAAGCGGCCCAGCGCCACCTTCTGCTGGTTGCCGCCGGACAACTCGCCGACGGCCTGCTCCGGATCGCGGCAGCGCACCCGCAAGCGCTCGAGCCAGTCGCTCACGGCCGCCGCCCGCCGCCGCAGGCTCAGCCAACCGAAGCGTCCGTACGGCCCCAGCCGGCTGTACGTCAGGTTATCGGCGATGCTCTGGGACAGCGCCAGACCCTCGCCCTTGCGATCCTCGCTGAGCAGGCCGATGCCCTGCGCGATTCGCTGCCGCGGGGTCGCCCGAGGGCTGGACAGCGCGTTGACGATCACCTCGCCGCGGCGCACCGGGTCGAGGCCGAAGACGGCGCGCAGCAACTCCGTCCGCCCGGCGCCGACGATGCCCGCCAGGCCGAGGATTTCGCCGCGGTGCAACGTCAGACTGACGCCGCGCGGCAGCTCGACCCCGGCGAGGTCGCGCAGCTCCAACAGCGGCGCCCCGATCGTGTGCGGGACGTGCGGGAACTGCTCGGTCAGGCTGCGGCCGACCATCAGCTCGATGATGTGATCGCGCGAGAAGTCGCCCACGTTGCCGCCGCCCACGCTCTGGCCGTCGCGCAGCACCGTAAAGCGGTCGGCGATCTCCTGCACCTCTTCGAGGAAATGGCTGATGTACACGACGGTGACGCCGCGCTCGCGCAGCCGCCGCACCAGGGCGAACAGGCGGCGGGCGTCCTCCTGCGTCAAGGACGAGGTCGGCTCGTCGAGGACCAAAACGCGCACGTCCAGTAGCAGCGCCCGGGCAACCTCGACCAGCTGTTGCGCCGCCGGGCTGAGGCGCGACACCCGTTCCTCGGGACGGATCTCGGGGTGCTCCAGGACGGCCAGCGCCTCCGCGACGCGGCGCCGGTTCTCCGCACCGCGCAGGAAGCCGAAGC